>NZ_JAMYLH010000012.1:0-176013 GCF_040317925.1 Mesorhizobium sp. M1348 | reverse complement strand
GGCGCCACATCGGCCACCTCGTTGCGACGATCGAACCCGGCGAATGCAAAAACTACTTCGCAAACGCCGGATACGCTTCCGTCAAAACGTGAAAGACTCTAGGACCTCGAAAGCGACACTGGCTGAGAGCTGTACGTGCACTTACAGCCGCAGAACTAAACAGCTGGCGATCGTCAAACGAGCGAATTGCGCGGATATCGTTGAAGAAGTCGGCTCGTAGTCGCGATTCACATCAATGCGTTCGAAGGTTTGGCGCGCCAGAGAAGATGAGGAAACTGGATAGTCAGGGTCCGAGCTATGAAGTGGGAAGCCTGTTCCCGCTGCCAAGACGAAGCGACTCGCAATCGCACGGTGGTGGCGGTCGCACGCCGGCGTGCCAGGCGACTTTCCGCGCGCACGCGAGCTGTCAGAGGATCCCCCACGCCCGGTAACGTCCCCTGCCCGTGATCTCGCGCAGGCCGAGTTCGGCGACGAGATTAAGCGCGCCGCGTGTACTTAACTTCAGCTCCTTTTCGATCATCGCCGTGGAGACGAGCGGCCGGGCGAGCACCAGCTCGACCAGTTGCGGCAGCTTCGAATGCCCCCGCCGGCCGCGCAGGCGCCGAGCCATCTGCTCCCGGGCGAGCACCAGCCGGTCGTGTTCCTTCAGCCCGGCGACGGCCGCTTCAGTGACGCCCTCCAGAAACCCGATCAGCCGCGCCGTCCTGTCGCGGGCGCGCCGCCTTTCGCGCGGAATGGCGCGCAGCCCGGTGTTGAGACAGACGAGGTGTGCGCTCGTTTTTCGGACCTGCCTGAGCATGGCGCCGACGAGCAGGTGTCCGAGCCAGGGCAGATGCTGCAGCGGTTCTTTTGTTTCCCACGCATCCCATAGCAGGGCGGCGCTCAGCACGGGCGGCTGGCCAGTGGTCCGGTTCAACATAGCCCGCCAGTCCGACAGCCGTTCCTCCTCGTCCCAGTCGGGATCGTAGACGAGCGGATTTTTTTCGTCCGTCGGGACCTGTTGCGGTCGCGAAACCGGCGCGGCGGCGAGCCCGTCGAGCACGTTGCGCGTGCGATCGAGCAGCGCATCGATGGCAGCAAATTCGGCGCCGAGGCCATCGTTCAGATCGTCGTTGGCCGACTCGCCCGCCTCTTCATCACCGGCGCCCTCCGCTGCCGTCGCATGACGCTCCGGTGGCAAAGCGTTCTGGGCGCTAGCGCCACGCCCGCGCAATTGGCTTAGGCCGTTCGGGCTCAGCGCCCAGTCCGGCCTGTTGGCAACAATCAGCCGCCGTGCCCGCAGCACCGCATGGGCACGGGTGAGCTCGTGGGTCGGCGTGCGGATGTCCATGTGGGTGTCGTGTAGGACCCAGATCCTCGACATGGACAAGCTCGCCCTCGAGCCACAGCGCGGCGGCGGCGGCGTAGAAATGCGTGCGCGCGACAAAACCTTCGCGCACCGGACTTCTGGCCAGCCGCTCATCGAGGCGCGCCAAAGAATCCTCTGCGGTGACGAGCGGTCCCGCGAGGTCGCGCCACGGGATTGCATTGGTACGGTCAAGGTCAAAAAGAGTCATCGGGCGTCGTTCCGGCCTTCGCTCTGGCGCTGCCAATTGAAATTCTTAGGCAAAAATCGGCGCACCCGCTTGCGGCCCGTCTCCAGCCTCTCTTGATGCAAACTGGTGACGTCGTAAGCCATTGATATCGCTTTAGCCGATTCGACTTGCTGAAGCTATCTTGCACTTTGCTTCATTCACACCGGGTCTTCCTTGGGACAACCCTCACTATCGATAATTACCTCTTATCGATACTTAGATAATACCATCCGCAAATTCTAATACTATTGGGTTTTGTTCCTGCTGAGCCCATCAAAAACAAGAGTGCGTTTTCGATCATCGCCTCAGAGGCGCTTTTTTTGCGGGATACGCCCAAATGGAGTCCAGTTGGGTCCTCACCCGCCGCAACGAAGTAGGTAGCGCGGATGTGGGGAAAGGCGGTAGCGTTCTACTGACTCGAGCCCGACCGTTTCTTAGGTCGCGCCTACCGTTTTGCACGCCCTCCCCTGCACGGCCGTGACGGAAGGTTGAACCCGTCGGGCGGCTTGCTAGGTTCCAGACTTAGGTGGTAACCCGGCATGAACACGGCACTGCTTTTGATGGCTCAGTATGGTGGTCAGGCCATCATCCCGATCGATGACGTCTGCCGAGACTATTTCTCCCACCTGACGCCGCAGAAATTGATTCAGCATTGGCATCCTCGGCTATGGCCATATCGGCAAGATGCTTGCCCTTCGCGCCAGAGCTTTTGGCGCATTGCGCCTGTTGAATACCCATCCTTGTCAAGCCGGATTGGGTTCCATAAGCGCGTCAGTCGAACCCCAAGGCTGCCCCAACAGCGGGCTGGATTGGCCGATCCGCGGGGCGGTGAAACGCAGTGCAGGGCGCCGTGATTTTCCCGATCCGTCATTGCTGCGACGAACTTTGCGCCTAGAGTAGTGGCACATGCCGCAGCATGGAGAGTTCTCATGCGCCGCCTCTTCCGCTTTATCGCACTCGCCGCCAGCCTTGCCGCCTTCCCGGCCGACGCGCAGGAACGTCAGGTCTACAGTCTCCCGCAGGGCGCGCATCCCCATGACGTCGCGCCCGCGCCCGACGGAGACATCTGGTACACGGCCCAGCAACAGGGGGCACTGGGTATTCTCGATCCCGAGACCGGCAAGGTTCGCCAAGTACCGCTTGGCGAAGGATCCAGCCCTCACGGTGTCATCCAGGGTCCGGACGGTGACGCGTGGATAACCGATGGCGGGCTCAACGCGATCGTGCGCTTCGACTCGACAACCGAGGAAATCAAGGTGTGGGCGCTTCCGCAGGACGTCGGCTACGCCAATCTCAATACTGCCGCGTTCGACGGCGACGGCCTCCTCTGGTTCACCGGGCAGAGCGGAATCTACGGAAGGCTCGACCCTGCGACGGGCGACATGAAAATTTTCCACGCTCCAGAGGGCCGCGGCCCCTACGGGATTACTGCGACCCCCAACGGAGACGTCTACTTCGTGTCGCTCGCCGGCAGCTATCTGGCAAGCATCGACCGCAAGAGCGGTGAAGCTCGAGTGATCGAGCCTCCGACCCCGGACCAGGGGGCGCGCCGCGTGTGGTCGGACAGCCGGGGACGGCTTTGGATTTCGGAATGGAACGCGGGACAGGTATCGGTCTACGACCCCCATGACGGCGGCTGGAACGCTTGGCGTTTGCCCGGCGACCTTCCTCGCACCTATGCGGTCTATGTGGACGAGCGCGACATTGTCTGGCTCTCCGATTTCGGAGGGAATGCCGTGCACGCGTTCGATCCGCAGACAGACAAGTTTACGACGTACCCCAAGTCCACGGAAAACGCTGATGTCCGCCAGATCAATGGCCGCCGCGGAGAGGTTTGGCTGCCAGAATCTGGGGCCGACCGGCTGGTCGTGATCCGCACCGTCTCCGCCAAGTGAGGCGGTCCCAGCCGCGGCTTCATTAGCGCCAGCATGGCGAAGTTCGGTCTCCCCGTCCTTCCTCCGCGCTGCTAGCGCCGCGCTCCGTGCAGGATCGACGCGGATCCGCATCCGCGGATCGGCGCCGCCCCTTTTGCGGCGGCTCATTCCGTCAACGCTGTGCGCTTCATTGCTATGACCGTAAAGGCGCTTTCGAGCACGCAGAGCGGCTTGGATAGGCTCTTGAGGTGAAAATGGCGAAATGGTTCGAGTCGACCGGCGACAGCTATTTCTCGCATATCAACCGCCAGAGCATCGAGGCCGTCATTCGGGAGGCGAAGGGTGATCAGGCCGCGCTTGCCGTCAAGGCGGCGGGCAAGAAGTTCGACGATCATTTGCATCGAGTTGTGGCTCATCTGGGGATCACGACCTGCACGGCCCCCACTCCGGTAACAACAGGCTGCAAAATTGGAACAGTCGTTTGGCCCTCTCCATAGCCCTTCAGATGCGTCTTTGATCATTGCCTGAGGAACGCGCCCGTGTAGGTCTGGCCAGCAAGCCTAACGGTTCCGGCGAGGGCTCCGTCGGACAGCATAACAAAACTGACCTCCGCGCCATTCGGTAGGCGCTCAAGCTTCAACGTAGTCCCCACAATTCTTCCAGCGCCGGCGGCCTCCCCCGGATAGTTGTCGCCCAGATTTCCCCACGCATAGGTGACCGTCACCTTCCCATCGGAAGAAATCGTCTGAACAGCAAGTTTGGCGTCATACATCCCATCCAGTCGTCCGGCCCATAGACCCGAAAAAGCAGCGTACTTTGTTGGAACGCCCTTGCCAGGGGGAGTGACCGCCACGGTTTGATGCATGATTGCTGAGCCGGAAGGAACCAAGGCAGGTTGGGGAGGAATGGCACCAGGTTCTAACGCAGGTTCGAGAGTGGCCGGTTGCGACGTTTCAGGAGCCGATTGGCACGCGGCTAGGGCAAGTGCCGCGAAGCCAAGCATTGCGTTGCACATTCGGTGTGCCATCTTCTGGTGCCCCGGCCATCTTTGAATCTAGCGCAGGCCGACCTTATCGCGCGTTTTCACAAGCTGTGTCTACGCAAGGTAAGTCATACGACAGCGGGTCGTCGAAGAACCCGCAGCGGTCGTGAGTGAATGCCTCTATTCGTCGCCCAAGTAGCGGCCTGGAGCGCCATTCGCCCGGCATCCGCTGGTTCATTAGGAGTTGAGCGGGAGGATCAGCAGTTGACCTTCCAGATCACATAGTGAGGCCGTTGCGACTGTATTCCTGAACCTTCGACAAACGAGTACACGCCGGTCGAACGGACTCACCAAGCTGCTGAATGAACGCTCTAGATGCATTCGACAGGCGTTTGACCGACGAAAGCTTAAGCCCCCCAAGATGCCGCGGCCTATTTCAAGTGCTGCGAGGCGAGTATGATCGACGCGTTGGTGCCAGGCTTCTGAATGATAATCACGACGATGGTAGTCATTCTCGACGATACAAGAGTTGCTGCCACTTATTCGGACAGGAGCTACCGGTTCGATTGAACCGGTAGCGGTGAACGGAAGGGGCACAAACACCCTTCGGCCGCGATTTCGCCAATAGCAATACCGCAGAAACGTGCCACCTTGGCGGAGGATCTGCGCCCTCCGAAGGCAGAAGTTACAGGTTCAAATCCTGTCGGGTGCAGCATTGCACAGTTCGCTTGCCGACAACTATTCCTGCTGGAATTGACAGGGCCAATCTTCAGGCCTCGTCAAGCCAGAAGGCAACTCGGTCCGGGCGTCTCCGCAAGCCATGTTGAGCTGCCACTGGGACAGACCCGCCGAATTGGAAAGATCGACGCCCTCGATACGGGTCAGAAAGAAAAAGGCGCGGTCAAAGTCTATCGGCGCGGTGAACGTCGCTCCTCGGAAGTCCGCCCGTGCGAGATTGGCAAACGAGAAGCGGCTGCCGCTGATATCGGCGTCATGGAACTGCGCACGCCCCAATTCTGCCTTTGTGAAATCAACATTGGTCAGATTGGCGCCCTGGAAATTCGAGCGCTGTATTTCCGCGCTCGCAAACACAGCGCCCTGCGCGTCCATACGGCTGAAGTCGGTCCTGTAGGCCTCGATTCTGTCGAACCGGGCGCCTTTGGCGGTCGAGTCGGCCAGGGAAGCACGCACAAGCGTTGCCTTCTCAAGATTTGCCGCAAGGAGATTGCTGTTCCTGAGGTCGGTCGAAGTGAAATCAACACCGAACAGGTTCGCCCCGCTCAGGTCCTGTCCTTCTAGGATGAGAAGCTTCTTGTCACACTCGTGCCAATTGACGCCAGGCGTCGCGGCTGCGTGGCAATTGTGAGCAGCAGTGGCGTTCTGCCAAGCAAACACAGTGCAAACCGCTAGAACCAAGCCGGATGCGCCGTAAGCTCTGGTTCGCCTCAAAGTCATTGTTGCTGGACCTCTGCTACTCGCCGACACTCAACCTTACCACATCTGCTGACACTCGAGCCACGGTGACCACCGCCGTCACAGTTAGCGCATTTCTCATATTCAAGCTTTGATGTTGATCAACCGATCAACCCGCGCGTAGGGCGCGATTTGCGAGCGCCTCCCCATATCATCGGCGGTCCAGCAGAGATTCATTTGTCACCGGCCAGGCGCATCATTCCGTAGGTATGCTTGACTAAGCCGAGGAGAGCGGTCGTTCAGGCTGGCGAAGTCGCGTGCCAAGATTGGCCTCCGCTCTGGACGTTTGTCTCGCTAATTGGGAGCCTGCTCGGGTGCTGACCGCCACCGCCGGCGTCCGCTGCCGACAAGCGTGAATCCGCTTGGTTCCGCACCGATCGGTACTTCCCGACGGCGAGGTTGACCCGGCACGGGGTGCTCGTCGCATATCCTGATTCCGCTGTCGCATGAACCCCACGACTTCGCTTAGCGAAGCCGAAGTTGATCTCTGCCATCTACAAGGTCGAAGCATCAACCCCGCATATTTGTGTCGTAAGCTGACGTGCCGCGAATACGCCTTTTTCGGTTGGCGGGCTTTATGGCGGACGCGCAACCTATTCTTGTATTTTTATCAACGTAAACAATGTCGTATGGCGGAGAGGGAGGGATTCGAACTCCGCGCTTGGAAAAGCGTCCCTCGGCGGTATCCCTCTACCGACTCGAACCGCGACCGTTTCTTAGGTCGCGCCTACCGTTTTGCACGCCCTCCCCTGCCCGGCCGTGGCGGAAGGTTGAACCAGTTGGGCGACTGCTAGGTTCCAGACTGGAGGTAAGGTCGGCTCGCTAAAAGCACGGCAGGTGGCATGCGGCACATGCGCGACAACGGCGGCGGAGGGTTTGAGAGGGCCGGAGCCCCGAAAGCTTTCGGCAGTTCGAACGATATAGTCGAACGGCCGAAATCGGGGCGCAAAGCTGCCATTCGGCACAAAGATAACAAATAGCATCGGCGATCGGCTGAAGCCGCTCCTTGTCAGTCTGCTGGCGAACCGCGTAACCGGGACAGATTTCCGGGCGAAGGGGTTTGCAGGCGAGCGCGTTCGTGATTCACCCTATGCGTGACGCTACCACCGACTGATTCGTTTGAAGGCTGTCGCTCGCGGAACTCCGCGGGTTGGTTACTGCGCTGATCGGCGAAGTGCGCGGTCCAAACATGGTTCGAAGTGGTCGATCGCAGGGCCGCGTCGCACGGTGCAGAAGGCCATGCATCGTTGATTATGCGCAAACTGCTATCGCGCGCCTAGTCGGAACTCGCGCATCGAACAGTACATCACGTCTTCCGTCCCCAGCGCACCGGCGGCCTCCCCGCTCGCAATCCAAATAGACGTCTTTCAGCTGTTTGATTGGCATGTCAGCGTGAGCGAACGCGAGGTCCTGAGCGTCAGAAGCCGACAATGAAGCCGGACTGATTGCGATCAGCACGGTGCCGAGCGTCACAGGCGCGAGGGACTTAACAACTGACATGATCATTTTGAGATCCTCCCCAGCTCCCGTCGGTCAACATTCAGTCCTTGGGGTCGCAGGTGTAGTGCCGTTCGAAGGTCCCGTCCGCGCGCCGCTGCTTGTCGAAGCCGCGATGTAAGGCTCGATCGCGCGCTCGTGGACCAGCCAAAGGGGATCTCGGCCGAGGCGTAGCCACTGCCGGCGGCCAACCGTTTCGGGATCGAGGCCGAAGCGATCCTGGTGCGCTCGATCGTCGTGCCGGCCGCGCCTGCCTCCGCATGACGGATGGCGCGGCTTCGCAAATCGCACATGATTTCGTCACGTGAGATGCCGATGTCGCCAAGAACGTCATCGGGTAAACGGCTCAACTGGTCCGTTGCCGACAAGAGAGCTTTTCGCTCGGCGCGGAGGCGTAACCACCTGCGAAATGGACCAATGGCGGCAGCATGAATTATAACCATGATCAGATCGTCCCTTCATTGATCTGAATTGACCGGTACGGAACGGCGCGAACGGCACTCCGGGCGAGAGCGTCAGCCGTCCGCGAGGCAAATTAGGCGTAGTGGTCGATGGATTGGTTTTGCCGCGGCGTGCCCATACGGCGGGCGGTGGCTGGCCCCGGGCCACGCATGTAATAAAGCTCCGGGCGGTAGCGCGGCGCGACGAATTTGCGAAACCCCGCAGCAAGTTTTGTGACGGGAGCCAAGAATTTCATGACTGTTCCCTTTCCCTTCGCCGGCTTGCACACGAGCCGGCGGGCCTGACGTGCAACAAGGATATGACAGTCGAACCAGGCTCGGCTGTGGGAATTCCCACACCGGGGAAAACATTGGCGAAATCCGCTCCCAGTTTGCATCCCGGAAAGCGGGGCCTGCGGCCATCAAATTTCCTTGGATAGGGAGTAAGGTGAAGTACACTTGATTGAACAAGAGACCGTTGTGACAGGCTCTCTGGCCTTCATCTCAAGACTTTGCGATGCCGACCTCGCCGCGCTGACCAAACGGTGGCACGAGCGCAGCTATCGACACAACGAGCTAATCATTTCCCACGGCGACACTGGTCGCGATGTCTTCTTCCTGCTGGAAGGACGGGCTCGCGTGACACTGGTTTCAGCGGACGGCAGGGAGATAGCGTATCGCGATGTCGAACCGGGTGACATTTTCGGGGAGCTCGGAGGCATTGACGGGATTGCACGCTCTGCCAGCGTAGTCGCGCTGGAGGCAACCCGCGCTGCACGGCTGTCCGGCACAGCATTCCGGGATATCGTGATGACCCACCCGACTTTTGCCTGGATGCTGCTTGAGCATCTGTCTGCCCAGCTCCGGCGCATGACCGAGCGGGTATTCGAATACAGCACTCTGGTCGTGCGAAAACGGCTGATCGTCGAGCTCCTGCATCGGGCGGAGAAAGCCGCACTCGTGGACGGCGAGGTGTCCATAAGCCCGGCACCGACGCATTCCGAGCTGGCGGCAACGATGAGCACGCACAGGGAAGCGGTCTCGCGCGAAATGAGCGACCTCGCCAAGAGAGGGCTGATCGAAAAGCGCGGCAGCAGGTTATTGCTGCATGACGTCTCGGCACTACGGGCGCTGGTCGACAAGAAGGAATAGCGAAGGCTGTCGCTGCGGCGGGGGGCACCGCACGTTTCATACTCCTCGGCCGCAAGTGATTATTCCTTCCGGCAAACCGGGCAACCTAGCGTGCCAGCGCGCGGATCGGACTTTGATCGCTTCACCCCTTGCAAGAATCATGACTCGGCTTCTTGATGCGGGCACGGAACGTTATCCCCAGCCTGCTTGCAGACTTACAAGGGCGGATCGAAGGGTGAAGCCGCATGACGTTAAATACCAAATCTTCGTCAGCTCGACCTACGCCGATTTGGTGGACGAAAGACGGTCGGTCATCGAGTCCGTCTTAACCTCGGGCATATTCCTGTGGGGATGGAGGCATTCCAAGCCAGCGACGACACTCAATGGGATTACATTAAGCGGCGCATCGATGACAGCGACTACTACGTACTCATCGTAGCAGAGCGGTACGGCTCAGAGTTGAAGGGTAAGAGCTACACCCAGATGGAGTACGAGTACGCCGTCGCCCAAGGCGTGTCTACCGTGGCGTTTTTGCTCGAAGGCGGTGCTCGCAAGACGTGGGCCGCGGAAAAGGTCGAGTTCGAGAAAAAGGCCAAACTCGAGAGATTCCGAAAGCTGTATGAAAAGAAGCTCGTCAAATATTGGCGCAACAAGGACGATTTGGCGGGTAAGGTTGCGATGGCTATTAGACGTTATGACCGTGGTCTGAGCGGCGGCCCGCCCTTAGTCTTTGCAGCTGTTAAGCAAACGGGGGTTGCTCGGGAGTGCCGAGCCGAGCCCCAAGCGAAGAAAGGACGAGCCATGGAGCAAGATAACGTTTTTTACGTCGGTGTCGATGTGTCGAAAGCCAAGCATGCTGTTGCGATTGCCGAGGGCGGACGCGGTGGAGAGGTCCGGTATTTCGGCGAGGCGTTCCCCGCGCGTCGTCACCGGAACGTCGTAGCCGTGAAGCCGAACCGTGACGGTCCCGTCATCATGAACAAGCGTCACCTCGCCAGTCATCGTGATCGTGTCGCCTTCGGACAGTTTCGCCATCGGCATCGCCCTCGCAAAGGCCGCCGCTGAACTGGACGTGGAAAGCGCCATCATCGACGGTGAGATCGTCGTATTGAACGAGACTGGCCTGTCTGACTTCGGAGCCTTGCGGAAAGCCATCACCCGACGCCAGCACGACCTCTATTCGTCGCCTTCGATCTTCTGCATCTCAATGGTCACGACCTGCGCGACATGGCGCTGGAGGACCGCCGCGAGATCCTTGCCGAGATGATCCCGGACGGTGGCCGTATCCAATTCAGCCAGGCGCTTCCCGGCGAGGCTAAGGCGATCTTCCCACCTGATAGACCAGGCGGGGCTCGAAGGCATGGTGTCGAGGCGCAAGGACAGCAAATACCGGAGCGGCAATTGCGACTGGCTGATGGATTGACCCACGACCTCACCACCGATTTGGCAAGCTTTCCGGGGCTCGTTCTCGAAACGATTGCCATGATCCACCCTGAGCTTTCCAAGCTCAGAGCTCCGGGGGTTCGAGTCCATGTTATGAGCGCTTTACAAAAAATCTAATAGAATCAATTGCTTAAATTCATGTTTTGGTGGGCCCGGAGGATGTTTGGAAAACGAGCGTAATCAACAAGTTAGAATCCGGTGGGACCACGCTGCATTCAAATCCGTTCTAATATTTTTCAATGTTTTTGTCCCACCAAACGCGCCTCGCTCAAAGTTACTGGCGCGACAACGGACGTCGATATCGAGCGATTTCCCTTCGGCCAGATTACGTGCTCGAGCGCCTTTCTAAATGGATCAGATCATCCTGAAGGGTGGAGTTCCCGCGGAGTGGCCAAAGCGGCAGGGGTTAGAGCTGCGGTCGCGCTCAGAGGATAGGCTCGACGCGCTCCTATTGACGATAGCGCTCCAGCGATTCAAACCCTCACATTGAACAAAGTTTTCGGGGTTGATCGTTTCGGCCGGCTTTGCAGTGGTTCCGGAGCAACGGAGCTTCCGCCGCGTTACTCGGCCGGTTCAACCGACTACTGACTTTCGGCGAGTCAAAGCCGGCGATTTCAACTCGTAGAAGTGAGCGGACCGTCTCGCCAGCTCGCGAAATTCCGTTGGTGTCAAACCTGTAAAACGGCGGAACTCATGAACGGCCTGCGATTGATCAAAGTAGGCCTCATCGACAAGCTGCGTAAATTTCTCGTTCGGATCTTGCAATATCGCTTTGATAGTTCGTCTCAACCGCGCAAGTTGGCGAAAGCGGACCGGCGAATTTGCCGTCGCTCTCCTGAAACGGCTCTCAAGCTGTCTCTCGCTCAGCCCCACAAGATCGCAGATTTTGGAGATCGACGATGTTCCCGTCTCGAGAAGTCGGAAGGCGGCATCGATGCGCCGCTCTGGTCGGGGATTGAGACGTTGCTGCAGAAAATGGTTCAGCAGGCGGACCCGCGTGCTGTCAAGCGCCGTGGTTACGATTTGCTCCGTCAGACCCGTTGCCTCTTGTCCCCAGATCACCTCGAGCGGAACAAATCTGTCTGCAAGTTCGGAAACAGGTACTCCCAGGAGATGTTCTGCCATGCCCGCACGTATGCGGACCGCAAAAAAGTGAAATCCCGGCGCGGCCTCCGGGTGAATGGGCTGGCTACGGCAGCACAAAACATGGGCCTGCGGCGGCTGCTTCCCGTTGAGCAGAAAGCCTGGTGCGACGTGAAAGAATATCTCAGCTCCGCCTGGGCTTGGCCAGAACGGCATGAATTCGATGTTTTCGCCAGGATTGGTCTCACTTGACCAGTAGCGATCAACCACGTGACCTATCGATTCGATCGGGCGATAGGATATACTCAGCATCCAAGCCTCTTTATCCACGACTTATTTGTTACGTCAGTTCTGCAGTCGCCCATCGCATACACAGACTATGTTGGCTCAGTGTACAGGCGCACGATGCCGGTTATGTTATCATCGGCCATGCCGCGATCAATCCCATGCTGGAAAACCTCGCGGGCCGCAGTAGTCAGAGGCATATGCTTTGAAGAGCCCGCGCCCGCCATAGCGATTACATATCCAAGGTCTTTGTCCACGAGTTCTACTGGAAACAACGGTGCGAACGTGCCCGCGCGCATGGAGGTTGCCATCGTTTTCGCCGCTGGGCTGCTGGCGGGCGTCGTGCCAATAATCTCGACGGCTCGATCGACATCGGCGCCCAGCCGCTGCAGCAGGCCAATGAGTTCGGCCATTGCGCCAACCTGGATAGCGAGAAGAGAGTTGACCGAGAGCTTCACCATGGCGCCTGCCCCGACCGGCCCAGCATGATGTACTGCCGTCCCCATGGCTTTGAGCAGCGGTTCTGTTCGCGCAAGGACGTCCTTCTCGCCGCCGACGAGATAGATCAGCTGGGCCGCCTCCGCTTGTGGGCGCCCGCCTGCCACCGGTGCCTCAAGGAAGGCGACGCCCCGAGCCGATGCGGCCTTGGCGAGCTCGCGGATCCAAACCGGCGTCAGTGTCGAGCTCTCGATCGCCACCGCGCCCGCCTTGAGCATACCAAATGCTCCCGTGTCCTCGTCGAGCCATATTTTCCGTGATGCGATATCGTCTCGAACCATGGCGATCACGAAATCTGCTTCTGCCGCGGCCTCTCGCGGCGTGCCGGCGAGACGTGCTCCTGTGGAGATGAGCGAATCCGCCGCCCCCTTTGACCGGTTCCACACCGTCAAGCGGTGCCCTGCCTTGAGCAGATTCGCGGCCATGCGCGACCCCATCGCTCCAAGTCCTAGAACTGCCACTTCAGCCATCGGAAATCCTTTCCGTCCGTCGTAAGTTGTATGAAGAGCCAATCCAGTTGTGTGGTCGACAGCTAAATGGCGAACACGCTTAGATCGCGTGACTGTCCCCTGGCGCAGCTACGTATTCGGCAAAAACCACCAACGCGGCTGCCGCAGGCGGCTCTCTAAGTAGGTCATTGAACACGGATAGCGCATTGCGCACATAGGGAGAGGCCATATGAGACTCCCAAGCCGCATGATCGCGGTATTGTTCCACGACATAAAAATGCGTGGTGTCGGATGTGCTCTGAGCGGCCTGATACGACACCGCGCCCGACTCAGCGGATGTCTGCCGCGTGAGATCGATGAGGATGTCACGGACGTGATCGACGGTCTCGGCCCGAGCGAGAAGGTTGACGATGAACATCATTGGCAGACCCTTGTTGATGCTGGAATGCTAGCTCGGCGAAGCTGCGTCGCATTGTAGAAATGCGAAATGGCAGCGAAAACATGCCGATCAGTTCGACTTTCTTTCAGAATGAAACATTTTTGGTCAGTCGAGCCGGTCCGGAGCTTCATGACTGCTTGACAAGAAGCTGGGCCGGCAAGGCTCAGAACCGCGAGTGGATGTCCATGATGTTTCTCGAGCGAGCCTATTCGATCTCATAGCTATGAACTACGGGATCACGCTCGTCACCAGCTCTTCTGTTCGCTCAGATCTACTGATTGATTAGGGCCACGAGGTCCCGATCACTTTGCGTCGGAATTCGCGGGCTCAATCCTGATGATGGCCGCCCTAGCGGCGTCTGTAATGATGGCGCAGACAGCAGCGACGGGCCTCGCCCCGGCGAGCATCCGAAACATCGCGCAACTGGTAAGTGCGAATATGAAATCCACGGCATCGCGTCGGTCGGCAGGCGGCACCTGTTCGCCTGCTATTCGTGCAACCAGCTCTTCAATTGACTGTCTCCGACGTTCGTTGCGTTCGAGAAGTGCTTGGGCAAATTCCTGATCGATCGCCATTGCGTCATGGAGCCGGGCCACGGCTGGATCGCTGCCCCAGAAGTCACAGAAGACCGCGATCAACGAGTCGAGACCTTTCCAGGGGTCCGCCTCTGCCATCGCGTCGTTGAGTCGCACGAGTCTTCCTCGTCGTGCGATGTCGTCAAAAACGGCCTCGAGCAATCCGCGCCGCGATCCGAACTGGTTATAGACCGTAAGACGCGTCACATCGGCGGCCTTTGCGACCGCCTCCAGCGAGAAAGCCGTGATGCTATCCGCTTCGCGAAGGAACCGCGCGGCAGCCTGAATCACCCGTTCCTTTTTTTCGGTGGCCGCCTCAGCCCGCGCCACGCTGACATAGGAACGCCTTGACACATCTTCACCTCTTGATTTTCAATACACATACTGTATATCTAATTGCGTCGCTTTCACAGGATTAATGTCATGCAACTGGCGCTGATTATAGCCATATCGGTCCATATTCTCGCCGCCACGTTCTGGGCGGGCTCCACATTCGCGTTGGCGCGGATGGCGGGACGTGGCAGCGAACAACTCTTCGTTCCCCAGCTTTTTGCCGCCGCATTCGCAATCGGCGCCGGTGGCTACCTTTGGCACACGCTGCACGAGGGTTCCTTTGGAACCGCGGAGCAACTGCTAGGGGCCGGCGCCGTGGCCGCAATTCTTGCCCTCGCCATCCAGGCCGCGGTTGTAGGTGGTGCGCTGCGGCAGTTGAGCAAAGCTGGCAGCGACAACCCGAGCGTTCGACCCCGTGTCGCCGTCGCCCAACGAGGCGCGGCCATTCTGCTCGCGATCGCGGCCGTGACCATGGCCGCCGCCCGCTACGCCTGAAGCTCGAATGTGCAAGAGCTGAGACCTAAGGAAACGCGTCATGTCTCCGTCACCAACCTCAACGGATAAACCCTATGACATTGTCGTATTGGGCGCTGGTTATGCGGGGCTGATGGCCGCTCTTCGGCTGGGACGACGCCGGCTTGGACTTCGCGTCGCGTTGATCAATGCCGAGGAGCAATTCGTAGAGCGTGTGCGGCTGCAGGAATCGATGGTCGCTCCCGTCAAGCCGCGCATCGCGAATCTGTCCGCGTATCTCGCCAAAACGCCCGTCGAGTTCATTCACGCGCGCGTGCTTTCGCTCGACCCGGTGCGGAACAGGATCAACATCGAGGCCGAAGGATCAGTGCGCGAGATCGGCTTCACCCAACTTATCTATGCGCTGGGGTCCCATGTCGATACCGACAACACGCCCGGCGCGTCGCAGCACAGCTTTCGGCTGGACCCCGGTGACGGTCCACGCTCTGCCGCAGCACTGCGAGCTGCCCTGCACCAGCTTTCCGGGGGACCTGCCCGCGTCCTCGCAGTCGGCGGTGGCCCGCTTTCAATCGAGGCGGCTGGCGAGGTCAAATCGACCTGGCCCGACATGGACGTGACGCTCGTGAGCGGAACGCGTGCCGGAGATTTCACGAGCGAGAAGGTCCAGGCCGTACTCAGGCGCGACCTGGCGAGACTGGGGGTCGCACTTGCCGATGATGAGCGCGTCAGCGAGATCACAGCGAGCGAGGTGGTCACAGCGAACGGACGCCGCTTCGCGCACGACATTTGCATTTGGGCGGCGGGCATGCGCGCGCCCTCGATCGCCAGACAAGGCGGACTCGAAGTTGATGCTCAGGATCGCGTGGTCGTCGACACGGATCTGCGGTCTGTTTCCCATCCCTCCATCCTGGCGGTTGGCGATAGCGCACATCCCATCGGGTCAACCGGGGCTCCATTTCGACCATCCGCCCTGACGGCCGCAGTATCCGGCGTCTACGCCGCGGAGCAGGCCGTGGCCCGTGTCGCCGGCAGGCCCATTCGGCCGTTCACTTTCTCCACATTCGCCCAGGCGATTGCGGTCGGCCGGTTCGCCGCATTGTTTCCTCTCGATGCCAACGACCACCCCATCCTGTTCGTGATGGGCGGGCGCGCCGCTCGACGATTGCGCAACATCCTCGTCTGGCTGGTGCTGCACTTCATCACCTTCGAGCGGCTCCTGCCGGGCGTTCAGACATGGCCTGGACGCAGGCGGGCGACAGCTCCCTTAGCGGGCGAGGCGGGCAGTGTCAGATCGGCTGCTCAGCCCGGATCTCAACGGCGCCGATCTTAACTGACGTAGCAAGCGGGGCGAAATTTTTCGGCGGCCCATCTTTGCAGCAAGAGAGTTGCAGCAAAAGAGATGAGCGGCCTCACGGGCAGATCCATCCGGTCAAATTTGATCTCACGGCATTCACGGGAACATCCATGTCGCACAACAAAACCAAATGGGCCTACTGGATCAGCACGGCGCTTCTCTCCCTCATGTATCTCGGCAGCGCGGTTTTTTATCTCACTCATTTTGCCAAGGTAGGGGCCCTGTTCGGCACACTCGGTTATCCCACCTACCTCGTCCCGCTCCTCATTGTGATCAAGCCCCTAGGTGTTCTGGCCATCTTGTCACGATTTAACATCGCGCTCTCCAACCTGGCGTACGCGGGAATTTTCTATCACCTGCTGCTTGCCCTCTCCGCCCACCTCAATGCCGGCGATTTTAGCTTCGGGCCGGCCCTCGTCGGCCTCACTGCGCTCGCCATTTCCTATTTCACGCAGAACGCCGCGCGAGCCAGAAAGGCACCTCCAATCCCTCGACAAAATGCCGCTTGATTTCACTATACATGATGTATATCCACATTGTGGCAAGGCGCTAGGGTAGCGCGCGCTGTTCCCGAAGAGAGAGAAAGTAATGGCCAAAATGATGATTGTGAACCTGCCTGTCCGTGACCTGTCAGCGTCGACAGCGTTCTACGTGGCGCTAGGCGGCACCGTGAACCCGCAGTTTTCGGGCGAGAAAGCCACCTCGCTCATGTTCTCCGACGCGATCGGAGTGATGCTGCTCACCCACGACCACTATAGCGAATTCACCAAACGCCCAATTGGCGACGCACGGCGCGACAGCCAGGCCATGATCGTCCTCACTGTCGATGACCGCGACGCTGTCGATGCAACGCTGACCAGCGCCGTTGCGGCGGGCGGCCGCGCCGATCCCAACCCGGCACAAGATCTTGGCTTCATGTACAACCGCCACATTGAAGATCCAGACGGTTATGTTTGGGAAATCGTGTGGATGAACCCGGCGGCGATGGCTTGAGTCAGTCGATCCAAGGCGAGGTGCAAATTCGATCGCAATCCCAAAACCCCGCCCATTAGCCACATAACGAGCACGATCCCTACCCCCCAATTTAACAGTAGAGATCGCCTCCAGAACCTTGGCACAACGCTTGCTCCAGCTAGAGAAAGTAGAAGCAGCATTGCAAGTGTTGGCCTCCACTGACAGCCGCTACGACCGCGCTTTCACGCTCAGCTGCCGCACGATGTTGGCGGTCTTGCGGATATCGGTTTCGCTGAGAGCGACGCCCATGGTCGAGGCGATCACCAGGAGCCGGGCGTTCAGCTCGCGGTAGCGCGCGTCGCCTTTGCGCGTAAGCTGCACAAGCTTGGAGCCCCGGTGTTTCGGATTGTCGATGAAATTCGACCAGCCTCTCGGCCGCAAGCTCATCCGCCAGCCGCTGCATCCGCTGGCGGCTGGTAGGCCGCATCTCGGCGATCTGCGGCACGGTCAGCGGACCAAGCAGCGCGAGGCTTCGCATGAAGGCGAACGCACCGCCCCTCCAGCTGGTGATAAGCCCCGTCTTCTGGCCGACAGCCCCTATCCTGAAGAAGCACTGGGCCACTTCGTCTAGACAGTGATCTGTCGGGTCCCAAGCCAATTTCCGCTTGCCGCGCTCCACGTTATTGCAAGACGTTCAAATTTGAGCTTCCGCACTCATGCTTTGTCGAGAGTATCTCCTGTAGTCACTTAAACCTTCTGCGCCGCAAGGTTCAGCCATTCTGAATGGCCGCCGGCAACGATGATGAAGAAATAGGAGAACGCGATGACTCGCAGTCACGTTGAACGCCTTGATGAATTCAGGGAAATCCTGGTCGCGACTCGACGCGAAGGAGTCCGTAACGTGCACCATACTCGCGACGCAATGCGGGCAAGTGGCTTTCAGATCGGGGACAGCGACGGCTCCAGCTACGGAGCCGAGCTGAAGGCGCTCCAAGAGGAAATTGAGGCAGTCGATCGAGCCATCGAAGACGAGAAGCGGCTGGCCTTGGCCCTCGAGAGCGCCGCTCAATCCCGACGACCGACCAAACCGAGAATCGTGAAGGGAACATAGATTTAGATACGGCCCTTGTCGCCCGTCGATCGCCTGCGGCACCCGGCCGATCCGGATAGCGCCGGCCGGCCGGTGCATCGATAGGCGCGTGACGCTCACGGACGAACGCGTATGATCGTCTTCCCCGAGCGTCGCTCGGTCGGGTTGAAGGCGGAAACGGCATCGTCGAGGGTCGAGATGTTGCCGATGTTCGTCCGCAGTCGCCCGTCCCGCACCCGCTGGACCATCTCACTCAGTTGAGCACGATCGGACTCGACAACGAAGTCGACTGCCAGGCCATTGGCGGGCTGCGCCTCGGCCGGCCCGACGACTGTCACCAGTGTTCCTCCGGTTCGAATCAGGCCAGCGGATCGCTTCTGGATGTCGCCGCCGATGACGTCGAACACCAGATCGACGCCGCCGATGTCTTCCAGTGCGTCGTTCTCGAGGTCAACGAACTCGTTCGCGCCGAAGTCGAGCGCCTTCTGACGGTCGGCAGAGCGTCCAGTGCCAATGACGTAGGCGCCGGCCTCTCGTGCGAGTTGTGTCACCATCGATCCGACTGCGCCGGCCGCACCGTGTGCAAGGACGCTCCATCCGGCCCGAAGGCGGCCGTGGTCGAACAGACCCTGCCACGCAGTCAGGCCCGAGATCGGCAAACTGGCGCCTACCGTAAAGTCGACGTCGCCCGGCAGAGGCGCGAGGTTACGTGCCTCGACGGCCACATACTCCGCCAGGGTGCCGTCGCGATACCAATCGGCGAGGCCGAACACCAGCTGGCCCACGGACAGTCCCGTCGTGCCGTAGCCGAGGGCGGTTATCACTCCGGCTAGCTCGTGCCCGGGGATCGATGGCGTTCGGTCACGGTCAACGCGATCAGTCCAGGTCGAGGGCCATGTCAGCTCAGTCGGGACGAATCCCGACGCATGAACCTGAACCACGACGTCGTTTATAGCCGCCTGTGGATCGTGGCGTTCCACTAGCTTCATCCCGGCCGTTCCCGCGGCCTGATCCGTTACTACGATTGCCTTCATCGGAATTGTCTCCTCCGTGATTTGCCACGTGGCGATGGCCGGTAGATATGTCCGGCTCTGGTCATGAAACAGGACCAAGATTGGCGGGAATGATGGTACCGTTGCGCCATGGGCACTATGTCCATTCCATGTCGACCGCGCCGCGAGGACGCCGCTGGCGACGCAGATCTACAGGGCGGTTCGGGACGCCATCGCGACGGGGCGGCTAGACCCGGGAACAAAGCTTCCTTCCCGGACCCAACATTGCAAGACAGGAAATCATTTGACCTAAGGCCGCAATCGCCATTACCCATCATATTATTTCTAAATTATTTGCCTGTGGGGGGCTAGACCCAGGCCGGCTTCGAGCCATAGTTCCGGCTCGGCAGAAGTCACAGCGCATTCTCCCGAGGTCGCGGCGACCATCCCATTCGTACGCCGTTACCGCCTTTTGCCGCACACTCCGCCAACGGCCTTTCCAGCCTTGCAACGCCTGGACTATATGTGGCTGCCAGAACCTGACTGACGAACACGAGGACAACGGAGCATAAGGGCAGGCATAATCTCCCCTCCCCCTCTTATGGATCAAGTATCGTAAACTGAGCGCGGGAACATAGCGTATCTGAATTGGCCCACTTCAAAGCGGAGATGGCCATAACTAGTTGATATTGAACAGTTTTGGTGGTGGTGGCAGTCACTGGCGAACCAGTCTCGGTCCGATTTTCCCTGTTCGAGGCCAAAAAACAGCGAATTTTCGGTGATATTGAGAATATGGGCTAATTTCGGTCGGGAATCTTGGCGCAGATTCAACGTCTTAGAAGAAAATTCCCTACGGGGGCAACAGGGAAATGATCCACGCCTAACAGGGAACTTCGAAGCGGATCGCCGCAAGCGCTGCATCAAGGCCCATCCGGTGAAATCGCGACGTTGCCAAGGCCGGATAGCGACCGGCGATGAGACCGCCTCCGAAGATGTGCTTGACTCTTGAGAGAAGCCCTATTGGTTTGCCTCACTCGATCCTATTGCCTCGAAGTAACAATGCAGCGCACTTTCACCAGACAAGAATTGTATGACCTCGTTTGGTCGACGCCCATAGCCACACTCGCCCAGCAGTTCGACATTTCGGACCGAGGGATTGGCCAAGACTTGTGCTCGCTACCAGATACCCGTTCCAGGCCGCGGATATTGGGCAAAGGTCGAAGCGGGGCAACCCGCAACGAAAACTCCGCTTTGGAAAATCGACAACTCGACTTTAGAGACTGTGCACATTGGCGCCTACAAGCCCCCTGGTGAACCCTTACGTGGCCTTTGCAATCGAGGCGACGGCCAGCACAGTGAAGAAATCGAAGGAGGAGCGACAAGCGCGGGCTGATCCTGAGAAGGAACCGGAACCTCGTACCCCCAAAGGAACAGATCATTTTCGAACCGGTGAGACGTCCTCACAACTCGATCTTAGGTCTTGTGGCAACCCTGAGATCTGCGAGCCCGGACCAGTACGGTGAGATCTCGATTCCTGGTGTGAGGGTGCACAAGAGTTCCGTGCCCCGGCTGACATCCTTTCTCCATCACCTAGCTCTTGCTCTCGATCAACGAGACATCACGCTCAGCCACAGTGAGAAGGGAATACAGACAGCCATTGGTCCCGACGATGATCGACTTGAGATCGGCGAGGCCCGCAGTCGGGAAAAGCATACTCCGACGCCTGCTGAGAGCAAAAAGCACGACGAGCACGAGAGGCGGCGTGAAATAGCTCGCCGCCGCGGTCAATGGCGTCCTATGAGAGCTTCTGGCCAGAATGCGATTATATTCACTCGGGGAAACTCAGTCTCGAAATTCAGAATTGGGCAGATGGCGCCCGCAAGCGCTGGAATGACGGCAAGCATCAAAGCTTGGAAGCCATGCTTGAGCCGATGGCAGATGGCATTCTTTTCCACCTGGCTTTTGAAAAAGCTCGTCGGGAGGAGCGAGAAGCGGAAGAGCGCGGTCGCAAGTATATGGCGCATAGGCGGGAGCTTCACAAAAAACGCCAGGAGCGCGAGGCAAATAGACTAAGCTTCCTCCGTCAGTTGGCCGAGCATCAAAAGGAAGCGGCCGATCTTCGTACCACGATTGCCAGGGCTACAGAGTTTCTCCCCCAAGCGAGTTCCGAATACCTTCGCATGATCGCCTGGGCGGAACAGCGGCTGGCACACTTGGAAGCACAGAACCAGCTTGAGGTGCTGACATCGAATCTGCGGGAGCAAAACCTCTTCCCTGAGCCTGATGACTTGTACGATCCTGAGGGTGATCCACCGCCACCAAGATATGCTTGGAGTGATTAGTTGACTTAAGTGGATAAGGCAGTAGTCTTTTGTGTGGCGCGGCTCGACGAGGAGGCTCCGTTAGCTAAGTTGCCTCAGCACCTTCACTTGCTTGAGCGTCACTTTGACAAGCGGGCGCCAATTGCCGCACGGGCTCCAGGAGTTCTGGACGCTCGCGTAGGCTAAGCTCCTCAATCAAGAATGAACTGCACAATTTTCGAATCATCCCTCGGTATCAGTCTTCAGAAAAGCATAGGCCTGCCAGTAACCATTTAGGAATCTTTGGGAGCTTGTAATGGAACGTCTACGGACAGTGTTGGTTGTTGGCGATGGCAAGTGTTCGTATCCGGAGCTGTCGGAACCTGTGGGCAAACTACTCGCGCAATCACAAGTGAACTTGCTGACCGGAGCGGGAGGCGGGGTCATGGCTGAAGTCAGCAAATTCTTCGTCAACTCCACTGCGCGGCGTGGAAAATGCCTCGGAGTGGTGCCGAGCAAGACGAACAGTCATGAGCCGAAAGATGAACGATACCCCAATGAGTTTGTAGAGGTACCAATCTACACACATTTGGGAGGGGAAGACCCATACAGTTCAACTTCAAGGAACCACGTCAATGTCTTAACTGCTGATGGCGTTGTCGCACTACCAGGAAAAAAAGGCACATTGGCAGAAATAAATCTGGCCATTACATATGGTGTTCCTCGAGTGGCCTTTCTGGGGGGGAATCAAATCCCCGGCCTCCCGAAGGAAGTAGAGGTCGTCGACCTTAAGAGGCTAAAGGAATTCGTTCGTGAGCTTCCCAAAAGGCGACCTTAGGGGGCCTTGCGGGAAGGCCGCTTCATGGATCGGCTCTTCACGACATGAAAGATAACCAGAATAATCCGGGTCGTCGGTCAGCAGCGAGCAATAGTGACTGCCGCAACAGTGCGCCCCAATAGCGATCCTTTGATCGGCGGAGGCCGGCTAACTGTCGACCCAGCTCTCCAGCCCCTGTGCCGAAGTTACCAAGCGGCCCCCCTCCCCGAATTCTCCCAACAGCGATCGATAGCGCTCTATAGTCTGCACGAAAGCGTCGGTCGAGGGGCTCGACGCGCGTTTGCCGCTTGCCGCCTCTTCGGCCTCGAACGGTGACTCGGAATGGGAAACCACAACGATTTCGAGCTTGCGCGTGCTTCCCGTCGAACGCTTCCAGGCGAGCGCCCGCGTCAGCAGCGCACGGATCCACGCGTCGTCAGTCGGGATCGAATACCCAACGAATATCCACCGAGTGGCTTCGGCAAGCGCCTGCTGCGCGTCTCGCCAGATGGCCTGCAGATGAAGGTTGCCGTAGGTTTTTGCGTAAGATGGGGTGACGAGGAGTGTCTCGGCCTCGGCTTCACACCAGCATGTCTGGTCTGTCCAATGCTTTCCACCTGATCCGCCACTTGCCAAATCAAGAAGGGGATTGATGATCAGCCGCCGGCACCGAGGACACGACAGCCAGTTCATGGATCCGTGCAGTTTCAACAGTGGCGTACTTGGAAGCTCAGCCAGTTGACTGTTGATGCGCTGCCCGCTGAAGTTAACAACTTCCTGAGCTATGGGCGTATAGACAACGCTTCGTTCGGCCGGTGCCCATTTGGCTTTCTCAAATGGCGACAAGCCTTCAGAGTTCCAAAGCGTGCGGTCAAGGAAGCTATCCCAGTTGGTCGTGATGATTACACCGTCGCAGAAGCGATCCGCTAGTTTGCGGATCGCATGAACTCCTGATTTGCTAACGCTTTTCGTATTTCCATCGGAGCCTTCGTCACCACGGGCCTCCGCAATAGCTATAGTTATGGCACTAGCAATGCTGTTTCGGACGCGCTGCAAACGCCCTCCCGCGAACTCGCGGTCCTTTCCTGACACCCCACCTGTCGGTAACCGTCCGAAGCTCGACATATCCCCAATAGCGATGTCCAGGGTTGTAAGCAGGTCCGTCAGCCTGCTGAGAGCCAGGCCGCTATGTTGGTGCTGTAGTGCATTTTTCACTGCATCCTCGAGGCGGTCTTGATCAAGTCCATGTACAAGATGCAAGTATTCCGCCAACCGTGTTTGGGCCGAACTTGGGTGGCCGCCGTAGCCGGCCAGCGCATAGCCTGCGACAGATTTGAATAACCCGCTCAAGAGCGGACACCCGGCGACGAATGAGGCGCCTGCACCGACGAAGACAACTTCCCCCGACTTCGAGTCCATCCCATCATCCTACCTAGATAACTGTGCGCCAGAGCCCCGTCTTGGCCAGTCGCGACGTCCTGGACCGCTGCTGCGTCAGGTTCGACGACTGCCTCTTCTTTTCGTATGACCGTCCCCAATCCATTGAGACCACCGATTGAGAGCCGATGGTCGCGTCAAATCGTGGCAAGACTGGATCAATCCATCACTCACGCGACATTGGCCCGAATCTCCTGTTCGAACTCGGCCAAACGCGTCTCGACGACCACAAACAACCTCTCTAAAGCGGACTTGTCGGTGAGATCTATTCCGAGCTTTGAACGCAGCATAGCGGCGGGCTTGTCTGAAAATCCGGCTTCCATTAATTCAACGACTTTGGTGGCGAATCCTGGATCCTCCTGCAATCTCTGGTATATCGAAACAGCTAAAATCCAAGCAAACAGATAATTGCTGTAATAGCGGGAGGCATCAAAGAAATGATGCGTCCCCGCCCAACCATATTTGAGATCAGGAAACTTCTCGGCATCCAACATCCATAATTGACCAAACTCGGCCCAAACCTCATGAATATCATTCGCGCCCTCAATGGCCCCGTTCTTTGCACGACGATAAACTTCGGTCTCGAAGCTCGTCGCGTATGCCGCCCAATACATAGACGCAAACTTGACTGAAGACATTTTACTGTTTAGCTCGCGCAAGTAATACAATCGCTCTGGTCGTGTCTTGGCAGTATTTGCTAGTTTATCCAAGATAAGAAGCTCGTTTACTTTGGCGAAGCCCTCGGTGAAATATCGCGCACCGTCCCCGTAATACCACGATACACCCGCCTTATAGAGCAGGCGAAAGTGAATGGCATGGGCCGACTCGTGAGCCAATGTAACGACGTCCAACAAGTAGCCGGTGTAGCCCTGCATATAGAAAAGCCACGATGGGCCATATGAACCGTACGTGAAATCCCCATTGGTGCGATTTTCACCTGCAACTAAGTCCATGCGACCGTTGTGGGGGTTGTGGAGCTCTTCCATTTCCGCTCGGTATTTAGGCCCAAATATTCTGGTCGCCTCAATTATACTTTGAGAGGCATCCCCAATCGTAAACCTTGGTTCAGGCACACTAGTCGGTCGTGCCTCTAGGTCCCACAATTCCGCTTTGCCCAACTGAAGAAGCTGCTCTTGATAAGCTCGTTCCGCCACTTGGAATCGGATCGTCAGGTTGGCCTTCTCCCGAAATGCCGTAAGGACCGTATCGAGCATTTCCGGTGTCAAATAATATTCGAACAGCGCGGCTTCCGCGCTGTCATCGAAACCACGCGCAGAGGCTACTTCGTTCGAGAGTTTGATCTTCTGAAGCAATGCAAATGAGTAAATATCTCCTTGCGTCTTGAATCCCGCCAGACGCCGATGAAATGCAGACTCGCGGATGGCCCGATCCTCAAGCCGCATCAGTTCGCTATAATCTCCCGGGTTCATGACGCTAAATTCTCGTGGGCCGACCAGCAACGTGGCCTCCGGCGTACGAGCCAGCATCAGATCGTAGAAATTCTTCTCGAACGGATCCAAAACCGGTTCAATTCGCGCAAGCAAATTTTCAGCCGCTTCAGGACAAGTATGGGGCCCCGCTCGTCGCCAATCCTCAAGTAGAAATGCATACCGAGCCAGGTCAGGCTCCCTCGCCGTAAAATCCTTCAACTTGCCTTCGTCGAGGCTTTGTACCGCAAGGGACACATACTGAGTGGTCGCGTTGAAGTTGCTCCACGCCGCATCACCCTCGGACTTTGCCACAGTGTCCGCTGTGTCGACCGCATATCGTAAAAAGCCATATGCCCGCAGGCGTGACGCAATAATCGCCATTCGTTCCTTGAGCTCGATCGCGCACAGGAGCTTTGCTGGGTCTTTCCCCACATCTGGGTTCAGCGCAGCCATTTGGCCTTCCAATTGCTGCAGCGTTCTGAAGTCCCTCTGCCGGGCCACTTCGTCTATGTAGAACCATTTATTGAGGTCGAAGCGGTACAGGGGTTTCTTGTCCTCCGGTATCGGCATAAAATCTTTATTCTCGACGACTGCCATGACAAGCTCCCAGATAGTTGAACTCCGCGGGCGGTTAGATCAGAGAATTTTGGCGTTTGCTTCACGATAACCGAATTGGATAGACTCCTTTGCAAGGAACGCCGCTCTCCTTCAGATGACTAAGGGTCGATGTCCTTGTTGATCTCTCGCCACTGGGGTCCTACGATTCGCTGAAAATGCTCTATATCTGGCAGGGGCTTTCCGTCAGCGTTCGTCCGGATCAAAGCAAGCGGAGCGTAGACCCTCGTGGGCCTTCTCAGCTTCGCGCCATCGATATCCAGACCAGAATCGCGGTTGGCAAACTGCCAGTAGTCTCCGGGCGTGACGCGATCGTCGTGGTCTATTTTAACTTGGCTGTTCCACACACGTACGAATCGAAATAGGTTGTCCCCGCTCACAGCCTCGCTCAGCTTGATCGTCTGACGATCGATATTTTCGAAGCTGTTTCGGTCCGCAAATGCGATCTCTTTAACCTCGAGCAGCTTCCCGGGCTCATTGAATCGCACGTTCTCTTCCGTCAGAAGCTCAACGACATTTCTCTTTTCTGGAACCCAACTGTCAAGGACTCCCAGCCGAATCGTGATCTCGCTCGTCTCAGTCGTTGACTGTTCAGCAGGCTTATGGATCTCGAACAGAGCGAAGGCATTGTCGGTGGAGAATTTCCAAATGCCCTCTGAATGATACTCGGCGCGCAGCAACTGGTTTGGGCTCTTCCTTGCCAAATCCGTCAGCTTGGCCTTCAGCTCTTTGGGAAATGGGAGGTTCTCGGGGGCTTGCTTCTTTCGCTTGAATTCAGACCATTTGTTCGCCTGTTCGATTGCATCGTGGCAAGATTCGGGGTCCTTGATGGACGCGGGATCCTCGGGATCGGATAGCCAGTCGGTATGATTGACACGCCAAACCATCTGACCTCGGGCAGCCACGTCAACGCCTGGCAAGGCGGAATCCAGAAGGTTTCCTTGTTCCGCCGCTGTGACTTCCCTTTCAGTTGCTTCCAGGTAGACGAGATATGCTTTTTGCGACTCCATCTTGGCCGGCTTGAAGTATCTTTGCTCCCAATAGCCTGTTTCACCTTCGCAACTCAGCAACAGGCCATCCACCGAGTACCAGCCCTTGCGAAGTCGAAATCCCTTCCCGTCAATAATCGGAACAAACCCGCACTCGCCGCCAGCCGGCCCCCCATGGCGCCCGTAAATCGCGCGCGTCAGGGCACGAAGCTGATGCAGCACGATTGAGGTCTGTTCGTTCCAGTCACGATCGAGGATCGGTCGTCCCTGCTGGAGAAGAACCCGCGAATACCCTTGAAGGATATCAAAGCTGTCAGCCGATACATCAATTCGCATTGGTTTCACCTTTGTTGGGATGACAAACAGGACGACAAATGACGCCCGTTCGCGCTTCCATTGGAACGTGTTCTGCCAATCTTACCGTCATCACATTTTTGAGCTTCTCGCCGATGTCCTCGTCGTAGGCGACATAGTGCCTGAGAAAAACAGGACCGCTGTTGCGGGCCGGCGGCTGAACGCGGCCACGCTCCGGATCGACGATCCAGCGGCTCTCGCTGGGCCGGCCTGGGACACGCCCGAACGTTACCAGACCGCCGTCTACCGCAACCCGCGTGCGGGTGTCAGCCGATCCACGTCGCGGTGAGATAGGCTGAAACAGGCAGACAGCTCTGTCCTCTCCATATATTTCAGTTTTGTAGTCGCCTCCCCTGGGGCCTCCAAAGTCGCTCATGCGTATGGCGCGTGCGGACTGAAGCCCCTCCGTCGCATCGGCGCAAGCATCGGCGGGCGCATAAAGCTGCTGATCGTCACCGAGCGTAAGATAGCGACCCTTCTTGCTGTTCTGGAGCAGGGTGTCTTTCTGAAGCGATGCGCGCAAGGACCAAGCCTCGACGACGACATCAAGCGGGTGCCATCGACCGCGCGGACCGCTTGTATCGATGCGTCGGACCGTCGCCAGCCTCGCGACAAGTCCAGGGCCTTGGTCGATCTGATCGCGGCCAACGAGCTTGCGAAAATCCGGCGCACCCTGCGACCGGGGCGCGCCTGCGAAACGGATCGACGGCGTCGAAACGACCGCACGGTTGTTTTCGAAAACGACCGTGTGCCAACCCGTTATCAGTCGCACGATCGCACCCAGGACCTCGGCGGTCCCTTTGCGCCGCCTCGCCCAGATCGTCTTGGCGACATCCCGGCGCAAAGCAGGCTTCGATGGATTGTAGACATAGACCGAATCGGCCCCGGATTGACCGGATTTGCTGTCGGTCCCCTCCGAAGGCTGTCCGAAGATCGGCCGGTATCCTATCAGATCCGCGATATGGGCCAATTCTTGCTGGCCGCAGGTTTCGACGAAGAAGTTTGCGTAGGAATCCCTGATTTCGCTTTCGAGCCGGTCCGCCAGGGCGCCGAACTCCATGAGCTTGTTTTTCAGCGGCTCGCCGATCAACGAGTCGCGGTGTCGGACAACGGAAGGAAGCAGATCGTACAGTCCGCCGTCCTCGAACCTACCTTTGGTCATGACTTGTCCTGCTCCAGCACGATAGCGTTCGGGAGATTGGGTTGAACGAGAAGAAGCTCCGCGCCCACCAGACCACCCTCGGTGCCGTCGGGCGGGTTGGTGACGTCGATGCGGGACTGAAGCGCTTCGGCTGTCCCCGGGCCAGGGGTGTATCGCTGGAACGTCGTCAATGTTGCGAACTCGACCGCCCTGACGGACTGGATTGCCGCGAGCGCTTCGCTTGCATGGGCCGATTGAGCCAGTTCCCGTCGCTCGAATCCAAAAACGTCGATCAGCGCGGCGCGAACCGCGTTTGACGTATCGTCCCATGACGCGCCAGGTCGCAATTTCATGACGGCGCCGATCGCTATGGGACACAGGATGCCTGGCACGACGAAGATCGATGCAATGCCATCCTGGCGGCTGGCCATTGCCGTTTGCAGCGCGCTGCACGTTGCAATGTCCGACTCAGGCGACGCAAGACCATCGCGAACGATGCTGACGATGACCGCGGCGTGACCCCGAACGGGTGTGTAGCGGACCTTCGCCTTCGCGACGCCAGGATAGACGCGCGCCATGTAGAGGAAATCGGCTGTCGTCACCAACCGATCGAGCCCGACCGTTGCCAGCGGCGTGTTCGAGCGGATGCGATCGAGAGGCTCCCGGTCCGATCCGCCGGAGGCTCTCGTGTTGGATACCTCCTGAACGCCGAGCGGGTGATCGACGGGAAGCTTCAGTCTTCCACTTGCTATGTTGCCACCCTGGCCAAGCCCGATGCGGTAGCTTGCCCTGACATTCTCCCGGCCGGTCGGCAGCCGCGCCCCGGTGTCACCGTTGCCGAAGTAGACCCGTGCTATCGATGTGTCGTCGATCCAGAGCGAGAACGCGCGTCCCCCATCGACGGACCGTGCAAGCGTGTCGACGCAAGTCCACTCCTCGCCATCGACAGTCACGCTCAGTTCGGGTTTCGCTCCGGGAAACGTCGGAACGGAAAGCTGGGTCAGCGGCCCTCTTGCCAATGCGAAGGACTGGTGCTCGCGCGAGCCAATGCCGCTGCCAAGCACTTCCGCATAGGTCTCGCCATGCGTCGCCGCAACGACGTTGCCATAGAGTTTCACCTTCGCCGGATCATAGGTGTAGTTCAGTTTCTTGAATTTCAACGTCGTTCGCGTCGGAACGCCTTTTTGCGATGACATGCCGCCGTAGGGATAGGGCGGATGCGACACGCTTTCGACCGTGACGAGTTCCGGCTCCCGATCCTGCTCCGGTTCGCTTCCCTTGGGGGGATCGCCGCTCAAGACCATCAGGCGTCCCGGCTCGATCCCGAGATAGACGCCGTCCAGCTCGATCGCAACCGGCGTCTCGTCCGCCACTTTGTCGCCCGCGTTCTTCTCGTTTGGGTCCTTGCCGATGGACAGGATCGGTGTCTTGCCCAGAGGCAGCGCGATCTCGTCCAGGTGAATGATCACCCGTTGAACCACCTCTTCGTATTGTTCGGGCCAGTCAGCCGACTTCCAGGGACGGTTGAGTGTAAGCCTGGTAATATCGCCCGTAATTCCGTAGGCCGTTCGCGACGTCAGTTGCACGCTCGATACCTGATAGATTTCCAAATCCTCGCCATGGACCGACCGGCCGGGAATCTCGATGCACAGATTGCTCGACTGCACGATGTTCGGGTAGTGTCCCTCCAGATCGATGACATTGCATTGGTCCTTGTCCGCGTCATCGAGGCCCCAGGGTTCGCCTCCAGCCTTTGGATCGCGAGGGTTTTTCAAGCGCTGCGGAGCGCTGTGTCCAAACACCATGGCCCGCTTTCGAAACCCCATGACCTCAATCGGTTTCTTCTGGGAAGCCGCGGCCGACGAACGCTCAAGCGCCGTCATGGTGTTTGCCTCCATCCATGACCGGCCCATCATCTGCATCTGGTAATAGCCGTCGGAACTTTGTTGCTCGACCTTCGCCTGGTCAGCCGCCTGGTCAGCCAATGACTTCTTGTCGGGTGGATTGTCCTTTGTCTTCGTTGCCAGGCTGGGCGGTGGTTCGGACCGCCGGACAACGGATGTCGTCGTTTGATTTGCCTCCCGGTCCACATCGACGCTTTGCGCTAGAAAATAGATATCGCGGTCAGCCAGTTTGACCCAAAGAAGATCGCCAACATCGAGACCGGTCGCGGTACCGGTGAAATAGAACCTGGAAATGGACGCATCGACTGGAAAATCTCTCGACGTGGCGACCTTGATTGCATTCCAGTTCGATCGGGCAAGCAAGTCCTTGCTCGTCTCGAAGATCTGCGGTTCTTCGTTGGGCCGGGGGATGGCTCTTATCTTGCTGTGCGCTGGGATGAGAATGTCGTGCAGCAGATTCTCGTCGACGGTGTAGTAGAGGTAGCATTTTGCAGCGAGGCCCTGATCGGGCGTGTAGCCTGCCATTCTTGCCAGCTCGAAGACCGATCGCTCCTCGACGGCCGTGCCGATATAGCTCTCGTTGATCATCCGCTCCTGGTAGAAGCCAAGAACATCGCAGGCGACCGCCCAGGCATCCGCCAACGCTATTGTCGCGTCGGAAATGGTCGAACTGCCCTCCGCGGCAGGCGCCTGCCCGGCCCCAAGCTGGACCTTTACGGCATCGAGCACATGCTTGTGGTCGAACCGCTTGTCGACAATCTGTGCCCGCACCGGGGCACGCATGGCACTGATCACCTGTGGGGGCCTGAGCGGCCTCTTCCTGTCGCCGGAAAGGCTCATGGTCTATTCGCCCCCTGAGGTTTGTCTACTTTCACGACAAGATTGGCGGCAGGACGAACGCCCCAGATCGGTCGCTTTGCGATCTCGTACGGTCCGATCTCGATCTTGTTGATCAGTCGCGACGGAGGCTCGCTGGTCGGAGTGTCTTCTCTTGCGAATTTGCACTGTTTGACGCTTGCCACTCCAGGGATCGAGTGCAGGCAGGCGACGAGCTGGCTCCAGTAGATCGGTTGTCCGAACGTCAGATTGTCCGGATCAAAGAACGGCTTTTCCTGGGGATCCTGTTGCCGGGAATCCTCGATGCCAACCAGCTTTCGTCGAGCCTGGTTTAGAATGACGTCCGGCATGTAGCCCGTGAGGATCGAAAGCTCGAGATCGATGTTCAGTTCGACATAAAGGGGAACAGCGATCATGACGTCGTGATTGATGCGCCGCACCACCTCCAGCCGCTCCAGGACATGCTGTTTCAGCGCCGTCCATTTCACCGTCCCGTCAGGCAGGGACATGTCTTCGCCCTCGCCTTTGCCTTCCTCCAGGATTTGCCAGCCTTTCGGATCGATGGCCACGCGCACAACCCGGCGCGCGCCCTCATGCGTGATCGTGGCGGCAGCGTTGGCGACACCGGACACATTGCGGGCGAACTCAGCATAGTCTTCGACGGAAATTGCCCGCTGCTGGTGAACCCGCATCTCGCCTGGAGCGATCAGGCGGGCGGTGACGGCTGACTCAGGCTCCGTTCCACCCGTTCCCGGCATCGGGTTGGTTACCGTAACCCGGGCCAGATCAGCGAGAATCAGGCTCCGATTGGAAGATACGGTATCCTCGAGTATCAAACGGCTGATTGCGCCTGCGGGAACATTTCCAGCCTGGCCGTTTCCAACCCGATAGTCGGCTTCGACAGATTCTTTGGCCCTGGGTCGTTGCCCGACGCCCTCGCCATCCCCAAAACGGATCCAGGCGCGCCCGTCATCATCCACCTCGACACAGAAGTGACGATCGTACGGCAAGCTTTCAAGCAGATCGGCTCTGACATGCCCCCAGGGGGTTCCGCCAATTGTCAGCGAGATCTGGGGGAGCGCCTGGCGCGGATCCTGGTTGATCATGGCGGCCGCACTGCCGGCCGTTGCGGCCAACGGCACCCGATGCGTCAGGCTGAGTCCCGACAGCGGCCCCGCCCCGCTCCTCCATTTGATCGAATTCGAAACCGCCGAAGCCGCGGGATCCTGTGCCGGCGAAACCTTGTCCGACACCCATCGGCCATGGTCCACCAGGACGATGTTGCCAAGAGCCACGATCGGTTCGACCATGCCTTGAAGCAACGCATCATCGAAGTGCCATCGGATCCAGCTGTCCGTAGTTCCGGACTTCGCGGCAGAGACACCTTCCGCAAGCGCGATCGCTTGACAGATCTCGGCCCCGTCCGCGCCGGCCTGGCGACCCATGAGGATCAGCACGGTGCCTGCCTTCAGGACCACACCGGCTGGGAGACTAATTTGCGCGGTCGTGGCGTCTTTTTCGAGCGCGCCAACGACAGTGAAGTCGTTGTGACCGGCATCCAGTTCGATTGGCTCGCTATCAACAGGCTTGAAGATTTCGTAACTGGCCTCCGGCAGCACCGACAGGTCCTTCTTGCTCAGCAGGGGTAACTCCGCGCCGATCCGTTCGTTGGTTGCCGCAAAGATCAGATCGCCTGGCTCAAACCGCACGGGCCCCCCATTGTTCACGCAACAATGAACCCAGGCGCGCGCATTGCAGCCTTCATGGAGGACATAGTCCAGCAACCGCGCGTGTCTGCGCACGGAAATCCGCTGTCGTGCGGTGGCCAGATAGGCCTCTGTCGCAACGGCATCCTGATAGTAGCTGAGATAGTCGGCGACATAGGCGAGCGCTTCGACAAGGGTGACACCTAGGTCCGGCGCATGCCTCTCCTGCCATGCAGGCAGAGTGGACGAGAGACGATCCAGCATCAATTGCCGGAAGCTCTCATAGTCCTTGGCCATGTAATCGATCGAGGGCTGCAGTTTCGCCACTCTATCTCCTCCACTCATGAAGCGCCCGGCCTGGCCTGTGCGGCAGGGCCACACCGTTTCTAGACCGTTCGCTCGAACCGTTCGGCTCTCACCGTATTGTCACGCGGCAACTGGTATTCCAGCAGTACGCGAAGCGTTGCGTCCTCCGAGGAAACCTCTAGTTTCCGCAACGAAATGACATCCCCCATCCATCTGTGAATTTCCGACTCGACCAGCGCCTGCAGCGTCGCCATCACCTCCGTGCTCTGCGGCGCGAAAACCATCCGCTGGATGCCGCATCCGAAATCGGGACGGTTGACGCGTTCGCCCGGCATGGTGAACAGCAACTGCTCCAGCATCTGCCGCACATGCGCGGGGCCGTTTGCCAGCGCCGTGCTGCGGTTGGCGTCGAATGCATAGGGGAAGGCTATCTGCATGGTCGCTTCCTACATTCCGGTGGCGCGCGTCTGTGTCCGAAAGACCCGCAATGGCGTTCCGTTGGGGGTGCACTGGGATTGACTGTCAAACAGCAACACCTGGTCACCGCCGGCAAAGACGCGACTGGCCGCAATCAGCCAGCTTGCCGTCGTGCATGGCGGCGATCCTCCCAGCGTCCAGGCAGGAAACTGGCAGGCCGAGACAAGATAGGTGTTCGATCGAACCACGACCGGGTTGCCCCCCACCGTGACTCTTGGATTCACCATGGCCGGCTGTGCCGGGCCAAGATGCATGCATTTCACATCAGCTCCCTGATGCAGGATATAGCCGGTCATTCCGTCTCCCCTCCCAGATGTCAGCGCACCACCAGACCGTCACTGTTTATCTTCACTTCCGAGGCAGTTATTTCGATCGACATGGTCGGCCCGCATGAGATCTTCAGCGAAGATTCCGTCATGACGATCCGGGGCCCTTGCTCGCCACGCGAGGTCTCGATCACGACCGGATCGCCACCGACGCCGCCAAGGATCACCCGGTGCTTGCCAGTCGACTGAATCACCACCGGCAGCGAGCCGAGTGAAGCGCCGGCGCCGAAGGCGCTATTGAGTTCGCCCTCCTTCCACCAGCACCCAGTCCAGATCGCCTTATCCGGATCACCTTCCAGGAATTCCACCCAAACACCAGATCCGACCGGCGGGATCGCGTGGATGCCGTTCTTGCCGCCGGCGTAAGGGACGCAAGCATCCGCCCAAGTCTCCATTGGCGATCCACCCAACGAATATTGGACCTTCAGCCTGCCGCTGTTTGACCGATCGGTCGTCGAGACCACCGTGGCTCTGACCTTTCCAAGGCGGCCGGTCATGTCACCACCGCCTGCGCAAGCGCGCCCAAACTCTCCCGTGTCAGCGTGCAGCGCTGCGTATAGGACCCGCGCCGGATTGCGTGGCTGACGCGCTTGACATAGTACGCGCCGTCCAGCTGTCTCCCTGCGCCCCGCACGCCCACGACCCGACGGGGGCGAAGGACGTGTCCATACTCGGCGACATCGATGTCGGCGCTGGCCGACAATGCGTCTTCCGATCGCACCGCCGCCGCATTGCTCGCATCGAGCACATCCATGACGTCGCCGCCAATGCCATGGCGCGCCAGTGTCTTGCGCACGATTCCGCGCTGGAAATCGCGCGCCGGCTGCTGGGCCAGAGCGAGGCCCAGATCCAGCAGCGGCGAGACCGGCTGCAGCGTGCGCGTCCTCGCATCCATCGCCGTCCCGCTGGAGGTTTCAAGCTTGAGCGCGTCGTAGCTGAAGTGAATCCGCGCGTTGGTATCAGGCCCCATATTGACGGTCAGGGCAGGCTGCGGCGTCGAAATCTTTGGCGGCGGGCCCCAATAGGCCAGGTTGAAGTTCGGCATTTTTCCAGGCTCGACATAGAAGACATACGCATGCTCGCGCGCAAGCTTGCGCAGGTATTGAAGGTCGGTTCCATGTTGAACCGGTATCCGCTCGAGCGATGGCGTGCGACTGTTGCGCGGCGGGCGGATGTCGGGTGTGACGCCAAGAAACGTCTGGTATTGCCCCAATATCCTGTAGACGCGCATTTCCGGGTTGAGCCCGTCATGCGTAACGGTGCGCTCTTCGATATCCATCATGACGCGGATGTCTTCGCCGGTGACCGTCAGTGTGGTGCTGCCGGGCTCATCGCCCGGAGACGCCTGCCGGTGGGTGATGAAACCATCGATCAGGACTTCGTACTGTGCCCCGAAGGAAACCTGGACAGCGACGCGCGAAAAGGGCAGCAGCAAGGGGTGGGTGAACACCGGACTGTCCGTCGTCAGCACGCCCGCCTTGCGGCCGGCGCCGAAGGTCAGCTGGAACCCGTCATTGCCTTCATCGCCCAATTCGATCTGCACATCCTGCAGTGCTTCTGCCAGCATCGCCGGCGCAGGCACGGCAATCGTCTCGCCCAGAAAAAGGTTGAGGCGAATGCCCAGAAGCCGTGACGGATTCCAGCTCATGGTGTTCGCCGCCCTGGCATCGGTACCTTGATCACCCTGCCGACACCGGACATCAGGTCGAACGGATTGAGCACACCGTTCGCATCGCAGATCTGCCAGAACAGTTGCGGGTCGCCGAGTGTCATGGCCGCGATCGAATCCAACCGTTGCCCCTCGGTAAGCTGCACGTTGACGAGCGTGTCGAAGCTCTCGCGTGGTGGCAGTATACGCCGCGACGCATATGACACGACGCGCCCGTCAGGCCGTTCATATTGAAGTTTCTTCTGGTCGGAGTAACGGCTGGTATGGTCGAACATTTTTGCTCCCTAGAACAGCTGAATGCCGCCGCCCAGAACGCTCCCCGCGCTGGTCACGCTACGCATGGTGGCGAGGCCTTCCTTGGCGACCTGGTGGGCGATGAAGGCGTAGTAACCGGGACCGCCATTCGGCAGGTCGTTGTAGCTCAGCACCCGCAGGCCAAGGCTGACCTTAGCGCGGATGGGATTGAGGTCTGCATCGTGCTGCTCCTCGGTGACCGAGACCTCGGTCAGCCGCACCGGAATGACGCGCTTGAGGCCCCAGACCAGGAATGTCATGGGTGCTGCCGGCGGCATGATTTCGAGGCTGCCGGCGTTGATCTGGACATTGTTCCAGGCGATCAGCGCGCTCTTGGGGTAAAGCAGCAATTCAAGCTGCGCCAGTTGCGGATGAATGCCGACCGCGTTCGAAACGGCATCGCCGGAGGCGAGGTAATCGGTCGCGTCGATCTCGACCTCGAGACGCATGGTTTCGATCGGCGCCCCCTTGACGCGGGCATAGTCCGTCGTATCGACCGAGCCTTCGCCAGAAAATTGCGGCTGCAGCGAACGCGTCATGGTTTCAGGATTGTACTGAAACACAATGGCCGTCGAAGCCGGGTTCTGCAGATCCATGACCACCAGTGCAGCCTTGCGGAGCTTTGGGGAGGATGAGAGGCCGGTCATTTGCCCCCCGTAGACGGCTCGTCACCTCGGCTTGGGGAAGCAGACATCACGCGATGGGCCAGCGCGTCTGCCATGCGTTCCGCGGGGTCATCGATATCGCCGATCACAAGCTTGGGGTGCAGTAAAGGTAACAAAAACTCTGAAGTATTTTTCTGATCCAAACTTTCACGAATATGCATTTCAGTCAGTGTAACAAATTCTACCTCAACGTTTTTAAATTTTGCATATTGTACCATCCTATTGATATCTTCCGATAGTGCGGCAACATCTCTCTCAGAATTATCATGCGACAGCACAACGAAGTTCGTCGACTCTCCGTCTTTTAGGCCCCGTACAGCAACTTCAAAAGCACCAAATTCAGGATTTTCGGACAATTTTTTCATATCCCGAATTTTGTCCGCGGTTGGCTTTTTACCTTTGAAGTTATTCTTAACACCAACGGCCCAATCGTTACTTGCAACACCCGTCACTGTATCAACTCTACCTAGATCTCCGGAGGATTCGCCTCTTGGCGACCAATCTTTATATATAAATCCATCACCTTCGACTGATTTCATAAGATTGTTTTCATATGACTTTACCTTATTCTTGTTAATTTCGGATTCGCGCGGCTTGCTTTTATTCAATTTTGACAAATAAGATTTACGCTCTGACACGAGACCACCAGGCATTCGCACGAACCTCACTCTTATCCCAGCCTTCGAGAGATCATCTCGAAACGACCGAAGATCATCTATCGCATCTTCGACCGATTGATATGAGTAGTCCCTATCTTCAGTTATTGGAAACCAAGGCTTATGGTTCCTTGTTTTTGAGAAGGAATGAATGGCTATTTCTCCACCTTTATCTTGGATCTCTTTAAGCTGCTTTAGCTTCCCCGCGTCGATAACTCCTCCCTTCATGATTCTGTCGCGTTGAATAAACCAAGTGGTTCCATTCAATGATTGATAAGGAAGCGGTCCTTTCTGACGGAGAGCGGTTTCGATTGCATCTCGCATGCCTGGTGTATTTTTTTGAGGACCATCGTCGATCGTCAAAGCAACGCGAATTACTTTCTTTCCCTTATTCTTTGCGGCGCCGTCATCAATTTTACGTCTTGCGGTTGCCGCTCGCGCAGAAGATCGATCGAGGACAACGTGAGACAACTCATGCGCGATAAGTTTTCTCCCGCCGAAGGTAGAAGGCGAATAGTATCCTCGTCCGAAGGCGATATCGGTGCCCACCGTATACGCCCGCGCATTCACCGCCCGCGCCGACTCCGCAGCGCGGTCATCCTTATGAATTCGCACCGCGCTGAAATCGTGATTGAAGCGCTCCTCCATGAACTCGCGCGTTCCACGATCGAGCGGTTGCCCGGAGGATCTCAAGACGTCGTATACGATGTCCGGCACTTCCCCTTCTGGTTCCGTCCCTCCTGCTGCCGACCGCTGCATCAGTCCGCCGGTCTCCAGATCGGCTATCCGCTCTTCCGGATAGCGCTCCGCTTCCGAAGTCTCCTCGCCAAGCCGCTTGTTTTCTATGCCCGGTTGGCGAATCTGCTTCTTTGGAGTGTTCTTTCTCCGGTTTTTTGACTTATCGATCCTCAAAAAGAAAACATTCCCGCCTAATTGAACATGGTCAACTTTATCTTCTAACGTGGTGGTTTCTGCGGACCTGAACTCTAATCTATCTCCCACCGGATTCTGTTCGCGCCCAGATAGTATCCTTTTGGCTAGAGCTCTCGCATCGTCGACCTCAGATTTCATCTTGGGATCCGATAGAAATCCCATCGTCTTATCGGTGAAACCCATAAACTGGCGCACCCATTTCCCCTTCCTCTTCACTTTTTTGGAGAGTTGCGCGTGTAAACTTGTGCCGTAGTTGTTGTAGTTTTTCAGTGCCCGCCCGATCGCGACCCAAGCGACTGCTGTCCTGCCCTGTTCGGATTTGCGGTCTTCGCCAAGCATCACTGCTGCCAGTTCATCGACATCCGTTGAGGTGTATTCCCCAAGTGGACCTTGACTGACCTCTTCTGCCTTTCGCACGCTCCAGCCCGGAGGGCGTTCCTGAAGTGGATGCAGAAGGTTCTCTATGAGATCACCGCCATATTCATTCACCGCCGCCCGCTGCAGCACGCCCTTCTTCTTCGCGCACTCCTTGCACTCGCATTCGGCCTTCACCCCGGAGCGCCGCAGTGCGCCTCCGACGTGTTTGTGCGCCGCTGTCGGTTTGCGCTGCATCGCGCTTTGTGCACATGCGCTCATCGCTTCATTGCCTCGTAGATGCGGGCCGCCATATCCTGCGCGATACGCGCGTCGCCGCGCGCGCCGTCTGGAGACGACCGGACGGTGAGTGTCTTGACCGGCGCGCCCGATATGGACTGTACGCCGCCGGTTTCGATCAGGCCGGCGAGCTGGCGCTCGACCGCGGCCTTCAGCGCTGCCGGATCGAGACGCTGTCCGGCCGCCGCGTCGATCACCAGCCGGTCGATGTTCAGCTTCACTGTCATGCGATCCTCCGCATGTCCGATCCAGGCCGGAAATCGGCCTCGTTGACCGGCATGTCGAGCTTCACCAGTTCGGCGCGGGCGCAAGCGAGGATCAGCTCCATGCTCACCTTCCTGTTCTCGGCAACCGCGCGGAACGCCGTGTTCATCGCCACCGACTGGATGTTGCCGCCCGACAGCGCCAGCCGCGCAAGTCGTTCGAAATCCAGCCTTTCCGTCGGCGTCTCGTCCGGGAAGACACGCTGCCAGATGCCGGCGCGCTCGGCCACGCCCGGATAGGGAAAGTCGACGATGAAGCGCAGGCGTCGCATGAACGCCTGGTCGAGCGCCGACCGGCGGTTGGTGGCCAGAATGACCAGCCCGCGATAGGCCTCCATGCGTTGCAGGAGATAGTTGATCTCGATGTTGGCATAGCGGTCGTGACTGTCCTTGACCTCGCTGCGCTTGCCGAACAGCGCATCCGCCTCGTCGAAGAACAGGATCGCCCCGCCATCCTCGAAGGCATCGAAGACGCGACGCAGGTTCTTCTCCGTCTCGCCGATATATTTGCTGACCACGGAAGCGAGATCGATGCGGTAGAGATCGAGCTTGACGTGCCGCGCCACAACTTCGGCCGCCATGTTCTTGCCGGTGCCGCTGCCGCCGCAAAACATCGCGCCGATGCCGAGCCCGCGATTGGCCCGCCCGGCAAAGCCCCAGCGCTGGTAGACAGTCCATTGATGCCGCACCTGCGTGGCCAGTTCCTGGAGCAGGTCGACCTGCTGTGCCGGCAAGACAAGGTCGTCCCAGCCGGCCTTGGCGTCGATCCGTTCGGCGAGCCCCACGACCCGCGGCCGGACCGCGTCGCGCGCCTCCTGCCAAAGCTCGGCTTCCGTATCGGGTCCGCCTCGAAGCCTGGCCCGCGCGGCGATGCGCTCGATCCCGGTGACATCGAGGTTGAACTGCCCGGCCAGCAGGCCGGCCGTCGCTTCCTGTGCCGGTCCGAGCAGACCAAGCCAGGCTTCCTGCTGCTCGGACGTGGTCGGCTTGCCGACGAGTTCGGTCAGGCTCAACCGGTCGATGACCTGCAACGGGTCGCGGATCGCCAGAATGACAAGCATGCCGTCGAGCCGATCGAGAAGTCGCGTCAGCAGCGACGCCGTCGTAGGGCCGCCTGCACCATCGTCTTCATCACAGTCGATATAAAGCACCGCGCCGAGCAGGATCGACTCGCGCACAAGCAGCCGCGCGAATGTGTCGAGTTCGCCGCCCAGATCCGCAAGCGAGGCGACGGAGAGACGCCAGAGCCCGCGGCCGATGTCGCGCGAGATTTCGGCCGCGACCTCCCGCTTGGCCGCGCCGCCCGGCCCAAGCAGCTGAATGACCGCGCGCCCCGCGCTCTCGTCGGCCCGCAGAAAGGATTGGATACGATCGCATAGGGTCGCCTGCGAAGGCGGCAGCGAACCGGCGGGCGCAATCGGCCTGATCCAGCTGCCGATACGATCGTCGATGTGGTTGAGACCCTTCAGGTAGTTGACGATCCTCTCATCGGCCCGCAACGGGCTGTTGATCAGCGGTTCATTGGCCGGCTGATGAATCTCGATGAGCCGCCAGTAGCGCAAGCCGCCGGAAGGCGCCAATGCCTCCCAGGCCGGCTCGTCGGACAAGCGCATGGCCAGCGCAAAGGTCGGGAAGGGTTTTCCACCATCGCCATTCGCGGCCGCGCAAAGCGCGCCCAGGCCGCCATCGAGCGCGGTTGCCGTACACAGCAGAAGCACATCTTGCTCGAAAGCCGACAAGTCCAGCACCTGTGCCAGTTGCACCAGCGCCGGGACATTTCCGTCGTCTTTTGTTTTCTCGATCCCGATGCGCGGATCACGGGCCGTTCCGGCATCGCCCCGCCTGCCGGCTTTCTCCGAGCCGCTGGCACCTGCTGCGAGCGAGATCAGCCGCGCACGCACCCAGGCGACGCCGGCGGAAAGAAACGCGGTGTTGTCGGCTTGCCAGGTGGCGGCAGTGTTCATTTTTTCACCTCCACCACATTGGAGAAGGTGGGACGTTCGGAACTGGAAATCCCCTTGTCTATGTCCACGACCACGCTGTCGACGCCATCGACGCGAAGTCGAGCCGGGTAACCTCCAGGATCAACTCCCTCCAGTCTGAAAGCCAGGGACGTGTCGCCTTGATGGGGAGGGGTGTTCGACAAAACTTGACGGTTGGCAACGATCAGGGTTGCAGCCTGATTGTCGACAAGCGGTGGATTGAACTGGATCGTAAGGTCTTGTGGGACCGTGAAAGCAGCACCTGGAACGATCGAAATGATCTTCGGCGCCAGAGAGAACGGCACGGCATTGGTAATGTCGATGTGCTGGCCGTCTCTTTTGATTTCCAGCGATATGCTGCACGGACCGGCTGGAAACTTCGCCGCGGCAAAATCCAGTTGCGACAGATCCACGGTCAATCCGCCCCTGTCGCTGACGCTTAGATCGGCTGCCACCAGCTTCTTCTCGCTATGGTCGGGATTCTCCGCATGCATCAGCGAATGGATGACCGCCCTTGCGTTGCTTGGCAGGCCTTGCCCGTAAAGGAAGATCCTGTCGTCGATCTGCGCGGCGGTTCGACCCGGCCTCGATCCGCCCCTGAGCCATTCGTCGAATTTCCGGTCTCCGATTTCGACCCGCTCGATGGTCGGATAAAACTCCCCCTGCACCACAATCGAATCCGGGCTGCCGGTACCGCGGGTAAGCACGGGCAGAGGCGACCGCGTCGGCACCTCGCTCTCGATGAGAACCACCGACACCTCGTAGGCGACAGAGAGCAGCCGGGGGATTGAAACACCGGTCCACAGCTTCTCCATGTCGTCCAGCGACAGCGGCTGCATGCTGACCCTGGCGCGTTCGAAGGGAGCGACGGCCGCACCACCCGGATCGACAACGGGATTGTCGTGCAGCACCCGCATGCCGATACCAAGATCCTTTTGGGCGTTGGTCGGCTTGGGGGCCGTAGCGGTCAGCAAATAGCGCAGATCGAGCGCCAGCGGCGCATGCCCCGTTTCCCCCGGCTTGACCTTCCACGGGATATCCATGTTCCGCCAATGAGCGTTGGGAAGAATCTGATACAGGTGCAGGTTGAGCGCCGGGTTGGCCCCGTGAGCCGCCAGCTTGTCCAATGGCTCGGTGGTGACAGTGCCGGACAATCCCGATGCCGCGGCCAGCCTGCCACGCAGTGTCTCGGTGACCGCGGCAATGGCTTCGAAGTTACTCATCGCGCCCCCCACGCAGGCGCCGATCCAGGTATTCGCGCAATCCCATTCGCGGCGGAGGCGGACGTCTGGCCGGGGCTGGCGGCGGCGGACGCTGTTCGCGGATCTCTATCCTTCCGATGCTGACCTGCACGGAAGTCGGCTCTTCGCGGTGGGCCGGACTGTTGGAAGCGCCGCCAGAATCCGAGCCGGATTGCAGGGCTGGTTGGCGTGCCGGCGGCAGGGACACCAGCGAGATACCGGCCCGTATGGCTGGCCGCTGGCCGGCGCCTTCGCCGGCCCGGCTTGTGACGATCGAAGCCCCGAGCGCCCCGAGCCGGCGCGAAATCCGCGGCTGGCCGGCGCTCGATGATCGGCTGTTGTCGGATGCTGCCGCTGGGACTAGTCCAGGACGCGCTGGGGCAATATGCGGGTCGTCCGCCAATGGGTCTTGGCGGCTCGGATTTTCGGGCGCATCGCTTTCGGCTGGAACCACAAGACCGGAGGAACTGATGGGCGCGGCAACGGGCGATGCTGCGAGGCCTTGTGGAGCGACAAGGGTATGCGCTGTCCGGGCACGCGCTGCTTGCCCGGACGATGCTGGCACGATCCGTGCTGGCACCACGGTCGGTGCCGCGACCACATCTAGCCCGCTCGGCTGCCCCGTGTCGGGATCCGACCGTTGCGTCCGATCCTGCGAGGTACCCCTGCGATCTCGCGCCGCGCGGACCTGTGGAGGCGCAGGCGCTGGGAGAGCATCCGCAGGCTTTTGAGCTGGCGACATGGTTGCCGGGCCTCGATCCGCGGTGGATGGGACACGCAATGGAGAGGGAGAAACCACTTCCGGCGTCGCCTCGCCGGTCGTCAGACCAGACGCATCGTCTTGCCTGTCGAAGCGCCGCTCCAGGGCGCGAATTTGCAGCGTCATCGCCTCTGCCGACCAATCGCTGCGCGAAGACCTCTGTCCTGGATCGGCGTCGTGTGATCCTACCTGCGGGGCAACGGCGCGTGCCGCCGCAATGACGGTCGAAGCGGGCTCGGCAACGGTGTCCTGCCTGTCTGCAGGATCGTCAGCACCCTGCTCTGCCGTGTATCGAGCCTCTTGCCAGGCAGCGGGTGCCACGAAATCGCTGGACGCTGGCGACGACCCGTACAGCGAATCCGGCTTTGCCCGGATCGCCGACACGGATCCGGTCGCTTTCATCTGCAGGGCGACGAAATAACCCGTCATGCGCCAATCATCCCGAGATAATAGGCGCGTCGCGCAGGGCTCAACTGGAGCACATCACGCTCTGTCCAGCCGTAAGCGCGCGCGAACAGATGGACCTCGTGCAGAAGCATCCTCGCCCACCGATCCACATCGGCCCACAAAAGACTGGCGACATCGAACAGGCTTTGCCAGGCATGGCCGCATTGCGTGCATCTCAGATCGAGCCAGATCGCCGCGAGCGGGTCGCGCCGTTCCATCTCCTTGACCAACAGCTCCACGACATCGCGAGGAAGTGCGGCAAGCTCCGTACGTCCATCCGGTCCCTCGATGTCGATGATGCAGCGTGGCAGCATCCGGGCCTGGAATTCGTCGGATTCAGTTTCGAAGCGGGAAAGTGCCAGCAGATCCGCGGAGTTGAGCGGTCGAAAATGGACACGGTGGTTCGGGCCATCCAGCCAGTAGTCGCCTGCTTCTGTTTCACCCGCTTGCCACAGGAAGTCGCTGGCGGAGACAGTGAACTCCAACTCTCCGTTGCATGCGGGACAGCCGGTCAGGCACTCCATGCCATCGCCGAACAATGCCTGCCGCAATCGCAAGAGGTGGGCATCGCGGACACCAAGCGGCAGCCCGGCAAGCGTGTCCGCATGCGCCGCCGGAACCGCCAGCGCCAGCAATGCGATGGCACGAGCCGCCGGCGTGAGCCGCGACGCGTGCTCCCATGTCTCAAGCAGGGAACTCGGCTTGACCGTCACTTCAATTCACCTTCATGCAAAGGACGGCTCCGAAGGCTCCTTGACCTCGGAGTCGCGGTCCCATCCTTCGTTCTCAAGCTTGAGATGCTGAATGGCGACCGCATTGGCATTGGCGTCCAGGTCCGGCAGGGCCTGGAACTCGGAAACCCAGCAACGAAAAACCTTGTAGGCGATGGCGAGCTGCCCAGCCTCGTTGTAGAGTTCGATGAGCAGATCCTTGCGGAAATCCTTGAGCGAGGTCTCCGAGCCGAGACCGGCGCCCTGGTGCCAGATCTTCTTGGCCCAGTTCTCGAACTCCTCGTCATGGGTCACGCCGCGTTCCAGCGTGATAGCATCATAGGTGGTGCGGCCTGGAGATTTCCGGCCGCTGCTGGGGTCGCCCCCCTCGCGGTGCGTCACCACTTCGGTGGTGCGCTTGAGCCCGCCGATCTTGCTCACCCCCGCCACGTATTTCCCGTCCCACTTCACGCGGAACTTGAAATTCTTGTAGGGGTCGAACCGCTTCGCATTGACGCTGAACTGAGCCATTTCAAATCTCCTCAGGTTTGAATGTCGCCAGCAATCTGCTGGAGCTTGACGACCACGAATTCCGCCGGTTTCAGCGGGGCGAAGCCGACAAGGATGTTGACGATGCCCTTGTCTATGTCGTTTTGTGTCGTGGTTTCCTTGTCGCATTTGACGAAATAGGCTTCGCGCGGCGTCTGGCCCTGGAAGGCGCCTTGTCGGAAGAGGTCGTTCATGAACGCGCCGACGTTGAGCCGGATCTGGGCCCACAGTGGTTCGTCATTGGGTTCGAACACCACCCAGTGCGTGCCGCGATAGAGGCTCTCCTCGATGAACAGAGCGGTGCGGCGCACGGGGATGTACTTCCACTCGGATGCGAGCCGGTCGTCCCCCTGCAACGTACGCGAACCCCAGACGATGCGGCCCGCTGCAGGCATCGAGCGAAGGCAATTGATACCCAGCGGATTGAGCTCGCCATTCTCGCCATCGGTAAGCGGCACACTGAGCTGCGGCACGCCAACGAGCGTTGCCTCAAAACCGGCGGGTGCTTTCCAAACCCCGCGGGTGGTGTCGGTGCGAGCGAAGATGCCCGCGACGGCGCCGCTCGGCACGAAATCGCGAACCTGACCGCCGAGCATCGGGTCGGGCTGTTTCAATCTGGGAAAAAACAGCGCGGCGTTCTTGCTGTTGGTGCCGATGTCGGTCACGCCGGCTATTGCCGACTCCTTGCTGTTCCATCCGGAACGCGGATCAATAAGGAACATCGCACGCCGGCGTTCGCAATACTGTGCGGCCGCGGAGATCACCGACGTGTCGACGTCACCGCTGGTATATGGCGGAATGCAGAGAATGTTGAAAAGATCGGCATCATCAAGAGCGTAAAGCCCTTTCTTGCCTGCCTGGTTTCCATCTCCAATAAATTCTGCTTCCTTAAGAAACAGTCCGTCGGAGCCATCAAGGGCAGTGAAGGCATCTTTTAGCTTTTTCTCTTCGTCTTCTGTTTTTTTGTTGGCATTTTTGGCGACGGCGAGTTGCTTCTCTGCCTTCGTCATTGGATCGGCCAAGTTCAACAGCGCTGTGTTTAACGCTTTCTCGGCATCTGAAACGGCCGTCCTGGCATCATCGATATCCTTTTTGACTTGCGGCTTGGCACCTTCCACAGTTGCAAGCTTCTTCTTGGCATCAGCGAGCGCCTTCTGACTTTCGCGCAATGGCTTGATCTTGGAAAGGCTCTCCGGAACGGACGGACACCGGACCAATGCCGATCCGGACGCGAGAACACCATCGATCTTTCGAGGCGTATCGGTCAGGGTTAAATTTCGGAACTGCTCGACCTCCCCGCTATTGCTATCTCGTACGGTCAGATTGAATAAATCTTCAAGAGGCAGATTCAATGAGTCTGCCCCAGCTTGGGTGACATCGAGATCGATTTCGGCGCGTAAGTTCTTCCCCCATTTACCTTCATCGACAGCAACCAAAGTCAGGTTGTCAACAATAACCTTGGTCTTCTCCTTTGTTTGGTCCGCGTCATGGCCGAAAAGGCGGACAATGACCGCCTGGCTGCCTCCGTTTAAATAGAAATCGCGCACCGCGTAGCCCAGCGTGCTGTCCTTCCAAAGCCCTCCAAAACGACGCTCGAAATCGCCGTAGCTGTTAATCGCGATTGGCTTGTTGACCGGCCCGCGTTCAGCCCGTCCGACAAACGCCGCAATGGAAGTCCCCACTCCCACAATGGTGCGAACACCGCTCGGGATTTCTTCGATGTAGACGCCCGGATAAGTCAGCGCTGATGGCATTGGATTCTCCTAAGCTCCATGGTGAGATGACAGGCAAATCAATCGACGCTTTCGCCGTCGCAACGCGCCGGAAGGCGCGCGTTTCATTCTTCGGCCCGATGTTTGCCACGGGATGCTGGTCTATGCATGAGCCAACTCCCGCCCGGGCACATCTGCCGGTCCAGGCGGCTGCACGGCAGGTGCTTTCGCATCGCTCAATTTGGTAGCGATCTCATTCAGCAGTTTCTGGAAATCGGTTCCGGCTGCTTGCAACGCTTGATCCGGATCCTTGCGTGCAATGTCGATATCGCCGGCGCGCTTCACATCCTTGGTGGGGTCGAGATTGAATCGATCACAAACGAATGCCGCCAGCGCGACACAGCGACCATACATATCTTTGGCAGTGATCTGACCACCGAAGCAAAGATTGACTGTGATTGCGCACTCCTGCGCATTGAAGCCAGGTTTCAACTGGACGAAACATGCCTGTTCAACAAAGCCTACGCTGCTCGTCAGTGCGGGCACGCATTCGATGATGACCGTGTCATCGACGATGAAATGCCCGTAGGCCTGCCCCAGATCCTTCGCGGCATCGACGGCCGTCAAGCCGCGCCGACCAGTGTCGCCGATCACGATCTTCCTGACCTCGGCAAGCGCCGTTCCCGGCCGCGGCGGAAGCGCACCTTTCGGTTTCGACTGCGCCTTCGGAATCCAGTGGCGTGTAACCAGATATCCGCCAAATGAATCTGGTAGGCTACTGACCATCCCTGCTCCCCGAATTAGTTTCATTGAGGTTCTCATGACTTGGTCAGCTTGTTCGGCAATGTTACGAAAAATGCGCCGACCTTTTTCACCAGATCGATGAGCTTCTTCATCATCGGTCTAAGATCCGCCGCGAAGTACCCGAAAGCCACCAGCGTGAGAGCGTTCTGGAGATTTAGCTTTGTTGCAGGCGACATACGTTTAGGGTCGACAGCTGTCGGATCCAGGACAAGATGATCGGTCCGCAGGTTGAAATAAGCTGCGGCCATAATTCCAACAGCCACTGCCGCGAAGACCGCGAGAATAAGTGCCGGCAAATCCACTACTTTGGGTGAATCTTCGTTGAGCCGTCCGGTGGGCCACTCGCCACGCACCCACAATTGAATCATCAGTCCGACTAGTCCGAAAATTGCACCCGTGGCGCCCGGAGGTTGCGTCAAACCGTCGACGATGATCGTGACCAGTTCTCCCAGTTGTTTGAAAAAATCGTCCATTCTGGGCCTCCAGCCTCAGGCCAACCGCATGGCAGAATGACCGCACCAAGGGTTGGCCAACGGCGTTGAAGTCGTTGGATATTTCATGATGACTTGTCCTCTTCCGCCGGCTGATCCGGCGTGGCCAGGAGCGCACCGAGTTTAGGGTCCTGTGTCACCATGGGAGTCGGGCCTGCATCTTCGCTCGCAGGGGATCCAGCGCGTCGCGGCAATTTGCTTGCGACCTGCCGGGACATGTTCGCGAGCCTGCCCCCCCAGACCACGGCGACGGTGACGGCGCCAATGGCTATGAGGACGGTCATGATGTCCCAGGGTTGCTGATTGCCGCTGAGAATGCCGACCACATAGGCCAGCGCGAAACAAAACGGCAGCGCGCCGACTATAATCAGCGCGGCGCCGGAAGCTGCCGTATCTCCCATGCGGTTCAGAACTTTGTCGCTTCGCCTGCCCCCCTTCAACGGTCGGGGCCGGACCAGCGACGGTTCTTGGGCTGCCAATGCTCTTTCCCGAAGACCCAAGCTGAGCAGCAGCCCGCCAATCAACAAGGCCGACACCAGGGAAACACCATCGATCAGGTAGGAAAGCCAGGGATCGGGCGTCCAGCCGAACAATGGTTTGCCGAACCAGCCCACGCTCGCGCTCAAACTCACGAGAAGAATGAGCAACAGGGCCCAAATCAGCGGTGCAAACAGCTGAGGCTCGCGATTGATGAAGAGCAGGCGCTGGTCCGAAAAGGTCGTACGGCCGTCGCTGGTTTTCAGCACGGCACGCAGCGGATAGAGCCCGCCACTGAGCCCATTACTGATTTGAAAAACCGTTTGGCCGCCGGCAGCGCTCCGCGTGTCCCATCGTTCGCCATTGATCTCGAGCGACAATTCTTCAGGCTTGGCGCAACCCTTTCCAGTCTTGACCTCGACGGTAACAGAGAAGGAAGAGCTTTCCTGGACTACAGCCGCAGAGGGCAGGATCGAAACGCAGTGCGGCGACGCAAACACCTTCCCGCAGTTTGGACAGGCATAGGTTCGCTCGTCCCACTTCGGATCGCCGGTGTCGGCAGCCCAGCAATCGCCGAAGTTGGAACAGGCAATCAATGTCGATGTCGCGTTCACCGTCCTGCCCGCCGCTTTGGCAACGAAACCCCGTGCTTGGTCCGAAGTCGATCTCCAATGAAGTTGATCAGCGACTGCCCATCCTCGAACCAATGTTCGCGATTACCGTCGGTCACCCTGCCGCGCCAGACAAAGCGATCGTCATCCTCCAGCCAGAGGTGAATGAAGAAACTCATGTCGGCATCCTGGGCACGTCTTTGACCAACCATCACGGGCTCGCGGAACCTCGGGCCAGACTTCGCAATTCAAAACTTGGCAATTCAATTTCACAGTAGCGGGGCGGAAGCTTTTGACCGGCACGCCGGATCGAGCGCGGCAAGACCGGCGCGGCACGTTGGGGGATTCCTGCTCATGACCGTACCGTCACGCCGGCGTCACAGCCGACAAATCGCGACTCGGCATGCACCGAGCCCGAATGCCCGGAAACTGGACATCAAGGGCCGTAGGGAAAACGATGTGTTTGAGAGCGGAGCTTGCCGAGGAATTGGCGACGCCGCTTTTGCACGGCGTCTCGTTGCCGGCCTATGCCCGGACGATCTGTAAAGAGAATTCTACGAAACCGACCGCTCGGAGCGGATGCGATCAATCAGGGCACTCGTATTCTTCGAAGGAGCGATGCCCAACTCGGCTTTCAGCATCGTCGCAAGTTTCTCATATTGTCGAATAGCTGAAACGCGTTGCCCGGTGTTGCAGTAGAGTTCGATCACATGCTGTTGGACCAACTCCTGCAACGGCTCGATCCTCAGCGCCGACTGGCCCGCGGCCAACGCGTTGTCCATGTCTCCAACCGAGACATGATGCTCCATCAAACGGCGATAACCCCGCAGGCACAGCAGGCGCAGCCGCTCACGCTCGGCAAGCACCCAGTCATCGTACCAGCCGAGCAACAGATCGCCGCGATAATGGGTCAGGCCGACGACGAGGTTTTGAAGAAGGCTCGCTTCAAGCATGCCCTGGGGCACCACAAGAGCAGGCATGATCGCCGCTTCAAATTCAACGATATCGAACCAGATGGGAGCCAGCGGCGAAATCCGCGGTTCACCGCGTGGAGACAACTCAAGCCAATTCGATCCATTGACTTGCAGTGCCTTCCTCAGCCGCTGCAGTGCCGTTCCAAGGCAGGAGCGACCGCGGGTCGGTTCGCAGGAGGACCAGAACTGCTCGATGATGACTTCCCGAGGATGATCGATTTCGCGAAAGAGTACCAGACAAGCCAAAAATGAGATGTTCTGGCGCGACAAAGCCACCTCGCGGCCTTCGGACAGCACACGAGTTCGACCCAGAAACTCAACAGCAACCGGCATCTCCCGCCCCCGCAGGAAGACAACATCGACAATCTCAATCGACAAGCCCACTCTTTTTACAAGATTACATAACCCATACTTCGAGGCAACCGTTGATAGGATCGAACCGGTCAAAAATTGTTCTGGACGTGATAAAGACGGCGAATTATGATATGCTAAGGGTTAAAGCGGTAATTGATTACTGAGAACTAGTTGATTGATTCCGACATTTAGAACCCTCGGTTTCGGGCAGCGGTGATTTCGTCTGGATTGACTTTCCAGATGAGAGGAATGGAGCACCGATTACAATGTGAACCGGCCTCACACTAGCCGCGGTGGGCTCACCCGACTTAAGCTTGTCACCCGATCCGTCAAGGATCAAAACGTGAATAGGCTAAATGGGGACAAACCGGGGGAGCAACTCCTCAACGAACACGAATGGCACGATTTGCTAGTACGCCCATTCGCCGCAACGGCGGCCATGGCGCTTCTTCAGCCAGCGTTTCGTCTTGCACGTGATGGTCGCACTGCCGCCCCCGGCGCGTCCTCCCAAGTTCCAGACCGCATATTATGCGACATTTGTGGCCGCTCTGTTCGACAGATGGCCCATCGGTCCCAAGTTCCAGACTGCATATTATAGATACCCTGCCATTCGCTGCTGGCATCAAAGCTCTTGCAAGGGCGGCCATGGCAATATACCTCTTAACTCACCTACTCTTTGACCGGTTGCGGCACAGGAAGTGCAATGCGCTTGGGCGGGATGCCCATACCGATAGCCAAGAGCTAGTCAGTCTTTGAGCGGGATGCTTTAGACGCTGCGTGTCGGAGGGGATCTCCCCGCGGTCTTCCAAATCCTTGATGTCATAGCTCGCTTCGCGGGCCTAGTTGGATTCAGACGGAGGACGAATTGCGTCATTTTCGCACCGAAATGCGTGATCCGCGCACGCTAAAACCGAATGCGGGCAATGCTCGCAGCCACCCGAAGAAACAGGTCAGGCAGATCGCCAACAGCATCTTGAAATTTGATTTCATTGGACATGCTGTCATCGACGGAGAAGGAAACATCCTTGCAGGTCACGCCCGTGTCGAAGCGGCTATCCTCGCCGGACTTGCGTTCGTACCTTGCCTCATCGTCGATCACCTAACCGAGGCGCAGAAACGCGCATTCGTTTTGGCCGATAACAAACTGACGCTGAACGCCACCTGGGATGAGGAAAAGCTCAGCATCGCTCTGAGCGAAATCCTTGAGATTGATGTGAACTTCGATCTGAGCCTGACAGGCTTTGACGCCCACGAAGTCGACAGGCTCAGCGTCGAGTTCGCGCCCGAAGACCAAACCAACTCGCCAAAAGACGACAAGCTTCCCGAAATCGAGGCGGACGAGCCCGCGGTTACGCGCGAGGGTGATATCTGGCTTTGTCGTGGGCACCGCCTTATCTGCGGCAATGCTCTGCATCGCGAAGTTTATGAAAGCCTGTTGGGCGCTGAACCGGCCCAAATGGTGATCACCGACCCTCCCTTTAATGTTCCGATTCAGGGGCACGCTGGCGGATCCGGCAAGATCAAGCAGCGCGAATTCGCCATGGCTGCCGGCGAGATGTCGGCAGTCGAATTCCAAGCTTTCCTGTTGGCAGCGTTCCGATTGCTTGTTGCATTCTCCATGAATGGCTCGATCCATTTTGTCTTTATGGATTGGCGCCACCTCGCCGAGATCACCGCAGCCGGCGCACAAGCCTACTCCGAGCTAAAAAACCTGATCGTATGGGCAAAGGACAATGGCGGTATGGGCACCTTCTATCGCTCGCGCCACGAACTGGTCTTTCCCTTCAAGAACGGTACGGCGCCGCACATCAACAATTTCGAGCTGGGACAGCATGGACGCTATCGTACAAATGTCTGGGAATACCGTGGGCTCAATACTGGCGGCAAAGACCGGCAGGAAGAGCTAAAACTTCATCCGACAGTCAAGCCCGTCAAGATGCTTGCCGACGCCATGCTCGACTGCTCCAAGAAGGGCGGCATTGTCCTTGACGCTTTCGGCGGCTCCGGCTCGACGATGATCGCCGCGGAAAAAACCGGCCGCTGCGCGCGTCTCATCGAACTGGACCCCATCTATGTCGACTGCAGCATCCGCCGATGGCAGGCCTACACTGGCGAGGATGCCATCCATGCGGAGACCGGAGAGACATTCAACGAGCGCACCGCCGCATTTGAACGGGCCCGTTTGATCGCTTCGGTTGTCACCATCCCCTACCCGGATCGCCCAAACATTCGCCGCGTCAACTTCGGGATGGGAGGCCAGCCATGAGCCGCGGTAAACCACCCAGGCGGTCAAAGACGTCTGGTGGCTACGATGTCGGTTACGGAAAACCGCCGCCGAGCCACCAGTTCAAACCGGGAAGATCCGGCAACCTTAGGGGCCGGCCCAAAGGCAGCAAAAACGTCGTCACCGACCTTAGGGACGTCTTCCTTTCCCCGGTGACGCTGACGTTGCCGAACGGCAAATCGCAAAAAATGCCGGTCTGGAAGGCCGGCCTTTGGAAACAGGCGGCAAAGGCAGCGCAAGGCGATCAGCGTTCTTTCCAAGCGATGATGCAGTTGCTGGACAAATACGGCGTTTTGCCGATCGAAGTGCCGGATGACGCCGAAGACTTGACCCCCACAGATGCCGCAGCCCTCGAGGACCTCTTTGCCAGGATGGCCGAAGGCAAAGGCATCGATCTCAAGGCCCTGACAGCCCCTCCTGCTGCCGCCGACAGCCATTCTGAATTGGGTACCAATGTTCGTCGCGTTGATTTTAGCTTGATGGACAAGGCCGCATATCAGGCTCTGCAGGCCGCCTCTCGTCTTAGGAGGAGCGGCCGTGGCTGACAGGTCAAAAGAAACAAATGCAGCAGCCCTTCTCAACACAGGGGCGCGGGCCGATTTCTACACGTTCGTCAGAAAGGTCTTTCAGCTCGTTGCGCCCGGTGAAGAGTTCGTTCCCAATTGGCATATCGATGCAATGTGCTTCGCGGTAATGGATTTCCTCGCCGGGACCGAAAGGCGGCTGGTCGTCAACGTCCCTCCCCGCTCCTTGAAATCCATCATCCTTTCTGTGGCTCTGCCGGCATTTCTCCTCGGCCACGATCCGACCAAGAAGATCGTCTGCATCTCGTACGCAGGGGGCCTGTCAGATACCCATGCTCGCTATACGCGGCTGGTCATGGAATCGGACTGGTATCGCCGCCTATTCCCCAACGCCCGAATTTCCCGCAATCCCGCCGAAGGCATTTTTACGACGGCCCAGGGTTTTCGCAGGTCCACGACGGTCGGGGGAACGCTGACAGGTCTCGGCGGCAACATCTTCATCGTCGACGACCCCATCAAACCGGAAGACGCGTTGTCAGCGGCAATAAGCGATTCGACAAACGCATTCTTCGGATCGACCCTGGCATCACGTGCCGATGACAAGCGAAAGGCCAAAACCATCCTGGTGATGCAACGCCTTCACGTGGACGATCCCTCTGCCCTGTTTCTTGCCAAGACCGGAACGCGGCACCTTTGTCTGCCGGCTATCGCTGACCACGACCAGACGTTCCCATTGAGTTTCGGGCGCACCCACCTTTGGAAGGCCGGCGAGCCGTTGCAGGCGGTGCGCGAACCCCTGAAAATTCTGGCGGAACGCCGCGAAGACATGCCGGAGGCGATTTTCTCCGCGCAATACCTTCAGGCGCCGGTGCCAATCGACGGCGGCATGATCAAATGGTCCTGGTTCGGCACCTACAGTGAAACGCCAACGTATCAGCCTGGCAATCAGTACCTCTTGAGCTGGGACACCGGCATGGCCGACACGGCCTCCGCCGACTATTCCGTCTGCACGGTCATACTGGTGCGCAGGGAGCAGTATTTTGTCCTCGACGTCATCCGCGAACGCTTGGTCTACCCTCACCTCAAGCGAAAACTCCATGAACAGCGCAAAAAATATCCGACCGCCAGCATTTTGATGGAAAAGAAGGTGTCGGGCCTCTCTGTCGTGCAAGAGCTACAGCATGAGGGTATCGGTGTTATTGCCATTACGCCGAAGGATCCAAAGATGGTGCGCATCTCGCTCGCGTCTGCCGTCATCGAGGCCGGCCAAGTCTTCCTCCCCAAATATGCCCGCTGGCTGGGCGAGTTCGAGACCGAATGCAAGGCATTTCCGAACGGTCGGCACGACGACCAGCTCGACTCGCTGGCGCAGGCCATAAACTGGCACCAGGGGCGCCTGCGGCAATCCGGCCATACCCTGTTCGGTTGCTACTAAATCTAGGCTGCTTGGCATTTCCGATCGAGCCAGCCGGCCTGAGCCGTGCGGCCTCGGGCCGGTTGAATTGAAGGCCGGCCGACCTCTCAGTGCTACTGCCTATGGCTGGCTCGGCGAGTTCCGCTTAAATAGCTCGGCTATATCGACCTTCAATGCCTTTGCAATTCGTTCCAGAAGGTCGATCGAAGGATTGCGCTTGCTGCCTTCGAGCTGGCTCAGATACGTCTGATGCACGTTAGCGCGCTCGCCAAGCTTCTCCTGCGAGAGGTCTCTTTCGCGTCGTAAACGCTGAACGTTAACTGCAACTCTCTTTCGAGCCTCCATGCGGCCAGAAGGGCGGTCGCATTGGCAATCTTTCCATAGACGATAAGTAATAATCGAGCATTGGTGTCACCACCGGCTCGATCAGCACCCGCCTGACCTGTCGGCTGATCCAAGCGGGACAGCGACGGGCTGCATTATGGCTAATAATCTATATGACAATTTCGACACTCTGCTTCATCCCCAGCGTCTCATCCCAGCGCGTGAGGTGCTCGCCGACCGTTCGCTTATTCCTGACGAACGCGGCGTCTACGGTAGGTGGTTCAATTGCGGTCTTCCGGGCGTTCCACTCGACGGTACTTTGCGTGGCGGTGAGCACCACCTTCTGTATGTCGGCATTGCGCCGCGTGCACCGAGCAAGGCAGGATCGGAAAGTGCCAGCACATTGCAAAGACGCATTTGCCGCAACCATCTCGGCAATCGAATAGCAAGTTCGACCCTGCGCCGCTCCCTCGCCTGGCTGCTCAAGGCACCTCTGCAGTTTCAAATATCGTGGAACGCAGCCGGCAAAGCCATCATGTCCCGCGAGGATGAGGATCGTTTGACTGGTTGGATGGCAGTGCACGCAGCGATGAGCTTCGTTCGCGCCGAAGAGCCCTGGCAGATCGAAACCAAGCTCATCACCGAGGGACCAAAGCTGCCGCTCAACATCAGGGATTCGGCGCATCCATTTCGTCAGCGCCTTCTAACGCTCCGTTCGGGCAAAGCGAGTTCCACTGACCTCTAACGTATGCGGAGAACGCGCCAGAAGCGGTCGTCCGCAGGCAGCTCTCGAACGACTGTAGTGGGCCGGAAGAAGTCGGACTGAGTCAGACACTCGAAAAGGGAAAGCGGACATTCGCATTGCTCCGACAACTGTCTCGGTTTGACCCAAGGCTGCCGTTCAGTCTCGCGATCTTGAAGGTTCGGAAAAGCGGTGCGAGCTGACATTCGCCCAGGCCACCTTGGGTGTGTGTTTGCTCCGAAAGCGAAGATATGAATTGTAGAGTGTTGCTGTCCGGCGCGCGACGGTCGTGATAGATTTCCGGCCAGCGAGGTTAGCATCATGCCGGACATCGCCTCTTGGCTGGCCCGCCTTGGGCTCGACAAGTACATTGAGACGTTCACCGCGAACGAAGTTGATTTCGATGCACTTCGGCATCTCACGGAAGATGACCTGAGGGAGCTGGGCCTACCCGTCGGCCCGCGTCGCAAGGTTCTGGCGGCGATTTCCGCATTGGACGACGACACCATGTCGCCCGCGAGTTCCGTGTCCGCTCCGGTGTCAGCGGCGCCTGTACGCGAGGCCGAGCGGCGGCAGCTGACCGTGGTGTTCATCGACCTCGTGGGGTCGACCGAGCTGTCACAGCGGCTCGATCCGGAGGAAATGCGCGACGTCATCCGTGCCTACCAAAGTGCGGTGTCGGCGGAGATAGCACGCTACGAGGGCTATGTTGCCAAGCTCATGGGCGATGGCGTGCTCGCCTATTTCGGCTGGCCCAGGGCGCATGAAGACGATGCTGAACGGGCAGTGCGCGCAAGCCTGGCGGCAGCAGCGGCGACCGCTAGCCTGACGACGCCATCGGGCGAACCTCTTGCAGCCCGCATTGGCATCGCCACCGGCCTTGTCGTGGTCGGCGACCTGGTGGGCGAAGGGTCAGCGCAGGAAGAAGCCGTCGTCGGCGAAACGCCCAACCTTGCGGCACGCATGCAGGCCCTGGCCGAGCCGAACACCGTCGTGATTGCCGGCGGCACCCACAGGCTGGTCGTCGGGTTGTTCGACATCATCGATCTCGGCCACCGCCAGCTCAAGGGCTTCGCAACTCCCACCCGCGCCTGGCGCATTATCGGCGAGGCCGACACGGAGGGGCGCTTTGATGCGCTGCATGGCGTTGCGACGCCTCTGGTGGGGCGATCCGAGGAACTCGAGCTTCTGCTTCAACGCTGGCAGCAGGCTCGGGCAGGAAACGGCCAGGCGGTATTGCTGTCTGGTGAACCGGGCATCGGCAAATCGCGACTGATAGCCGCGCTGGAAGAGCGATTGAGCGCCGAGCCGCACGCCCGGTTGCGCTATTTCTGTTCGCCCTACCACCTGAACAGCGCGCTCTACCCGGTGATCAAGCAGCTCGACCGTGCTGCGGGACTGGTGCGCAGCGACAGTTCGGAGACGAAGCTCGACAAGCTCCAGACTCTGTTGCGACAGGCTGTCCCCGACATTGCCGAAACGGTACCATTGTTGGCGGAGTTGCTGTCGATCGGCACCCTTGGCCGCTATGCGCCCCTGAAGCTGACGCCGCAGGCGCGTAAATCACGTACGCTGACAACCCTGCTCCAACTACTCGAAGGATTCGCGGCGCGACAGCCGGTTCTGATGATTATCGAGGATGCCCATTGGATCGACCCGACGACCAGCGAATGGCTCGATATGCTGATCGACGGCCTACAAAGCGTGCCGGTTCTTCTCATCATCACCTTCCGCCCTGAGTTCAAGCCACGGTGGACGCCGCTATCGTACGTCACCGCGGTATCGCTCAGCCGCCTTGATCACGATCAGGGATCAGCGATCGTCGACCGGGTGGCTGGTGGCAAGATGCTGCCCACGGATGTTAGAAACCAAATTCTGGCCAAGACCGAGGGCGTGCCCCTATTCGTCGAAGAACTGACGAAGACTGTTCTCGAGTCCGGCCTCCTTACCGATGAAGGCGACCACTATGTCCTGTCGCGGACGTTGCCCTTCCTTGCGATCCCGTCGACGCTGCACGATTCGCTGATGGCCCGCCTCGACCGGCTCGCTCCGGTCAAGGAGGTGGCACAGATCGGCGCCTGCATCGGCCGTGTCTTCCAGCATCGTCTGCTGGCTGCTGTGACCGGCTACGATAATGCCCGGCTCGAGGGCATCCTGCAGCAACTTGAAAAGTCCGAACTCGTTTTTCGGCGCGGCGTCCCGCCCGAGGCGACCTACACGTTCAAGCATGCATTGGTCCAGGACACTGCCTATCAGAGCCTGCTGAAAAGCCGGCGGCAACACATCCACGCCAGCATCGCGTCAGAGCTGGACGCGCAGTTCCGCGAGATCGTCGAGGCCGAACCTGAGACGCTGGCGTACCACTACGCTGCCGGCGGCCTTCCTCAGCAAGCCGTCGACTTTTGGCTAAAGGCTGGCCAACAAGCCCTGAAACGATCGGCCCATCCTGAGGCGATTGCCAACTTAGGCAAGGGAATCGAACTGGTTGCGTCCTTGCCGGACTCAGAGAGTCGCCTGCGACAGGAGATTCATCTCCAGACGGCATTGGGCGTGACCATGATGGCAACCAGGGGCTTTGCAGCGCCGGAGGTCTTGCAGGCCTTCTCCGAAGCCCGTACGCTTTCGGAGAAACTGGGTGACACGGACCAGTTGTTCGTCGCGCTCTGTGGTGAAGCCTCGTACCACATGATTTCCGGCAATTTGCCCGCCGCTGACGAACTCGGCCTTCAGTGTCTGGATCTCGCGCGGGCATCCGGCGACCAGGCCCTACTCCTCGAGGCACATCATCGGCAGTGGGCCACCAAATACTACATCGGAGACTACACTGCCGCCGAACACCATTTAGATTATGGTATCGCGACCTACGATCCCGATCGGGATCATCGCTTGACTTACATCTATACCGGACACGACCCGGGCGTCTGCTGTAGGAACTTTTCTGCGCTGATGCTTTGGCTTCGCGGTTATCCTGACCAAGCCCTTGTCCGTTGCCAAGAAGCCGTAACCTTGGCCGAACGAGTATCTCATCCCTTCACGATGGCGATGGCGCAGGCGAACTTCACCGACCTTCATCTCTTGCGGCGCGAACCCGACGAAGGGCGCCGCTGTCTAGACAAATCAATCGCGCTGTCAAAGGAATTCGGCCTGCGGCGCGAGATGTTCGAGGGCAGATTCCAACTCGGCTGGGCGCTCGCTGAAGAGGGGCATTTGGCGGAAGGCATCCGGGAGATGCGCGAGGGACTTGCAGCTATCACAGCGATGGGTGCGGTAGCCGGCTTGCAACACAACCTCTGTGTCCTGGCGCGGGCCTGCGGCGAGTGTGGTGGGGCAAGCGAAGGGCTGCCTCTATTGGATAGGGCGTTGACTATCGTCGCAGAGTTCGGTTCGAAACATCTTGTGCCTGAGCTGTTCCGCACCAAGGGTGAACTCCTGCTGCAACAAAATCCCCCAGATGATACCGCCGAGAGCTGGTTCCGAAAGGCCCTGATCCTGGCTCGTGACCAAGGTACGAAATCGCTGGAGTTGCGGGCGGCTCTTAGCCTCGCGCGGCTGTGCCACGCTCGGGGCCGAGACGGAGAGGCTCGCGACCTGCTGACTCCTGTATATGCCTGGTTTACCGAAGGTCTCGATACGCGCGACCTCGTCGAAGCAAAGGAACTACTCGATCAATTTAGATAGATGCACTCTCAGAAGGCCACCAAGATCAAACTGAGCACGCCTCGCTCTTTGTATTGTGTCGACGACAAGAACTAATCTCCGGGGCGTCTGAATAGGGTCCAAATCACCTCACATCGCCTCCGGCGGCGAACGACCGCTCTGCATCAACGGGTGGCCGTTCCTTCCGCCACAAGCGAATGGCAACAATTGGCGCAACCGGCACGTCCAGCGTGGTCGCCGGCAGAGCGCCCAAGTCGGTGACTTTAAGGAGTGCCTGAAGGTAAAAGGGCACCCTCGCGAGGTCACGCACACCGGGGGTCCGTCTCACCCGATCGAGGAGATTGTGCCCACGCTCTCCATGGGGCCGCGTGATGTCATCCTGTTGGGCGTCTGAGAGCCTGTCGATCGCCATCGAGCGGGCAGCGAACGGGACTGCTCCCGCCTGTGCCCGCGTGGCAACGCACATCACGAGCAGCGGAAACTCCCGACGCAGGGCGCGCAAGGTCCGGATCAGTGCAACCCGTGCTACGGGCGATACTTCATTCCAGCCATCGAACAGGAAGGCCAGCTCGCCATGTTCGGCAAGGAACTTCAGATGCTCGGAACGGATGCCCGCAAACGCATGCCGGGAGATGACCCATGCAAACAGGTCATCAACGCCCGCACCTACTTCGGCGAGGGGCACGAACAGTGGTGTCGGGCCCTCCGCCAAGAGCTCGATGCCGAGCTGATTGAGCGTGGTTGACTTGCCCTGACCCGGCTCGGCGACAAGGCTGACGGTGCCGCAGGCCCGGAGGGCACGGGCCATCTCCACATGAGAAAATGGCGCATGCTTTCCCGGCGTCGTCAGTCCGAGACTCACAGCATGGGCCGGACCTTCGCGGGAAAAGCTTTCGAGATGAGTGCGCGCCGCCGCGGACACTTTGGCCTGCAATGTGGGCAAGTCGTCGGCGCTGGGGAGGCCCAGCTGTTCCTTTAGGTTCTGAAGACCTTCCGCCAACTCGGCTCCAAGGCGTTCGACCCTTGCCGTGCCGTTGCCCAGTAGTTGCTGATAGGCCCTTTCCTCCGCATCTTTCTTCCAGATGTTCAGCAGCTCCACCGGAAAGTTCTTTTCATCGTGGTCAATCATGTGCGCGTGGTTGCTGCACAGCCAGATACCGTTATCCGCTGACTTGCGTTCCTCGGGCGTCAGACGCGCATTGTACCGGGCGAAGCCCTCGGAAGCCGCGGTGATATGTGCTGCGACGCCGATGTTGTTTGTTCCCGGACCGCCCATTTCGGGACCCACGGTAGGCAGCGTGCAGGCCGGATTGGAGCAGAGCCATCCCACCCGCTGAGCAAGGACGCGCTTTGTCGCGGCAGTGAAGTTATCCCGCTGGCTGGCAGTGGCTGCGCCCTCTGCAGCGGGTGATGGTTGGGAGGATTGTTGGCGGACGCTCATCTTGCCACTTTAGTCTTTTGCGGCCCGCTGGCAAAGAACAAAGGAGGAACTGCAGCGAGGACCTTATTGAGAGGTCACTTCCCCGCGCAACGGTGGGCTCACCGACCCGCCGGCTAACGGCGCCTGGTTGTCAATGACCAGCCCTGCGCACCGTCCCGGTCTGGGGATGATTGCGCGACGACAGATAGACAAATCACTTTGGCGTTCGGAGGCGAGACTGATGCTGGTCTGCAACGAGGCGTGGAGCTGAGCACCGAGCGGGACGGTAGTGGATGTTTGTCGTCTTCCGCCCATCAAGGGACAGTGGCGTGTCTGGCCAAGCTGAGACGAGCATTCCTCTTGTCCGCTTTCAGGAAAGCATGATCGCGAGCTAGATATCTTACATGCGGCGCGTAGCCGACACGAGCGGAGCCACATCCTGCAGGGAACGGGCAGTCGTGAACGGAGCCTGTGCATGCATCTGCCATTCGGGTTCCATCCCTTACGGGAAGAGCTTCGGGGACGCCGCAAACAGCGACTATTGACGCAACGCGGAGGACGCTTCACTATGCATCTGGCCTTGACGCACAGGCCGGTGTGCTCACCTCGCGAAGCTGCTGCAGTGCGTTTCTTTCAGATGAGACTGACACCGTTCCTTTCGGACGGGTTCGGTCGGCAGTGGGCACCCGGCTGGATTCGTTGCAACAAGGAATGGATCATGACTCTTGATGACATCAAAGCCGTTGCCAAACGGCTTGCACGCGCACGCCGTATCCAGCACATCGTCGCCCTGGAGCATGTTGCCGTCGCACTCGGGCAGACTCACTGGCGCGGTCTGACGGAAGCCCACAAGCAGGGTTGGAGACCTTCCGCGGAGCAGTTAAAGGGCCTGAAATGCTTGTTCATGGCCGGAGCCCCCCCGATCAACGGAGTAATGGCATCGTCGGACATTGAATCGGTTTACGGCGTAATGGGAGATAGCCTGACGTTCACCCGCTGGGTTCCCGAGGATGTGTCGCCGCTGGATGCTGAGCAGCTTTATGGCACGCTGAACGGAGAGGCCTTCTGCCTGCTGGGCGACGAGTTTGAAGTCGCCATTGCCGGACGGGGTTGGGAAATCACTGTCGACCAGGCACCTTGGGCCACGCCGGTTGTCAGGGTGACGGACCGGCGTATAAAAGCGATGCCGGTCACCAATGAGGCCTTCCGCGCACGCGCCATCCAGATCCTGGAGATTCGCGCCCGGCGAATGCACGCCGAGGTCGCCGCTGACTGGCCGCGTCGCTCGACCATGCCGGACTATAAGGGCCGGGTAAAGCACCCTCTGTCTGGAGGCGTTGCCGCCCATTGGTACTGCCTGCATTGCGACAACCGGCAGGAGGGGCGCAGCTTGGCTTTGAACCTCTGGCACTGCCCGGATTGTAGGGCATCCCCTATCGACATCTACATCAAGCCTTTCTGGCGCGGTGATATTCCTCCAGCCTGAGACTGGCAGTCGGTCGACCCGGCGTTCGACGCCGCGCGGTCGTTCTCCGTTCGCGCACCGTTGTGGTTTGTCCTGATGCCAACATGCATCGAGGCGATTGCAGCTCAAGGCGTGGCGCCTCGGTTACTCCGTTGAGCCGTCTCGGGTGTTCGCCCGCGACGTCAGCTATCGGCGAACCAGAGAGGTGACCGCAACGTCCGATATGCTGCGAATTGCGGTCCGGCAACTTTTGGCCGATATTGTTGAAAAAGTCCGCGTCGCGGTCGCCCGTGGCACTTTCGTAGCATGGCGTTCCGCAGAGACTCCAAAATTGAATCCTGATTCCATGCAATGCGCCGGGGTGGAACTGGATTCTAATATCGATGGCGATTTGCGGTGCGCCGGACTTTTTCAACACTATCGGCCGTTAACGGTCCGTCCGGTTTTGATCGGCGCAGCAACAAGCTGCCGGTCCAACGGCGACAAGCCCCGTCCGTTTCTGTTACGCCGTAGGGCGCGAGTTGAGCAACCGGCGCAGACACGGAGTCTCTCGCAAAATCAGTCGCAAAACACTAACTCTGGGACCGACCTTTGTCCCATGACCCCACGACGGCTATTTTAGGTTTTTCAGCTTGCTGCAATATCGGTTAATGAGATCACTCACGGATAGATTGTGTGCATCCACCAAACTTTGAATATTGGTTGTTGAGAGATCCTTCAAATCCTGATTTTCAAAAGACTTGAAAAACGCCTTAACGGCGCGAACAAGCCGCTTCAAGTCGCTTTCGAGCATCCCGTCTACTTCATGTGTGAATGCCGCCGCACTCTGTATCTTGTTGGCAGGATGCACAATCAAGCGCTTAACCTTCAGACCTACATAGTGTTTATCAAACCAAGCGGCGGAACGGTTCATCTGTTCAGTCTCGCGCTTGTGAATTTCAGCACGGTTCACATCAACCTGGCTCTTGCATTCAAACATGAGATATTGAACGTCATCAAGTGCCCAGAGATTGTCTGGCCCTTCCTTCCATTCCGAGTCTGGCCGCTCTCCCGCAAAACCCAAGGCTGTCGCGAGCTCGTTCAAAGCCTCTTCAAATTTTTCAGCTTTGGTTCCAAAAACTAGCCGATCAAGAATATCCGATACGGTTGTGTCGAGATCTTGATAAGTCTCGAAGGCGCTGAGCCATTTGGATATTCTCTCTGTTCGTCCTTGGCTCACGATAGTCAACTTTGTTATGGTAACACCGGTCGGCGGCTTAAGAAGAAGCCTGTTATTTCGATGTGCAGCGACTTGAAGTTTTTGCGACTCAAGTCGATTACCGTCGTATAGGTAGCGAGCACGCTCCTGTAGATACCATCCTTTGTCCTCAGACGAGGCAGCCCCCTCATCCAGCGCCTTTTGTAATATCTCGCTTGCTCCATTGTAATCGCCTGCCAGAAATGACCTTTCTGCCGCAAGTTCTTTTGAGTAACACTCTAGAACCTTCTCGTTAGCGCCGCGTGGTAAGACTTTTTCCATTTGCTCAATATAATACGCCTTCCAACCCGCGTCTCTCGCCAAGCACTGATTAATCAAACCTCGGAGGGCTTCTAGGGGGTCTTTCCCAAGAGTGATCTCTTGCCGGGCCATTTCAGCAATTTCCAGACCTAGCTCGATTTGCGTTGCCATCTGCGAAGAAAGGTATTTCCTAGAGCTGCTTTCCCGCAATGTTCGCACCAGGTCCGGGCCGATGGCGATCACTACCGAATAGTCCTTTTCGCCGCGCACGCTTCTGCCCATACCTTGCTCTATCGACCGTATCGCTCTCATGAGGGTCGCCTCGCTTTTGGGTCGGCAATACTCCTGATAGAGATCCGTCAGGTTTTCAGAGAATGGCCGCGAGTCAAATACCAAGATACGGCAAACTTCGTCCGGCAAATCAATGCCGTCGTACCGATTTGCTAGAACTAGAGGTTGACTAAACGCGCCTTTTTTCAGTGCGTTAATTGAGTCGACAACATTCTCTGCGGTTACTTCTTTGGATCCATAAGCAACCCAATCCTTATTTTTGGCGAAACTAGGGACCATGGCAACGATGCCGAATTTCAGATTTGTGTTTTCCGGTGCCAACCACGACACCAGTTTCGCTCGGTTGAGATCGTCGTGCATCAATGACGGCAACAGAACCATCTTCTCACCAGACCATCTTTCCTTCGAATAGGTCAGCGGGTTGGTGATGGTTTTGGGGGATAGCTGAAGTCCTTTCACCAAGAAGGCATCGTCCGTTACCGTGGCTGACATAAACACTCGGTGCTGCGCCTGAGCGTAAGAGCCAAACACCTCCAACGGAGCGATGTGCGGCTCAATCTCAACTCCAGCGCCCGAGAAAATGCATTGGCAGAACTTGAGGGTATCCTTAAGTAATGGCCAGGTAAATTTTATCGACTTTTTGTCACTGTTAGCAGAAAGTATTGCAGCGACTTCGCTCTCGCGCTGCGTCCACGACCAGTAAGGCACAGGAAGAATCGCGTCTCTCTTCCCGTTCTCTAAATCCGCAAATGTTCCAACTCCCTGTTGTTCAAGGTCAGAAGAGAAAATTTGCAGCAAAGAATGATATGCTGGTTCACTCTTTGGAATTTTTATTTTGCAAGCTTCTCGGATTCGATCGGAACAAGCATGCGCATCGTCCATCAACATTGTGTTTACGGGTAGAGACTGGCGATGCAGTCCAAACTTTGTTCTGCCGTTAAAAACCTTCTGAACTGACGTAACGAGTATTGCTTGCCCATTGAGAAAATTGTCGGGAAGGTCATCCTCCGCTTTCGTCACTTTAATGCCAAACTGCCGCGCCTGCTCGCAAGTTTGATCAATCAGGAAATTATCGGGGCAGAGGTAAACGCAAGGGGATTGCTTCGCATTCAACCGCGACTGCAAAATGAGAAGCCCTATAAGAGTTTTTCCCTGCCCCGTATGCAGCTTGACGATAACGTCCGGCTCGCTTTGACCTTTGTCAAACCAATCTTGAAGGACTGAAACCTGAGCAGGGCGTAATGGCCCTTTGTCAGAAGCTCTATCCAACGTGTCATAAAGCTTGACAGGATCCACAACCTTCTCAGTCGTAGACGATCCCAACCGCTTAGTGAAATCAACCATCCTCACCTCCCCACTGCAAATATGAATCGGTAGGTGATAAGTAATTGATTTTCAAGTGATGCCGCTGGTGGTGACCAGCGGCATACGGGAGTCGAACGACGTGATCGCCCCTATCCTCTTTATCACCGATCATCTGGACTACCGGGATCAGCCGATCCGCCTGAGTACTGAGCCAGCCGCTATTCCTCATAATCCCAATCTGGATCGAGTGTGTAGAAGCGGCTTGTGTATGGAAAGGGCTGCACCTCGACGGAATCCACGACTGGTTCGCCATTGAAGTTGCGATTGAATTTGACTGCGACTGGAAAGACCAGCGCTTCTTCTTGTTCGACCGTATGGACACCCAGGTCGATGTAGTCTCTGTCGGCATAGTCGGGGGCGAAAGAGCGGACCGAAACCGAGATATTTATCCGAGCCAAGACGTTGATCGATATCGTGATGAATTCATTGTCCGAATTCAGAACTCTCAGCTCGGTTGGATCCGCAACGTTCCAATGCTGTGGGACAGCGTCCACCTTTTCGATCTCGTACTCGTGGGTTGCATCGCCGTCAATTTCGGGTGGTGAAGACTCGAAATACCAGTCCAGTTCACCTTCGATAGCCTCATACATCGCCGGAGCTTGGCCGTTTTGGAGCAGCTGCAGGACCTGGTTGGCAATCTCGTGCGCAACGTGGGGGCTAAAGAGGTCCAGAGCTGTGCTCAGATCTTTCACACAGACCAGTCTGTCAGATTCATCCGCAAAGGCATGCCACCCCTTGTCATTGCTAACGACCAAAACCTTCGTGTTGTGGGCCGCCGCCCACGAATGCAAGCTCATTACGGTCAGGGCGTCGGGAAACTCTGACTTCTTATCTGCGGTTTTTCCAAAGGGTGGCGCTGATGAGAAGTATCGCCCAACCAAAGCCGAAACATCGACGTTCCCGTTGAGTGGCACCACCTGGACCGCCTTGAGCTCGGCAAACTGATCGTAGAACTCATTCGCGAACGCCGCGGGTTCCTGGCTTAACCCCGTCATATCCAGAATGGCTTGTTTGTCGATCGAGCGCCGCCAACCTTTCGAACTCTCGCGGATTGCGGTCGTGAGCTTTTGCTTTGAGCCCTCGGCCGCCTTGGTGAGATGGGCTTTGACCTCGCCAATGATGACTTCCGACAACAGAAACGCGACGTTGGTCGCCTTGAATTGCTCCAAACCTTCGAAGGCCTTTGCGTCCAGGTTGCACTCGTGTCTATCGAATGCCGTCGTGTCCAACGAGATCGCGCCAACGCGTCCATGGGCGATATCATCCTTGATCACTTCTTCGTCGAAAACGGGCATTTATTTTCCTTCCGGTTTTGCCTTTATGGCGTCCCAAGTTGAGACCAGGAAGGTAGCCATCGTGCCAGACAAATTGACCGCGAGCTGCGCATGACGAGGGGCGGGCTTAACCCTTTTCGGACCGCGGCTATGCGCATCCGAAATCTTGTTTCGCAGCGAACCGAGAGCTTCGACAACTGATTGGCAATTGCCGAGGATCTGTTTGAACACGATCTCTGTGTGGTCATCAGGGGCGAGCTTCAGGATTTTCGCCAGCTTCCGATAAAGGGCCGGCAGGTCGTCCTTCTCCTCATAATCCTGGCCTGCCTCGATGATCATCCATTTGCAGATATCCTCAAGCAGGGTCCTGGCGAGCGTGATCGCTCCCTCGGGATCGCTGTCCCTGCGATCGAGGGCCTGCGTCCAACGCGCGTGAATGGTGTCGGCATCAAATGCGGCCAATGTTTCCGAAATGGAAGTGTCCGACGGACTGCCAAGAGCCGCAGGCTGGACCTCATAGACAGGGCTGCCCGACAGCTTTTTGACCACGGAGAGGCGATAGCCGTCGTGTTGGATATGCTGGTTGATGGCGGCTACAAGCTCGGCTTGGCTTTCGGGGGACTGGGTAAGGGGGCTGGTGACCTCGTTCAGAAATTTGAAAAATTGGGTTTGTGAGCAGGTCAGTAGTCCGACCGCTTCCATAACTTCTCGATTGTTCCAGTCATTGTTCCTCACGATCGCGTTGAAGAGATCGTCGTCGAGGGTTTGTTCGTCCGGAGCGTTTTCGAAAATCGACGCCATCCTGCCTGTCGGCCAAACGCGTCTGAGGAAATCGATCTCTTCGAATTCGGTGCTGTACGGCCGCTTCTCGAAGATCGCCATAATGCGTCGGCGAGTGAGTTCCGAAATAGCGGCCTTGCCGTGATCTTCGACCTTCGCCAGCGCTTCGGAAAGGCAGTAGGAATTTACTTCCTCAAGCAAGCCCCTCGCTATTGGTAGAAGATCGGCCGCTGATTTTTCTCGAAGTCGCCGTTCAGCGTATGTGAACTTTCCCTGATAAGATTCATCTCGATCGCCTTCACGCAAGCCAAGGCGTTTGCAAAGACCGGGGACGTCATTAGCGCTGAAATTTGAGACAGCTGCGGCTATCTCGTTTCTCAATGTCCTTATCGTCGCTGTCGTATTTCTGATCGAATCGTCTTTGCTCACCCCGCAACCCCTTTCGACTCGCATAATAAGGCCGATCGGCACGCCAAAATAGCGAGGATCATCCGACTGGACTTCATCTCACAACGAAGCATTGGTTGGTGACAGCAGCGCAAGCAAAAACCCTGCGACTTCTCCAGCCCGCCGGAACGCGGGCTTCAGTCAGTACAAGCGCCGGAATAGGCCGGGCTTTGGACCTGACGGAGATTTAAGATGGCTACCCTCAATGACATCACGGCCATTGCTGACGAGGCCCAGGCTGACGAGACAGCAACCAAACTCAAGCAGAGCACCTCGACCACCCGAAAGTCGCGCCAGAAGTTTAGTACTGCGGCCCCGGTGACGGACAAAAAAGCCAAGGACGAAGCGACCGCAGCGCCCACCAAAACCGAAATCGTCCTCAAGAAGCTGAAGTCAGCCAAAGGCGTTACAATCCAAACCCTGATGGATGCGACGGGATGGCAGGCGCATTCGGTGCGGGGCTTCCTCTCCGGCACCGTCAAGAAGAAGCTTGGCCACGAATTGCTCAGCGAAACCGGCAAGGATGGACAAGGGCGATATCGCATTGTCGAGGCGAAGACCGCCGGTTGACCTCGATGCGCAAGCGACTCGATTTGGAGAATGAGATCGCCGGGGTCGGCGATCTCACGCGTGATGAACTCACAGCAGCTTGGACAAAGGCCTATGGCTGCCCGCCGCCCAAAGGGGTCAAACGTGGGTTGCTTGAACGGTCGGCCGCCTGGCATCTCCAGGCCAAGCGCTTGGGTGGTTTGACTTCGACCATCAAGAAAACAGTCACGACAGGCAACGCGCGTCGGACCAATGCGGATGTTATCCAAACCAGCAATGTTGGGTCGGATCACCAGGACGAAGTTCCATCGCTCCGGCCCGCATCATCGGATAAGGCATCCACCTCGCCGCCACGGTCTCTTCCGCCAAAAATCGGCTCCCGCCTTATGCGGGAATGGAATGGCCGGATGCACGTTGTTGAAGTGATCTATGACGGCTTCGTGCTTGACGGCAAGACGTACGGATCGCTGTCGGCTGTCGCCCGCCGAATTACCGGTGCGCATTGGTCTGGCCCAAGGTTCTTTGGGCTATGACGATGACCTCTCGCCTCAACTGTGCCATCTACACTCGCAAGTCGACCGAAGAGGGATTGGAACAGGAGTTCAATTCGCTCGATGCACAGCGCGAAGCTTGCGTGGCCTTCATCGCTTCGCAGGTGGGTCTAGGCTGGAAGCTGGTGTCAGACCACTATGATGACGGCGGCATTTCGGGCGGCACGATGGAACGCCCTGCACTGCAGCGTCTCCTGCAAGACATTCGTGATAAGAAGGTCGATGTGGTAGTCGTCTACAAGATCGATCGCCTCACCCGGTCGCTGATGGATTTCTCCAAGATAGTCGAGATCTTCGATGCCAGCACCGTTTCGTTCGTCTCGGTCACGCAGCAGTTCAACACCACGACATCGATGGGCAGGCTTACGCTCAACGTGCTTCTGTCCTTTGCTCAGTTCGAGCGAGAGGTCACGGCCGAGCGTATCCGCGACAAGATCGCTGCGTCGAAGAAGAAGGGTATGTGGATGGGCGGCGTGGTGCCACTAGGCTATCGCGTCGAGTACCGTAAGCTGGTGATTGACGAAGCTGAAGCGCAAACAGTCAGGCACCTGTTCGACCGCTATCTCGCCCTGAAGTCTGTTCGGGATCTTGTCGACGAGGTTGCGAGCGACGGGCTCTGGACACGGTCGCGACAATGCAAAGACGGATCAGTTGCCGTCACCATGCCGTTTGGTCGCGGCAACCTCTACCACCTTCTTTCGAACCCGATCTACATCGGCAAGATCAGGCACAAGGATCAGGTCTACGATGGAGAGCACGAGCCGATCATCACGTCTGCCACATTCGAGGAGGCCCAGGCACTTCTCGCCTCGCAAGCGCCACGGCGGCGAAGCCAGTCCAATGTCACGCAGCCTCATCTGCTCACCGGTTTGATCGTCGACGAAGCCGGCGAGAAATTGCGATCGGTTCATGCCAACAAGCAAGGTGTCCGCTACCGATACTATGTCTCAAAGCAGTTCGTCGATGAGCGCCGGAAAGGGTTAGAGGGTTGGCGTCTTCCCGCGCCCGCGCTTGAATCAGTTGTTGAACACCGCCTGAATCGGATTCTCAGTGATCATGCCCAACTGTCTGATTGGATTCGGCAATGGGCCGACGCTGGCGAAATCCAGTCGGCGATGCGCCGGGCCGACGAAATGCGGTCATGCTGGGCGTCAGGCACAGCGGACGCGAAGCGATCTCTGCTCCAAAAGATCGCTCGCAGGATTACCCTCAAGCCCGGATCATTGACCATCGAACTGGATCGCCGCTTGCTGTCGGAATTGCTGCTCAACCGGATTCTGCCACCCAGCGATGGGGCGCAAGTAACTTCCGTCGAATGTCCAATCGGTATGAAGCGGCGCGGCGTCGAAACGCGGATCTTGCTGACAGACGGATCTGACGGCAACCGACAACCCGATGGCGCCTTGATCTACCTTCTGCGTCGAGCCCACTTGTATCTCAACCAACTCACGGACGGAGCGAACCGCAGCCTCACCGACGTTGCAGTGCTCAACGGCACCGATGCATCTGAGGTGAGCCGCCTCCTGCCCTTCGCGTTCCTCTCCCCAAAGATCGCGGCCAGAATCGTTGCAGGTGATCAACCTGTCAAACTAACTTCACACAGGCTCTCACGCGTATCGGACTTGCCGCACGCCTGGAGTACCCAGGCCACACTCCTCGGCTTCTGACACAATCCGGCGTGCATCCGGCCGATCAGCCAACCATCGCTTTGCCAAACACTTGGCTACGGAATTCGCCCGTCGAGACGGATGGCCAAAAGTTAGGTGATTTCGGCGCTCACTGCGGCGTCTCAGCCAAGTGTTGCCCACTACTCGGTGCTAACCTACGGAAATGTCGACGCTATTCTGAGACGGGTGAAAAACCCGGAAATCGAGCAGACTGAATGGTGGGCCCGGAGGGTATTCAGAAAGCCATAAAAATCAATTGGTAAGAGATCAGTGGGACTTCAGAGCATTCAAATCTTTTCCAATATTTTTCAATGTTGTTGTCCCACTCAGAAGTGCCTCAGTCCACCAAGCCGACGCACTGAACGCCTCACTCGGAAGGGAGGTTTGCGCAAGGTGAAAGGAAGATCGCGTCGGTGTGCAGCCTTCCTGAGAAAGGTCGCGGTAGAGCCAACTGCTGACGCTCAGCGCGAAGACATCAATGTCCTGTTATGGGGCCGTCAGAGGACCGGCCGCTTCTCGCGCCCAGAAAGCGATAGCAGACATGCAATAGGTGGTACAAAAGTCTCTAGCGTGACCCTTTCGAGACATTTGCGTGCGGCATTTGCGTCTCGAAAGCGGTTCTTCAGTGCTACCAGCACCAACGACCGTCTGCGGTCGTTCAGAACACGGGTTACCGTCTCTAAACCGGATATTGGACCGGGCAGCCGCCGGAAATTGATCGAATGGAGGTGATCGCCTGTCAGGAGGCGTTCAAAAACGACCTACGACCGCGATCTTCATCGCGGCCGTTTTCATGGTGTCATTCCCGGCTATGCTGACAAGTTCTTTATGATCGGCAGCTTGCGGATCGTCTTGCCCGTCGCCGCCCGTAGCGCGTTGGCGACGGCCGGGCCGATCGGCGGCACACCGGGCTCGCCAACGCCCGTGGGCGGCTCGTCGGACGGCATAATGTGCACCTCGACGCGCGGCATCTGCTCGATCCTGAGCGGCGTATAGGTGTCGTAGTTCTCTTGGTCTATGACACCGCCCGTCAGGGTCAGCTCCTCCTGGAGGATCGCGCCTAGCCCGAAGCCGATACCGCCCTCCATCTGAGCGCGGATCTGGTCAGGATTTATCGCGGTGCCGCAATCTACCGCGCAGACGACGCGGTCGACTTTGAAATCATTTGCATCGTTGAAGGTGATCTCCACCACCTCGGCGACATAGGTCGAGAGGCTTTCATGCAGGGCCACGCCGCGGAAACGGCCTTCCGGCAGAGGCTTGTCCCAGCCTGCCTTCTCAGCAGCCAATTTCAGCACGCCGGCATGCCGTGGATGGTGACCGAGCATCGACAAGCGGAAATCGACCGGATCACGGTTCGCAGCGGCGGCGAGCTCATCAATCAGGGTTTCCATTGCGTAAGCGGTGTGGGTGGAGCCTACCGAACGCCACCACAGCACTGGGATGTTCACGTCCGTCGTGGTCAGCTCGACCTTCAGGTTCGGGATCGCATAGGGCAGGTTGGTGGCGCCCTCCACGGAGGTCGGATCGATGCCGTTCTCGATCATCGCCGCAAAGGGCGAACCGCCCGCGATCGATTGGCCCACGATGTGGTCATGGAGAGCGACGACATTGCCTTCCTTGTCGAGCCCCGCCTTGACTGCGTGCACATAGACCGGCCGGTACCGCCCACCCCGCATGTCGTTCTCGCGGGTCCACTGCACCTTCACTGGCTTGCCGGGTCCCAGTGCACGCGCTGTGGAAACAGCTTCGATAATGAGATCTGCGTCCGAGACCGCTCGGCGGCCGAAGCTGCCGCCGGTCTTCATCACGTGCAGCCTCACCTTGTCCGGCGTGGTGCCGCCTACTTGAGCGGCAGCCGCCTGATAAAGATCGGGCATCTGGTGTCCGCCCCAGACGTCGATGGTGCCGTCTTCGTTGATTCGGGCGGCCGCGTTGAGTGGCTCGATCGAAGCATGGACAAGATAGGGGAATTCGTAGTGCCCTTGGATGACTTTCTCAGCACTGGCCAACGCTGCGGGAGTGTTACCGTCGTCGCGCGCGGTGGCCGCGCCCGGATCGTCTGCTGCCTTAGTGTATTCGGCCATGATCTCGGCCGTGCCGCGCCTTTCGGCCTTCTCTTCGTTCCAGGTCACCTCCACGAGATCGCGGCCCTTGAGCGCCGTCCACATGTCCCTGCCGACCACGGCAATGCCGCGCGGCGTCTGGACGACATCGACAATGCCGTCGAGTGCCTTGGCCTTGGAGGCGTCGAAGCTCTCGATCTCAGCGCCGAACTTCGGCGGATGGATCATAACGGCCGTATTGAGTCCATCTATCTTGAGGTCGATCGTGTAGGTCTGCGCGCCATTGGTCTTGCCGGCGGAATCGTAGCGCTTGAGGCTGTCCGATCCGATCTGGGCCCACTTGTCGCGCGGCTTTAGCGGCACGTCGTCGGGAACCGGCATTCCCGCTGCGGCTTTAGCCAGGTCACCGAAGCGCGCCTGCATCCCTGAGGCGTGCGACACGACCCCGGAAGCGACTGTGATCTCGCCGGCTGGCACGTCCCACCGCTGCGCCGCGGCCGCCACCAGCATGGCCCGTGCGGCAGCACCCGCCTTGCGGTAGCGCTCCCACGACGAGCTCATCGACGTGGAGCCACCGGTTCCCTGCGCGGCCCCGCCCCAGGCGAGATTGCCGTAGAGCGCGGTATTGCCATATCCGCCGACCACGTGGACCTGCGCCCAGGCGCCGTCGAGCTCTTCCATAACCAGGGTGGCGATGCCGAAATAGGAGCCTTGTCCCATCTCGAACTGCGACGAGTGGATGACGATTCGGTTCTCCGGTGTGATCTCGACATAGGTCTGGAAGGGGTTCGCCTGGACCGCTGCAGGCGTCGTTTGTGCGTTGGCGGGCGCGGCCATCATTAGCCGGTAGCCCACGGCGAAGCCCGCGGTGGTGACGGCCGTGCCGAGGAGGAACTGGCGCCGCGTGGGCCCCACGGCATTATGCTTCGGGAGAAACTGCAACATGCCTCAAGTCTCCAGCCGGTTGGCGGTCTCGTGGATGGCCGCGCGGATGCGATGATAGGTGGCGCAGCGGCAGAGATTGCCGCTCATCGCCGAATCAATATCATCGTCCGTCGGCTTCGGCGTCTCTGTCAGGAGGGCCACGGCCGACATGATCTGGCCAGACTGGCAATAGCCGCATTGAGGTACGTCGAACTCGGCCCACACGGCCTGGACCGTTTCGCCGATCTTGCCCGACACGCCCTCAATGGTGGTGATCGAGGCTCCTTCGATGTCGCCGACTGCGGTCTGGCACGAGCGCGTCGGCATGCCGTTAACGTGAACCGTGCAAGCGCCGCACTGGGCAAGGCCGCAACCGAATTTCGTTCCTGTGAGTCCGATGCCGTCACGGATCGCCCAGAGCAGCGGCATCTCTGGATCGACGTCGAGTGTTCGCGCCTCGCCATTGAGGGTAAAAGCGACCATGGTTTGCTCTCCTTGTCCTGAGCTGGCTATCTCGTTGCGCCTCCGCCCGGCTAGGAACCGGATTCTTGTTGCTGAGGCATAGCGACCACAGACTAGGATCGCGCAGCTCGAGCAACAAGCCGCTAGCTGGCAATCGCGAGATCGTGAAGTGGCTCGTGTCGAAAGGCTGGAGGCAACTGAATGTCATTTTTGGGCCGACCGGCCGGTCAGTTTCCGGCTCGATGACCTGGTTGGCAGTCATTCCGCTTCTAAGCCGAAACCCCAGACATGAACTGTAGCAGCATCATAAAAGACGACATCAAGCGGCGATTTTTCGTTGCGCTGCACCGCTAGCTCGTTCGCGTGGTTCATGATCCGCTGGTTATCCGCGGATGCTGGTTCACCATAGGTGCCAGAACTTGCCACGCGCTATGCGGTTAAGGATGTGGTCGTCATTCGTAGCGAGCGAATGGCCGAAAATGAAGAAGCAATGGCTGGCGGTCTTCCCATTCGCGGTGAACTGCTTGAAGCCTTGGTACAGGTAGGCATTGTGACGGATCTTCGCCTTCTTCTGGGCGCTGGTGGGCTGATGAAGGGCGGCTTAGGGTCATGATTCCCGCTGCAATGACCGATGAGTCACAGACGCTGCATTTCGCGCTAGACCGCAACTGCGGTATTCTCGATCATACGCTCAGCCATCCTATTCGCACCTCGTTGCCGCCGTTCGCCGCACCTATCGATCGGAGGCCTTCCAGCCTCGCGATAGCCGCGCTATGTGGCTGCACACAACCTGACGACGAACAGGAGCAAGATTGGACATAGAAGCCAGCACAAGATCGCCCTCCCCCTGTCCTTGCTCGTTTTCATGCGAAAACAATCGAACTGAGTGCTGCGGGGATAGCGAGGTCGATTTGGCCCACTTCAGAGCGAAGTCGGCCATAAGCCATTGATATAATTTTGGTGGGCCCTGAGGGTGCTTGGAAAGTCAGAAATATCAAAGGCTATTCGACAGTGGGACTGTGTTGCGTTACTATGCTCTCCGGTCTTTTCCGGTTGATTTGTCCCACCCCTGATGCCGATTGCGGTCATTCGCCGCTGCCTTGGTCAATTCCCGATTCCACAAGCATCCGGTCCTAAGTGGGCAGACGGGCTTCCTAGTGGTAATTAGTCAGCGACACGTTGACCGTTCTCGTCACGCGGGTGAAATCTACGTTCGACCATATACGTCGTCGAAGCGAACGATATCATCCTCGCCGAGATAATCGCCGCTCTGCACTTCAATGATCACCAGGTCAATTCTGCCTGGGTTCTCCAGCCGATGCTTATGGCCGCAGGGGATGTAGGCTGATTCGTTTGTCGCCAGGAACAACTCCTGCTCGCCATTGACGATTTTCGCGGAGCCGCTGACCACGACCCAGTGCTCCGAACGATGATAGTGCATCTGCAGGCTCAGCCGCCGACCGGGCTTCACCTCGATGCGTTTGATCTTGAAGCGCTCGCCTTCCTCAAGAACCGTGTAGGTACCCCACGGCCGGTGTACCGTGCTATGGACCAGGTGAGCTTCATGTCCTGAAGCCTTGAGGCCCTCGAACAGCTTCTTGACGTCCTGAACGCGGTCGCGGGATGCGACAAGCAAAGCGTCCGGGGAATCGACGATCACCAGATCGCTGACGCCGACCGTGCCGATGACGCGCTTGTCGGAGCTCACATAGCTGCCGGTCGTGTCGACCATATGCACATCGCCGCGTATCCTGTTCCCGCTTTCGTCGGGGGCGATCAAATCGGCCATTGCGTTCCAGGATCCGATGTCGTTCCAATCCATGTCGCAGGCAACCACGGCAAGTTTGTTCGTCTTCTCCATGACAGCGTAGTCGAGCGAGATTCGCGGGGCGGAGCCGAAATGCTCAGGCGCGAGTTCGATCTTGGCAAAGCCTTCGCCTTGACTGAAGCGGCCGTTCTCGTAGCTGTCGGAGACGGCCTGGATCACCGCGGGGCAATGCGATGCCATCTCGTCGAGCATGGTTTGTGCGCTAAAGCAGAAAATGCCGGCGTTCCAAAAGAAGCGCTTGGACGCGACATAGGCTTTGGCTGTGTCCAGATCCGGTTTTTCAACGAAACGGACGACTTTCTCACCATCCGCTTCGATATAGCCGAATGCCGTGTCCGGTCTGGTTGGGGTGATGCCCAATGTGGCGATCCGCCCGAGCTTCGCATGTTCGATGGCCCGGCACATGACGTCTAAAAATGCAGGCAGGTTGCCAACCATGTGATCGGCTGGGAAGACGCATAGAATCGCGTCAGGGCCTTGCGTCGCCTTGGCATGGATGGCGGCTGCCGCAACGGCTGCGGCCGTATCCCGGCCTTCAGGCTCGAGCAGAAAGGTGCGTGGCAGGACCACGGACTCTAGTTCGTCGAAGTCGTCCTTGGTAAGGAAGAGGTGTTCCCCAGATGTCACGGCGACGAGTTCCACTACGCCCTTTATCGAACCGGCGCGCAACACAGTGTGCTGCATCAGTGAATGCCCGTCTGCCACTTTGAGGAAAGGTTTAGGGTGCGATTGCCTTGAGGCGGGCCATAGCCGCGATCCGGCTCCGCCGCTGATGATGACGGGAACCACTTTCATATAACAACCTCGATTTCGTCTCTGGAGTGATTGCCCGCGCCCTTTCGAGCGTTAGCGTCACGATCGCCGTCGCTCTGGCTTGGTCTGCGGCCTCCGAGTAACAGCGAAGTTCTGGCGCGTTGCCGAACGGCCTCAGATGACGACGCTATCGGTATCGTACGACGCTTCCATGGCCTCGATGAGAAATGGACATTCAACTATGTCTGTTGGTTGCATCCGCCGAATTGTGCAGGTGACGGGTCTTAACTGAGACCAGAGATTCTTTGGCTGTCTTCTATCAAAATCAAACGACTTGGCTCCTTCAGATCGAACTCAATTACGCGTGGTACGAAAAGGCGTGCATATCGTGTAAAGGCGCTCGTCGGAGGAAACCGAATTACAGTATCGCAGCGCCCGAGAAGATACATCTCAACGAGGGCGGAAATTGCGCCGTCCATCCCAAGTGCTGCAGTGTGTAAGGGGCCGTCTTGATCGGATCGGAAATGCTTGGGGACGGTGAGAAGATCGGGAAACCTGGCCGACAGGTGATCCAGGATTTGCGCGCTGTCCGTGCACAAGAACAGCCGCACAGGCTTGGGGTGCGGTAACGCTTTAGCCTTATCAACCGCAGTGCACACTTGTCGAACGGCGAACTCCGGATCGGCCCAGTAGGGCGCATGGTCCATGATGTCTTCACCGTTACCATGTCGAACATGAACCCCGATGATGCTGTGCCCCTCAAAACATTCTTGGTAAATGGCATTTATGCGTGTTTGAATTTCAGACCGAGGCTTGACACTCTGGAAGACCTGCCGCTCGGCATCCTCATCGCAGCGCCACATCAAGCAAGCGTCACACACTACTGTGTTCGCTTCGACATCGTGTTCGGCCTGAAAGAGCTCGCCCAACTCGTCGCGCTCTTGGAAAATCTGCTCATCTGGGCGGTAAAGGCAGTCGATCGCTGGCCTATTCCACCACTCCGGGAAGAATGGACCCGGGAAGGAAAAGTCGTTGATCCGGTCGTCGCAAATAGCCGGTACGCCAGCGATGTCATTGATCGGTTCGAAGAACACCGGAAAGGCATTTGTGAAGGGTTGGTCGAGATAGCAGGACCCGCGCCAGTCGACGGCTAGCGTTCGTCCCGACCGCTGAGCGTAGCGCCAAGCGGCCGCCAGCGACCATAGACAATCACCGAACCCCGTACGCCTCTGAGAGACGACGAACCTGCGCTTTACCAATCCACTGACCTGCATTTTCGGAAATTTCGTTTCAGAGACGAGGTTGCATCTGGCTTGGGATCTCTTAATCGATACTAGTCGACCGTTACGCCGGGCGATTTGGTAGAGGCTGCGCGTGGGGCAGAAGAGCTCCCTCTGCACTGCCTATCCTTATCTCTGTGACGCTCGCAAATCTTGACGCCGGGTACTCCCGCTTCCGGTTAAATTCAGCGTTCTCTAATGCGCCGGGCGACATCTGTAAAATTGATTGCGTGGATGTGGCCCATCCATGTGTTGGATACTAAGGCATTCCTTGACGATGGGCCTCTGCTGACGCGAGGCCGCGCTTTGCTAAGCGAAACAGCCGTTCGAGGCAGTCCACAAAGTCCCTTTTTCAAGTCCAATTCTTAACTGCCTCAACGTAACATGTCATTTGCGGGCGTTTCCTGAAGGACGGATGTGCAGGACCCGCCAGCCGTCGAATGTCAGGCGCAGGCCATCCACGTCATTTATGGCCATCATGGCGTCCGGTCCCATCGAAAGATGCGACACAGCGCCCTCTGACGCTTTCAAGTGCGCCAACATGGCGCAACTCGTGTCGACCGGATAGCTTTCGATCCGGCCGGACTGAGCGACTGGCACGCGATGCTGTGCGACGACGGCCGAGAGAGGAATTTTGGCGTCTGCAGCCATGTGGAGGATCGTTCCGACGGTTCTGCGGGTTCTCGGTGTCGGAGCCGACACCTGTGCGAACCCGCTCTCGTCCGTTTTCGACAGGCCCTTGAGGTTCATGACCCTGTTGTTCGCCGAGATCACCCGCCAGTTCAGCGATCCAGGTGAAGATCGGCACGCCTGTCGATGCGGCGATCATCGCCTCGGCCAGCGAAGATGATGAAGAGGGCCATTGGGTCAAGTACAAGCGCCGACCAGCGTTTCATTGCTTCAAAGCCCATTTCGGTGCCTACGCCGATACGGCCCTTGTCGAGGAGATCGCCGTCACGGCGCCCACACCGAGGACGGCAACGCCGTTCCTGATGTTCTGCCCGACAATCCCGGCGAAGTGTTTGCCGACAGCGCCTACCGAGGCAATCATCTCGGCGACGCGGTGCGCGCCAAGGGTGGAAGGCCGCGCATCGTCGCAACCGCTGTGGGGGCGCGACGAGGCCGAAAGCTCGACGCCTGGAACCAACCGATCCACAGAATTTGTACTCGGATCGAGAAGATCTTCGGCACCTGTAGCCGGATGCGATGGCGAGGGCTGGCAAAGGCGGCCGTTCAAATTCGCCGCACTGCGATCGCCTACAGTATGAAACACAGTTTGATGGTCGCCTCGTCCCCCCCATCGTTGAAGCCCAGCTACCGTTTTCGGGCTAGCGCGCCCGAAATTCCTTGGAGGTCAATACGTAATGCCCTACCCGGCTTTTCGCCGCCGTCTCAAATGTGCGGTTCGCCCAAAGCCCCCGACTGCCACGAACTTTGTCTTCGCGCGGAGCGAAACCTCGCGCCCACGACTTTGTGCCGCCGATGTGCCGCGCTGCCCTGTCAAACAATCCATTTTATGGATGCACCTCATCCAAACAATCGATTTCACTGATCAAAACAATTTCCATTAGAAGACGCTGAAGCAGGCAATGATTAAGATTACTTGGTTAGCGCAAGAGAGCGGTAAGGTGGAGTTGTCGGCTTGGACCCACATGCCCGCCATTTTATCTGGGAATGGCTACGTGCCCTGTTGGCGCAGGGCAAGACGATTCTACTGGCCACCCACTTCGTGGAAGAAGCGGAGCGGCTATGCAACCGACCTGCGTGCTTGAGAACGGACGTGCGTCCTCACTCGCTGATTGATGAGCAAATCGGGTGCGACGTGATTGAAATCTATGTCGCTCACCCCGTGAGCTGAGTTCGGCACTCAGGCCGCATGTGCGACTTAGGCAGGTTAGCGGCGAGACTCTGTTTTGCTATGCCTCCAAGCAGGAGCAGGTGTGCTCGCTGGCTGACACTGTCAATGACGAGCTCCGCGCCGCATCTGTCGAAATCCTACCATAGGGTATGGGGCGGGCCGCAGTTTGCTGGCGGTGTGGCGAGCCGGAGTCGAAACTTCAACTATAATAGAGCAGGAAGAAAATGGGCGAGAACAGGAAAGTTGCTCTGGTTACGGGCATAACGGGACAGGATGGTGCCTATCTTACCCGTCTTCTGCTGGAAAAAGGCTACGTCGTTCATGGGATTAAGCGACGTTCCTCTTCCTTCAACACGGGTCGCATCGAAGACATCTACCAAGACCCGCACGATCCCGATCCGCGCCTAATTTTGCATTACGGTGACCTCACTGATGCGACTAATCTCATCCGAGTAGTTCAGGAATCCCAGCCAGACGAGATTTACAACTTGGCCGCTCAGAGCCATGTCCAGGTGTCGTTCGAAACGCCGGAATACACAGCAAACGCCGACGGTATCGGAACATTGCGACTTCTTGAGGCGATCCGCCTCCTCGGTCTGAAGGACAAGACCCGCTTCTATCAGGCCTCGACTTCAGAGCTCTACGGCCTCGTGCAATCCGTACCGCAGAACGAAACAACGCCCTTTTATCCGCGCAGCCCTTACGCCGCCGCCAAGCTCTACGCCTACTGGATCGTGGTCAACTATCGCGAGGCCTATGGTATCCATGCTTCCAACGGCATTCTCTTCAATCATGAAAGCCCACTGCGCGGCGAAACTTTTGTGACGCGCAAGATCACCCGCGCCGCCGCTGCTATCTGCCTCGGCAAGCAGGACAAGCTTTATCTCGGCAATCTGGATGCTCAACGCGATTGGGGCCATGCGCGTGAGTACGTGCGTGGTATGTGGATGATGATGCAGCAGGATCAACCGGATGATTACGTGCTGGCGACGGGCAAGACGACCCCTGTCCGCCAATTCGTCGAATGGGTTTTCGAAGATGTCGGCGTCGCGCTCGAATGGCGTGGTGAGGGAGTCGACGAAAAGGGCTATGATGTCGAGACCGGCAGATGCCTAGTCCAGGTAGACCCACGCTACTTCCGCCCCACGGAAGTCGATCTTCTCCTGGGCGATGCCACCAAGGCGAAGGAGAAGCTCGGCTGGGTGCATGAGACATCCGTGCGCGAGCTCGCCGCGGAAATGGTGCGGGAAGACCTCAAGGTCATGCAGACATCGGTAATCATGAAGGAAGCATAATGTACGATCTGAAGGGAAAAGCCGTGTGGGTCGCGGGCCACAAGCATGGTGGGCAGCGCTGTTGTAGGCCGCCTCGCGTCTGAAGACTGCAAAGTTATGGCCGCCCTGACGTTTCCCCCAATTCTATCCAGTCGTGAGTTCGTTTCCGGGGGTGGATTTGCCCTGATGGCCGGTGGACGCGACGGGTGCTGGCGCGGAGCGTTTCACGTTGCGCAGCGCGAGCGACCGTCGCGGGTTGAAGGTCGATGCACATTCGTTGGGTGTCTGCCATCCGATGTGCGAGTGCGGACGCGCGCCGTTGTAATCGGCGCGCCATACATTGAGCCTCGCGCGGGCCTGGGCCAGGGACGTGAACCGCGTCTCGTTGAGGAGTTCATCGCGAAGGGGGCCGTTGAAGCTCTCGCGTTAGGGTCCTAGCCAACCTCCGACTGTGAACTCGCGGAAGCGATTTACGGCAAGCGCACACAGCAGCTCGTCCACGGCGTTCGTACATGAAGTTTGGAAACTTATAATACTGGTACACACCTCCATGGGGGAACATTATCTCCAATATCTCAGCGATTACCGGATAGCTATCTGCCTTCACCTACCTCGGCCTAGTGCAGAATCTTGGCCGAATGAACTCGGCGCTCTTGCTGCACACCAATGGTCCGTCCCGCGCGAAGTGCGATCATACCGCCGCAGCTTACCTTCAATCCGGCACTGGCGAGGATCTAGATCCAAGCCGACGGCGCCGGGCATCAAATAAAAAGCCGCCGACCGAAGCCAGCGGGCTTGATTGGGATGGCCCGCGCGGACGGTCAAGGCTGCGCCGGCCGACCATGGCGGAGGGACCACCTCGGTCAACGGCACGGCCCGATGACGGCGTGCCGATGTACCACAACATACGGCGAGATAGAGCCTTCCGGCGTCGCGGAAAAAAAGCCCGCCGGTTTTGAGCCAGCGGGCAAGTTCTGGAGTGGCTGAGATCAACCCAGCATCAGTCAACGACCGGCGGAAGGGTTGGTTGCAGTGGATGCCAGCTAGCCGCAGCATGCTGTGAATCGTAGCAAAGTGAAAAACAAAACTCTGGACTTCTAGGTCGGACTCGCCCCAATATTTGTTTGGGGGATTCACATGAAAATTGGAGCACTCATCGCAAGTGCAGCCCTGTGCGTCAGCGGCTGCTCTACGACCGCTGTCGTGTCGGACAGCGATCTCACGGCAATGAATACCGTTGCGCTATGTCACGTTCTCGCCAGCAGCACGGACGAACAGTATCGTAGCAGGGTAGCGGCCCTTCTAGTGCGCAGGGGCGCAACAGCAGAGAGGTGCACCAGGCTTGTGCAAACCGACAATGCTGTCGCGACAGGCATAGCGATCGCGGCTGTCGGCGGCGCAGCTGTGGGTGTCGCTGCCAACAACGGCTATGGAGGCGGAACATATTACCGGCCACCGCCACCACAAACCTATGGCGTCGCGTGGGACCAATTCTATGGCCAGAACTACAGCGTTATCTGGCGCTGCCGCGACCGGTCCACCGGGCGGTTCGTTGACGATTACTATTGCGCCGGCCTGCCCATGGTCGACAGCGCATGGCCGGGCTGGTCGGCGTAGCGGATGAGCAGGCCATACCGCAAATATCGATCCAATCGGTGGCAGAGACCCACCGGTGCCAAGCTGTGGCGGCGCCAACTTGCGAGCGTGCCGGCAATGCTCGGTCTTACGGCAGCGGCGGCGGTGGCCGCCTTCCTGGCGCCGTCGGGCGCGCAACGTAGCGACGATGCATCAAAGGCCAGCCCACAAAGGGCGGCGCCCGCCTCGCTTACCGGTGTCGCTTCCGTCATTGACGGCGATACGATCGAAATCCACGGCCAGCGCGTCCGCTTCAACGGCATCGACGCGCCAGAGGGCCGGCAGCTGTGCCGCGATGCGAATGGCGCCGAGTATCCTTGCGGCCGGCGATCGGCCGAAGCGCTGGACACTTTCCTGGCCGCGTCGAGGCCGCTCGAATGCACATTCGTGACGTGGGACCGCTACCACCGCTTTGTCGGCGATTGTCGGCGCGCCGACGGCGCGGGCGTGGCCGCCTGGATGGTCAAGCACGGCCAGGCGCTGGATTGGCCTCACTACAGCCAGGGCGCCTATGGGGGGCAGCAGGCGCAAGCCCAAGCCTCAAAGATCGGCCTGTGGGCCGGGACGTTTCAGGCACCCTGGGAATGGCGCGCTGCGCACGCCGACGGCGCGGCGCCGTCGAGTCGCCCGCTGGGCATCATCAGCCGTAAGCTGGTCGCGCAGAGCGGCTATTCTTGCGAGCCGCGGAGAACGTGCAAGCAGATCGGTTCCTGCGACGAAGCCAACTGGTACCTGCAAAACTGCTCATGGGGCGGAAAACTCGATCGCGACAAGGATGGGATCGCATGCGAAACACTCTGCTAGCTGAAATGTAACGGAGTAAGCGCGCTACGGCCTGTTCGGCTTTCCGCTTACACCGATCCAACGAAAACCATGCATGGGCGACGCGGTCTGCTAACCCCATTTTTTTGACGAGGTATTCTATATCTGAAGGGCAGAAAAAGTTATTGCGACAATAGAGAGAAGAGACGCCTTAACTAAGACTTTCAAAACCGTTAAATGTATGCTGGCAGGCGATCAAGGCGTGATGTTGCCCTGTCGGGGGGGCGAGTAAAATGCAGACTGTGATGAGTCAAAAGCTGGCAAGCTATGGCCAGTGGACCTACCGTGGTGCCTGGGCCCTAGAGATTGCGGCCGCAGCGATTGGTCTTACGACAGGTGTAGCATTAGGCGTACAAGCGTTTTCTGCAAGCGAGTCTGTCACTGCAATGGATTTGACGCTCGCCAGTGCACCCTTTCTCATGGTGGCAATCGCGGAGCTCACCAAGATACCGATAGCTACACTGCTTTTCAGCGCGTCTTGGCTCTGGAAGCCCATAATCTTGGTCTTCCTCCTGGTTCTTGCAGGCATCACTTTCGAAACTGTCTTTATGGGGATGGAGAGGGCAGGCGCATTGCGTCAGCTGCGTTATGAGGAGCTCGTAAACAAGATTGATGCCCTTGAGCAGGAAGCGACAAAGCTCGCCTCTGCTGACGAACTTGGTCGAAGAGCCGATCAGGTCGATCAAGCCCGTTCCGAAATTGAGCAGCTGACCTCTCTTGCAGAAAAATCGCGTGCGACCTCTCAGTCGCAAATTGCCGAGGCCAATGCGGAATTGGAGGGAACGACAGCCCTTACTCCAGAGGCCTCGCGTGTTCGCGATCAAGTGGATGAGAAAAATGCTGTTCGATCGGCGCTGATTCAACAGCGTGATCGCGAAGTTAAAGACGCTGTCGATCAGTTTGAGCGCCAACGCGACAGCTTTGTTGAACGTATCAAGATGGCGCGCGATTCAGGCGACAGCGACTCGGCACGCAGGCTAGAATCGGAAGTGGCTAAACTTGCCAACCCCCGCACGAAAATTATCACCAAGTTCGACACTCGGATTGAGCCGCTCGATCAAGAGATTGCTGCGCTGCGCGAAAATTTCGATCGTTTGCGGGCAAATAGCCCTCCTATGACTACTGACCAGAGGCAGAAGCTTGTCGATAGGCGTTCGTCTCTGGAGCAAACGCGCGATAGTGATGCCGCGGCTTGGCAGCGTCGATTGGATGAAGCGGGCAAACGGCTCGCAGATGCCCAGGCGGCAGAAGCCAACAAGGCAAACACCTCGGCGCAAAACCAGGTCAGACAGGACCAGATTGCCAAAGCCCTCAGCGCCTTGGCCAAGGAGCGGATCCCAATGGCGCGGACAGATCAGGTCCGCCGTATTGCCTCACGGTGGTACGGCAGCAAACCTGAACTGGTGACTGAGGCACAGGCCGGAATAATCTCTGTGATTTGGTTCGGCTCGCTCGCGCTCATCGCCGCGCTCGCGGGACCAATTACGGCAATGGTCGCTCTAGCGCTCCAGCGCATTGCCGCCCGAGAAGAGGACAATTCAGACAGCAAGACTTCCAGGCTGCTCCGCAGAATGCTTCTGAGTTGGCGGTGGCGCCGAATTCGAACGATTAAGGTACCAGTCGAAGTTATGGTCGAGAAAGAGGTTGAGAAGCGGGTTGAGGTGCCTGTGGAAAAGGTGGTCAAAGAGATCCTCTATGTTCCGCTCTTCACCGATGATCCCGAAGTCCTTCGCAAGGCCCTCGACCAGGATTTGCCGCCTGAGGTCTCAGACCTCGTGACGGTATCAATGAAGGGTCGCAAAAGTGCTCGTCCGGCATAATACCACCCTGCTTGAGCAAGCCGTCGATCTCGCCGTCAAAAGGTCGGCGATTCCAACCTTGCAGGCTCAAGCCGCGGCCCAAGAGAAGACAGCCCGAGCGACCGCCTTTCGCCGAATGGCGACTGGCGGAGCCATTGCAGTGGCGGCGGTCGGGATTGGGCTGGGCATCAATCTTGGTCTATGGGACAAAACCTTGCCGGAGCCGGCGGCTTTGCCGACCATAGAGCAGCCAAGCGATCTCACCTCCCCAAAAGATGAGCCGCCTATTCCTGTTCCAACTCCAAAGCCAACTCAGGAGCAGGCGCCCCAGGCTGACGTCCCTACCAAGCCTGACGTGGTGACCGTCGACTTCAACAAGTTCGCCACCAAGAACGTCGAGTTCCAAGGCACCACTTGGGAGTTAATCACAGGTCACCACTTCAAGGATGAGAACGACCAAACCTGGGACCGAGCGTGGTGTTACTCTCGGCGGAGTGTGAACGGCGTAGACGTAAATGTATCATTGGCAGCTCGTTCTGCACCGACAGCGCCACCAGCCGGGCCTGGCGCTGCTGCTCAGACGCTTCAGTTGGTCGGCCTTAATGATTCATCCGCCGTCGATCTTGCAACAAGATGCGCGTGGCTGGATGGTCGCACATTTGCGTCTTCAGACATCATTCCTGACTCGTCACGAGAGCAGGCCGCAACTGTCCCCGCAGAAACTCCTGCGACAGAGGTCGATCCAGATAGTGGATTTGTTGTCGTGTCCGGGTGGGACGCGATCGGAAACGACCTGCCGGATATGCCAATTAGGAACGTGAGTTCTGAGCAGTGTCAAACCGCCTGCGACACCGACTTCAGGTGTCTAGCGGTTACTTATAACACAAAATTTCGAGCTTGTTTCATGAAAGGGGACGCATCGCTACTGGTCAAAAGCGAAGAGTCGATCATGGCCGCAAAAAAAGTGGTCGAGAGCAATTTGCGCTACTCGAATTTGGTGTTCGCCACAAAAACGGAAATTTCTGGCAACGCCTATTGGACCTCTCCGCTCCGATATCCAGACTGCATACTGCAATGTGCAAACGACAAATCCTGCTTAGGGTTCAATTTCCGCAAAAAAGAAAGTGCGTGTGTCCTTTTCAACAGCATAACCCAATCCGCTGATAACGCAGCGGTCGCATCTGGCATCAAGAGCGTCGCCAACTAAAGTTGAAGCGAAGAACCTATCCTCAAGGAGCGATTGAAACCAAGCCGCTTGTCAAAGAAAGTGGCTAGCAAAATTCCACGATAACCTTTGGGTTAGCGGCAGGAATGTTCTTCGACGAAGCTCCAGCAGAATGCAAAGTGGAGCCAACTGAGGCATCTCAGAGAAAGAATTGTCGTCGGCGCATTGCGGGACCGTCTGACTGAATGTCAAAATGGGGCCGTGACCCGACGGACCGCTTTTTCTCTCGAAAGAAAGATATCGGCCGCTCGATTGGGAGCGCAAAAAGTCTGGGAATGATCCTGCCCGGACGCTGAAAAGGTCTGCATATTGGGCGATCGATCCGCTGGCCTAGCAAACTCAGGTCTCCACCTATCGCCGCTTCCTGCCGCCCGGCCAGGGCAGATTGCCGTCAAGCTCACGCAGGCCGTAGGTCTGTTCCTCCCATTGCTTGCGCTCGAGACGCGCGGGCGGGGCGTCGTCCTCTTCGTACCACAGCAGCGTCATGGTCTGATCCCATTGACCAACATGCAAGACGTCTTCGAATAGGCCGCCATCGCGGTCCCAGTCTTCGAACCACTCATCGGCCTCCGCTTCTTCAGGCCCTGATGGCTTCTCGCCCGCTCGTGCTCGTGCGCTGTAGGAACCCTCGGGCAGGAGCGCCCCGGGCCTGACCCAGCCCTTTGCCTGACGTAGACTTGCCGAGCGGGCGCTGTAGCGAACCTTGCCGCCTTCGGAGACGACGAACGCGCAGAGATTTTTCGAGAAGGTTGCGAAACGCGAGCCGGCGGCAAGAAGCGAGGCATCGAAATCATCGGCCAGCGTGCCGACGGCCGCCATGCCCATTTCCGACATGTCAACCTGCGGCTTGAAGAGCTTGTATGGTAGGAGTAGCTCGGCGGCGAAAATGTCGCAGAAAATCTCGCCTTGGGGCCGCTTGCTGAGACTCCAGCTTGGCTGGCTATGATCGGGGGCGATGTCTAAAACCGCGTGGGCAACCTCGTGGCAGACGGTAAACCTCTGACGCCTGTTGTTCTGATTGCAGTTCACGCAGATCTTGTATTTGCCCTTGGGCGTCTTGAACGACCAGCCATCTTCGCCGTCGTTCAAGGCTTCCTTTTTGATCGTGCCGTCGATTGCTGCCGCATAGATATCGACTGAGACCGGCTGCGCAAGCGGCCCGCATTTGCTGATAAACGCCCGTGCAGATGAAACGACTGACAACTCATCCATCATCGTCTTCCATCATCATGCGCCTGATGCGCGCGAGCGAGGTCGCGTAATCCGCGCGCGTGCCGCGATTCACAACGGTGGAAAGCATCTGCAGCTCCTCGGCGCTGATACTCTGATCCTGACGGACAAATTCCAAGATATTCGGATTAACGTTCTCCTGGCGCGCGAGGTGGCGCAGAACTTCGCGATCGCGCTTTGAGGCTGACAGCGCAGTCGCTAGCTTGTCCAAAACGTCTTCGGATGGGGCTTCCTTTACGCCCGTTTCAAGCCGGTGAATGTAGGCGTGATCGACCCCGCTGCGCTGGCCGAGATCCCTTAGGCTCAGCTTTCTTTCTTCCCTTAGGCCTTTCAACCACACACCCAGTGCTGTTTCCGGCATTCGCCCTCCTTGACAAATTTTTTTCAATCGCTATTTGTTGTCTGTGTGGACAACAGGCTCTGATCTGATGTGAATTAGACCAGGGCTTTTTTCGAACCCCTTCTGTTGTCTGGCCGGACACCAAAATGCCACCGGTCGGGGCGAAACGCAAGCGCCGCCAGAGGCGGGAAAGGATATAAGTCATGCTGGACATTGCTGCGTCGCACATCGTGCGCATCCACATCAATCGAGTGGCGATCAATTCGCCCAACCCAACGACCGGTGAAGCGCTCTATGCGCTGGCCGACATTAAGCAGCACGAGAGGCTCTACCGCGAGGTCGCGGGCGACGAGGAAGATGAGCGCATTCCGCGCGATGACACGCCGATCCATCTGACGCAGGATCAGCATTTCTACAGCCAGAAGGTCTTCGACATTCTGGTTAATGGCGATGACCACGAGATCGACACCAAACAGATCACTTACGCCCGCGTGGTCGATCTCTATCTCGGGCAGGGCGGAAAGCCCTCGAACGAATATCTCGTCAAATACTCCCACGGTCCGGTCGAGAACCCGAGCGGCACGCTCGCACCGGGTCAGAAGGTGAAGGTGAAGGATGGAATGCGCTTTCGAGTTGCCGGAACTGGTGAATCATAACCCCTTCCTTCGTGATCTGGACGAGACGGGATACCTGATCGACTTCGTGGGCGGTTATTTCGTTATATACGGTCTGCCCTACCTCGACAGCGAGGCCGGCTTGCAGCACGGCGATTGGGCCTGCCCACTTGGTCTGACCGGCCCGGTCATCGGCCCCCCCGCCGATCACCAAGCCTGGTGGCGCGGCAGCCGACCCCACGACCAGCAGGGACGCGAGCTCAGGCTTGGCGGCGGTCCCAATCCCGTTGAGGTGACGCCTGATCTCGTCATGAGCTGCTCCTTCTCTTACAAGTTGATGGATGAGCAGGGCGCGCTGCGCGCGTACCAGTCGTTCGAGGAAAAGGTACAGACATACATCGATACGATCACGACGCCGGCGGTCAATGCTTATCCTCAGGCTACACCCCTAGGTGGGATCGCCGTCAAGGCGGCCGCGCAGGGTTCGCCGCTGCGCTTTCCCGACACCATGTCCGCGCGCTATCACCTCAATGATCTCTCAGCGCTCATGCGCGGCAAGAAGGTCGCCATCGTCGGCCTTGGCGGAACTGGCTCCTTCATTCTCGATTCGGTGGCTCGTACGCATCTTGAGCAGATTGCGCTGTTCGATGATGACAAGGTCCATCTCCACACGATCTTCAGATGGCCGGGCTTTATCCCCGGCGCCATCGGCAAGCTGAAAGTCGAGGCGCTTGCCATGCACTATGATCAATGGCATGCGGGCATTGTGCCGGTCGCCGAACGCATCACGGCCGACAATGTTATTCGCCTCCGCGAGTTCGATTTCGTCTTCGTCTCGGTTGATGAGGGGCCGGCGCGCCTGTTGATCGTGGACTGGCTGAGTGCGAACAACATTCCCTTTGTCGATTGCGGCATGGGCCTGAACCGCTCGGCCGTCGGGCTCAGCGGCTTCGTGCGCATTACGGGCACCGACCGTGCCGCCTTCGACAACAATCGGGGTACGGTGCGTCTGCCGGTCGAAAACGCGAAGGCTGACGAATATCGCAAGCAGGCGCAGATTCCCGAGCTCAATGCGCTGAATGCCAACATGGCCGTGATCCGGTTCAAGCAGCATTTCGGGTTGCTGGACCGGGAGAGTGATGCGACCTCGATAATCTTCGATACCGTAACCTTCGAAATGGACCGGGCGGGGGGAGTCTAGATGAGATTTCGCTATGAAGCGGTCGAGCGCATGCCCAAGCCTTTGGTGCCGGGCGTCGTCTATCACAGCGAGGAGTTCGAGATCGGGGCCCTGCTGTGCGCTTGCGGCTGTGGTCATCGTGTTTCGTTGCTGGTGCCCGACAGCCACCAGGTCACTGAACAAGGCGGTATGGCGACGGTGCGCCCTTCGATTGCCGTCTGCGATGCACCCTGCAATTCGCATTACTTCATTACGGTCGGCGAGGTTGAGTGGCTGCGCACCTTCGATCCAGCCACGTCGCAAGCGGTGATGCGCAAGCAGATCGAACGCCACGCGCACGGCGACCCCGCGCGTCTGTCCTTCCTGAAGCGTGTGCTGTCTGCGCTGGGCCGTGTCTGGACCCGGTTCACTTCCTTTGGGCCGCCGCAGTAGCCCTCGTAACAGGCAGGCTGATCCCGGCCTGCCTGTTTTGTTGGTGTCAGTAGGCGACAGACAAAGCGAGCACGCCATGAGGCGCAAATGCCTCGATCTGTGGTTGATGAAGGCAAGCGCGACGGGCCGCAAGCGGCAGTTCTGGCCCTGCCAACCAATGCCCGCTTCCAACAAGAAGCCAACGTCCGGAAGTGGGCATGGTCGACTTCGAGGGCATCGCCAGCGATGTCTTCTGTGGATGGCTCCCGTATTGCAAGAGGTAATTCGTCGTTCTGGCGCATTGGTCGGGTGCAGTCTTCTGTCCGGCCTGTTCATGCAGCCGTTTGAAGCTGCTGGCCCTGATGGGGTCGGCGAACAAGGTCCCAATCTGCTTTGCAGGCTATGATGCCTCCGACATCGCATGGGTTATCCCTGTTCCCGGCCTGACCGGTCTCGCCATCACATCGCGTCGCTCTTACAACCTCATGGAGCCGATTGATCGGCTCGATCTGATTTCTGCTTCAATGTCTCGTCTTCTGCGCAACTTACGCTGCAAGGTTCGGAGCATGACGCGCTTGATAGGTTTCGCCGCGCGCCATGATAGCCCACACCACGCGGGCCATCTTGTTTGCCATCGCTACGCTCGCCACGCGCGCTGGCTTCCTGGCGAGCAACGCGAGGAGGCGCGGATCCGCAGCCTCGGGCTTATGCCTCGCCCGTCGGATCAGAGAGGTCGCGCCGATCACAAGGAGCTTTCTCAGGTACCGGTCGCCCATCTTGGTGATGTGCCCGAGACGGTCCTTTCCGCCGCTCGAGTTTTGCGAAGGTGTCAGCCCGAGCCAGGCGGCAAACTCTCGACCCGAGCGGAACTGACCCGGATCGGCAACCGAGGCCGCCAAGGCTGTGGCACCGATCGGGCCAATGCCAGGTATGGTCGATAGACGCCGTGCCACTTCATTCGTTCTTTGTTGGGCAAGGATCGACCGGTCGATGGTCTGGAGCCGGGCATGGGTGTCGAGCACCTGGTCGCACAGGAGATCGAGAACCTGCGTTGCCATTGCCGGCACTTCCGGCTCCACTTCCTTCGCGGCGATCTGGCGCGCCAGCCTGAGCGCCCGCTCCAAACCTTGGGGAATGTCGATGCCGAACTCGGCCAACAGGCCGCGGATCATGTTCACCAGTTGCGTGCGCTGCTTGACCAGAAGATTGCGTGTGCGGTGAAGCGAAAGGGCCGCCTGTTGCTCGGCCGACTTCATCGCCACGAAGCGCATGGTCGGGCGTGTCACCGCTTCGCAGATCGCTTCCGCGTCCACCGCGTCATTCTTGCCGCGCTTCACATAAGGCTTCACGTAGCTCGGCGGCATCAAGCGGACCTCATGGCCGAGCTCCGTCAGTTCTCGAGCCCAGTGATGTGACGTCCCGCAGGCCTCGATTCCGATCAGGCAGCGCGGCAGCTTGGCGAAGAACGGCAGGACTTGCGACCGCCGCAGGGCCTTGCCCACGACAACGCCCCCAGACGCGTCGACGGCATGAACCTGAAAAATGCGCTTGGCCAGATCAAGGCCCACGGTAGTAATCTGCATGGCGGATGGCTCCTTTGCTCGGGTTGCCTGACAGCAAACCCACTGTGGCACTCAGATGCCTAGAGCGGGAGCCATCCACCTCATCTGGTTTTAAGAAGCTGTGAAGTGGACCTTTACGGCCGTCAAAGGCGCAGAGCCGGCATTGGTTCGGGGCAGATCAGCTCGTCTTTTGTGCCCTATGTTTCGGCTGCCGCCGGCAAGTTGCTTGAATGCATTCGCCCGCCTAGAAAGGTGCCCCCTCGGACTCACTGGTCGCTGTGACTTATTCGGACCCTGAAATTGCCTTCCGCCGCGATTTCTCTGACTTGTCGACGACAGGGAGCCCTTCCTTTCTGGCCTTGGCAAACGCTCGATCGCTCTCCAGGAACTCCGCCAGCATGAACGGGATCAGTTCCGCTACCGATTCGGACTCGCCATAGGTCTGACGATAAAGCGCCGCATAGTCCTTCAGTGCTTGGTTCAGGTCTGCACTTACGCTTATGGTGATCTTCGAAGGTGTCCGATCCGGAAGTTTGCCGAGTTTCAGATTGGTCATGATGACTCCAGTCAATTCGGGTACGGCCGTAGCACAAGATCCTTGTGCACGATGACGCGCAGTGGCCAACCAGGGCGGACGGTGATCGTGGGCTGAATATTGAGGTTCTTCTCGGTGATGCGCTGGCCAGCTTGACTGACGTTCTGCTGAGCGGATTCGCGGATTGCTTTGACCAGGTCGCTTTCGTCTTCCCCGAGGCTCAGCTCGGTGCCGACCCCTAGCAACGTGGCCAGCGCAACGCCTTTCATCAGCTGCCAGGTGTGGAAATCCACCTTGTCCTCAAGCCCGGCATAGCCGGCGGTGTCCGTCGCCGGCAGATTGTCGATTTCGATCGAAGAGCCGTCGGGCAGCAGTATCCGTTGCCAGACCAGCAGCGCGCGCCTTTGTCCAAAGGCAACAACGCTGTCATAGGTGCCAATCAGGCGAGAGCCTTGCGGAATGAGCAAGGTGCTGCCGGTGACTGTGTCGTGCACATTCTCGGTGACCTGTGCGACGACGAGGCCGGGCAAGTCGGAATTGATGCCAGTGATCAGGCTCGCTGCGATGACGCTGCCGGCCATCAGCTGATACGGCGAAGCCGGCGTCTGCAGTGCATGCAGATTGTAGATTCCACTTGTGTTCCGCTGGCTGACAAAATCGAGCTTGCGCTGTTGATTGTTTTGGTCGCCCTCGGCCGGTGCAACGGAAGCTGAATCGCGTGCGGCATCGGATTGTGGAGCCGTTCCATCAAAGGGTGGACGCCCGCCCTGCCCGTTGCCGGCGGCATCCGCTTGCCGGGGTCGATTTTCGATCCGGAAGAAGACTTGCGATTCGCGCGCCTCGATCGCCTGCTGTGCAAGGCGCTGCTCCTCCGCCGAAACCTCCTGGCCCGGCGCGATGCCCAGCTGGCGTTGGTGCTCAAGGATGGGGCGGCCGAGGTCGCCGGGCAGCGGTGGTCCAAGCACCGGAGGCTTGGGCTTGATCCCGGAATAGTCCTTAGGCAGCCTTTCAATTGCCTCCGCGGTTGGCTTCCGCTCGGTGTTGTAAAGCTCTTCAGCCTGCTCTTTGATGCGCAGTGTCGGTCCTTGCAGCGCCATCATGGTGACGGCTAGAACGGTCCCGGAACCAACAGCAGCAATGGCGACAATAATGCCGCGCTTGAAGCGCACAGCGCGGCGAGGCGAGGCCCGCAGCTGCAGCTGTTCTGGATCGAGTTTCGGTGGAGCATCGGAGCGGGAAGTATCCGTCATGGGCCGTCCCTCACCTGCTGGAACGCGAAAAGAGCAATATCCGCCGCGGCGCTTGCCTGCCGTCGGTCCTCCTGATGCGCACCACCTGCTGCTGCTTGGCGCCGAGGCGCAGTTCGGCCGCGGCGAAGAGGCGATCGACGATGTAATAGTTGCCCCGTACGCGGTAGTTGACGAGCTGGTTGTCCCCGTCAGCACCGACGATGAAGAGCGGCGGGGCCTCGCCCTGATCGATGCGGCGCGGAAACTCGATGTAGACCTTGCTGCCATCATCGAACGCGCGCGTCGGCCTCCAGGGCGGCATGTCGCCGGTAATCGAATAGCGGAAGCGAATATTTTCGAGAGCCACATTCGACGCCACTGGCATAGCGGCGTCGGCCTGCGCATTGCGCCGGCGTAGCGCGATGATCTGGTCCTCGCTGTAAGTCCAGGAGATGGCCGCCATGGCGGTCTTATCCGTGCTTTGAAGCTGCAGGTGATAGCTTCGCCGGTCCGTGGTGATCACCAGATTGGTGGCAAGTCCTGGCGCGAAGGGCTTCACCAGCACATGGGTGCGCTGGTCATCGCCGGAGCCACTGACGGTGTCGCCAATTACCCAGCGCACTGTGTCGCCGGCCGACACGGATTGGAGTTTCTCGCCTGACTGCAGAGCGATATCGCTGACGCGCTCCGGTGCGGCATAGAGCTGGTAGAGCGCGCCTTCGGCAAAAGGGTAAACCTGCACCGCATTCACATAGCCATATTTGGTGGGTTGCTGCGTCGCCGCCTTGTTGGCATCGGCGACACGTTCTTCAGGCGAGCGCCTGTCTTCAGCAGCCTTGCCCGGCTCGGGCTGCAACTGGCCGGGCAGCGGCAGCGGTGTCGGCACTTCCACGACCTTGACGGGCTTCTCCGGCGCCTTCTTGATTGCCGCCGGTTGGAACTTGGCAGCATCATAGGAAATCTGAGGTGGCGGCACCGGCTTCGAGGCACAGGCGGAGATGACCGCAGCCGACGTCGACAGGACCAGCGCAGTGCGGAGCGACGAGAGTCTATTTATCATTGGCGGACTCCTTTGGGGGAACGGAAGTCTGCGCGGCACTGTCGAGCTCGCGCGACCAGTCGATGGCATTGATGAAGACGCCGAGCGGGTTTTTGCGCAGCTGATCGGTATTGTTCGGCGGCCGGATCACAATGGTGAGGATCCCGGTCCAACGCGTTGTGCTGGCGAGGCTGCCGCGCTCAAAGACCTGCTCGGTCCATTTGACTTGAAAGGAGCTCTCGGACGCTCGAACCACGCTCGTCACCTGCACCGAGACGCTGCGCGTGCCGATCTTGCCGAACGGATCATTGGCCTTAGCGTACTCGTTGAGAAAGAGGGCTGCACGGTCGGTGGCAAAGTCGTAGGCCGAGAGCCAATTCTGCCGCACCAACACCGCATCGGTGGAGACGGAGCGGACATTCTGGATGAAGCGGCCGAGATGCCAGGCAATCTGGGCATCGTCGGGCTCGTAGGTTTGGATTGCCGGCGCGACAGCCCGTGTCTCACCGAAGCGGTCGACCTCGACGACATAGGGCACGACGCGGCCCTGCATCGACTGCCACAAGAGTCCACCAGAGAGCCCGATGGCCAGAGCGAGGCAGCCAAAGGCGATCAGGCGCCAGTTCCTTGCCTGCACGCGCGCAGTGCCGATGCGCTCGTCCCAAAGTTGGGCGGCCTTCTGGTATGGTGTGACGGGGTGGGGCGTCTTCCCGTAACGCTGAACAGGTCGCTTGAAGAGCATCTAGTCTTCCTTATCGTTGAGAGAGGGGTTGGCGCCGCTTCCACCCCGATCGCCATCGCGGACGGCCTGCGTGGCGGCGTGGCGATGGGCGCGCGCGGTCTGTTCGGAACGCAAGCGCCTCGCCCACGCCGGCGCGGCATTGGCACCTGACGCGGCAGGGTTTCCGGTCATTGATGCGGTCGGCGTGCCGCCCGTCGCGGTCCAGGCGGCATCGCGGCCGGCATCGGCGCTGCGCCGGAATGGTTCTGTTGCAGATCGCATTCCCCGAATCGCGGCGCCGCCAGCTGCGCCGGCAACGCCCTGCAGTCCAGCAGCTACGCCGGAGAGGCCGGACTCGGGCGATGTTGCACGCCTCATCTGCCAAGCTGTGGAAGCAGCCGATCCCATGGCCGTGCCGGCTCGAACGGCGGCGAGACCGCCGCCGGTTGCCATGCGCGCGCCGGCAAGCGCCGCACCTCCGGCAACGAGCGTTGATCCGGCGGCCGCCGCGGTGGTTCCGAGTGCGGCTCCCGCGCCAAGCTGCGGCGCGCCGGAAACAAGACCCGAGGCAATTCCCGGTCCGAAAATGCCGAGCCCAAGCAGCGCCAACGCGCCCAGTACCTGTGACATGGCCGCGGCCAAGTCCGGCTCCTTGCCTTGCAGGGCGGAAGCGAACTCGCCGAAGAGCGTGGAGCCGATGCCGACGATGACGGCAAGCACCATCACCTTAATGCCCGACGAGATCACATTGCCGAGCACGCGCTCGGCCAGAAACGCCGAGCGGTTCCAGAGCGCGAAGGGCACCAGAACAAAGCCGGCCAATGTGGTGAGTTTGAACTCCAGGATGGTGATGAAAAGCTGGATGGAAAGGATGAAGAAGGCGATGAGGACCAGGAACCAGGCGAGAAGCAGCACGAAGATGGTCAGCGCGTTGCCAAAGATCTCGGGGAAGCCGACTAGCTGGCTCGCTTGATTGAGCAGCGGCCAGGCGCCCTCGAAGCCGGCCGCGGCAATGCGGCCTGGCCGCAGGAGACTGTCGGCGGACAAATTGCCGGACGAAGCGTTGATGCCGAGCCCGGCAAAGGAGCGGTAGATGATGTCGGCAAGGCTTCTGAAATTGTTCAGGATGAATGCGAAGGCGCCGACATAGAGCACCTTTCGGACGAGCCGACCGAGAATATTGGGTTCGCCGCCGAACGCCCAGACCAGGCCCGCCAGCGCGATGTCAATGCCGATCAGGATGGTAGTGAGAAAGGCGACGTCGCCCGAAAGCAGACCGAACCCGCTGTCGATATAGCGGATGAAGGTCTGCATAAAGCGATCGATGACGCCGAGGTCATTCATGTCGCCGTCTTCCTCGTTGTCTTGAAGACTGCTGATCAGTTGCCGGGATAGGCCGTACCGGTGCCCAGGAAACGCTTCGTCGTCTCGCGGGCGGCTTCCTCGGACTGCGCCTTGCGGGCAGCATCTTCGGCTTCAGCCCGGAACTGGGTCGCGAGCAGCGTCTGGATCTGCATCTGCTGCTTGGTCGAAAGCGCGATCAGCTGATTGGTGGCCTGGCTTGCCTCAAGGGCACCTGCCGCGCCCTGACTGCGGTTGACGAGATCGGTAAGCAGGTCGCCGTCGGCCCGCACGTTCTCCACGATCTGCGACTGCGCGCTCATGGTTTGGCGGAACGCCTGCATGGCGTTTTGCCAGCGCTCGCGCGCGGCGCTCGCCACATCGTTGACCTCGATTGTGGCGTCGTAGCTTTCCGGATATTGCACACGCCACTGGTTCTGAAGCTTGTCGAGATCGAAGCTCAGGCCGCTGGCCTGGGTCATCAGGCCGTCGATCCGTTGGAGCGAACCTGTGAGCTGGCCCACGGAAGAAAAATCCAGGCGCTGAAGGTGCCGCGCCATGTTCTGCAGCATCGTCGCCTGGTTCTGAAGCGACTGGATCTGGTTGTTTATCTGCTCCAGGGAACGTGCCGCTGTCAGCACGTTCTGCGCATAATTCGACGGATCGAACACGATCAGGGCGTGGGCCGGCTGGACGTAGTCGGCCATTGGTTTTGCGATCAGGGAAACGGTGATCAGGCTGGTGAGAAGGCGGCGCCGCATCATGACGATTGCTCCTTGTCTGGTTGAGGGAATTGCTGGAGAAGCTCGGCAGCCCAATCGAGGCCGCGCGCAATCAGAAACCGGGCGGCAAAGCCCTCCTGTCCGTGCTCTGACAGCACCTTGTCGATTAGGGTCTGCGTGGCCGGATCAGAGGCGCCGCAGAGCGCAAGAGCGATCGGGCCGAGCCCGAGCTCGAAGAGGCGGTTGCCGCGGCGCGACTGCAGATAATACTGGCGCTTCGGTGTGGCACGGGCGACCAATTCGATTTGCCGCTCGTTCAGGCCGAAGCACTCATAGGCTGCCCGCACCTGCGGTTCCACGGCACGGTCATTGGGAAGAAAAATGCGCTGTGGGCAGCTCTCGATGATTGCCGGCGCGATCGACGAGGCAGCGATGTCTGCAAGTGACTGCGTGGCGAAAATGACGGAGACGTTCTTCTTTCGCAGCACCTTCAGCCATTCGCGGATGCGGGCGGCAAAGAGAGGGTTGTCGAGATAGACCCACGCCTCGTCGAGCATCAGCAGCGTCGGCCGTCCGTCGAACCGCTCCTCGAGACGATGGAGCAGATAGGTGAGCACCGGGAGCACAGCGCCTTGGCTGTGCATCAGCTCTTCGGTCTCGAAACACTGCACATCCGACAAAGCCAGCCGATCTTCATCGGCATCGAGCAGCCGGCCGAAGGGACCGTCGAGCGTGTAGGGCATCAACGCGGCCTTGAGCCCATTGGACTGAAGCAGAACCGACAGGCCCGTCAGCGTGCGTTCCTGCACCGGCGCAGTCGCAAGGCTGATGAGTGCCGACCAGATCGCCTCCTTTACCTCCGGCGTAACGCTGACATTCTCATGGGCAACGAGGCCGGCGATCCATTCCGCCGCCCAGCTGCGAGTAGTCTGGTCGCCGATATTGCTCAGTGGCTGGAAGGCAAGCGCACCATCCGCGCCCAGCGCGTGGTGTTCTCCGCCCATGGCCAGTGTTGCCGCACGAGCCGAATTGCCCTTGTCGAAGACATAGACCTGCGCCCCGGCATAGCGTCGAAACTGCAGAGCGACTAGCGCGAGCAGAACCGACTTGCCGGCACCGGTCGGCCCAACGACCAGCATGTGGCCGACATCGCCGACGTGGGTGGAAAGCCGAAACGGTGTCGACCCGTTGGTCTCTGCGAAGAGAAGCGGCGGGGATTCGGTCCCAGTCACGTTGGCGAGATGCTCGTTGTCCACCGGACCGGCCCACGCCGACGACAGCGGCATGACATGGGCAAGATTCAGCGTGTGAACGAGCGGCTGGCGAACGTTAGCGTAGACATGACCGGGCAACGAGCCGAGCCACGCCTCGACCGCGTTGATGCTTTCACGGATCGTGGTGAAGCCGAGCCCATTGACTATGCGCTCAACCGCTCGGAGCTCTTCCGCGGCGGCCTGCCGGTCCTGGTCCCATACCGTCACCGTTGTGGTGAGATAGCCGAAGCCGACGTGATCGCCGCCCAATGCCTGAAGGGCGGCATCCGCATCGAGCGCCTTGTTGTCGGCGTCACTATCGACGAGAGGGACGGGTTCGTTGGTCACGACCTCGCGCAGGATGGCTGCGACCGATTTGCGCTTGGCAAACCACTGACGGCGCAACCGGGTCAGTGTCTTTGTGGCTTCCGTCTTGTCGAGCGGGATGAAGCGCGTCATCCAGCGGTAGGCGAAATCCTGATGGTTGAGCGCGTCGAGGATCCCTGGCCGGGTGACGTTCGGGAAACCAAGAACGGTGAGGGTGCACAGATGCTGCTCACCCAGCATCGGCTCCAGGCCGCCGGTAAGCGGCGCGTCAACCAGAACACCGTCGAGATACATTGGCGTTTCCGGCATGGCGACCGGATGGCGGTAGGTCGAGATTGTGCCGTGCAGATAGGTTAGCGTCTCGGCATCATCGAGGGCGCGCACTTCCGGCATGAAGCCGGACAGCAAATCCAGGACGCGGTCGGTCTCGTCGCGAAACCACGCCAGCTCCTGGCGCCAGTCTCTAGCCCCTCCCGAGTGATGCGAGTCGACCAGTGCGCTTTCCGCCCGCGCCTGGCCATCTGGCGCCGGCATGAAGACCAAGGTCAGATGATAGCGACTCTCGAAGTGCGCGACCTTGCCCTCGAAGGCCGCGCGCCGTTCCTCATCGACCAGCCATGAGGCAGCATCGGGAAAAGCCGAGCTCGGATAGCCCAGCGCTTCAACGCGCTCGGCCTCGAAAAACAACCCCCATCCGGAGCCCAACCTTCGTAGCGCATTGTTGGCTCGTGCGCAGATGCCGACCAACTCGGCTTCGGTCGCGCTTTCAAGGTCGGGGCCACGGAACCGGAAGGTTCGCTGGAAGCTACCGTCTTTATTGAGCACGATGCCGGGCGCCACCAAAGCGGCCCAGGGCAGATGATCGGCCAGCCGATCGGCTTTGCCGCGATACTCCGAAAGGTTCAGCATGCAAGCCACCCTTTCAGGCGAAGATGACGGACAAGCACGCTGGCGAAGTCCGGATCGCGGCGAGCGGCAAAGACCGCGAGCGTGTGGCCGGCGATCCAGAGCGCCAGTCCGGCGATCCACTGCTGCAGGCCAAGTCCGATGGCGGCGGCCACCGTGCCGTTGAGGATCGCCACCGCTCGCGGCGCGCCGCCCAGCAGGATCGGCTCAGTCAATGCCCTGTGAACGGGGACTTCGAAACCCTCGATATGCTGCTCTCCGGTGGCCATCAGACGAGTGCCCCGCCGCCGAAGGAGAAGAAGGAGAGAAAGAAGCTCGATGCCGCGAAGGCGATCGACAGGCCGAAGACAATCTGGATCAGCCGGCGAAAACCGCCTGCCGTGTCGCCGAAAGCAAGGGTCAGGCCGGTGGTGATGATGATGATCACCGCGACGATCTTGGCGACCGGTCCCTGGACCGACTCAAGGATCTGCTGCAGCGGCTGTTCCCAAGGCATGCCGGAGCCCGCTGCGTGGGCCGGGACGGTGAGAAGAAACGCGAGCGCGGTGGACGAAAGGAAGCGAAGCTTCTTGAGCATGAGGTGACCTTTCAAAACTGCTGGAGTTGCGGAAGCGTGAGCGGGGTGAGGGCGTAATCACCGCTGCTGTCGAGACCGGTGACCTCAGCGATCGCGTCAATGCGGCGCGAGGATCCGCGCCCAGCGATGAAGACGATCAGATCTACCGCATCAGCGATGAGGCGGCGGGGAACGGTGACGACGGCTTCCTGGGCGAGCTGCTCGATACGGTAGAGAGCGGAGCGCGCCGAATTGGCGTGAACCGTCGCGATGCCGCCGGGATGCCCGGTGTTCCATGCCTTCAGCATGTCCAGGGCTTCCGCGCCCCTGACTTCGCCCACGATGATGCGGTCGGGTCTGAGCCGCAGGGTCGAGCGCACGAGATCGGCGAGCGTGACCGACCCCCGCCTCGTCCTCAAGGCAACGCAATCCTTCGCCGCGCATTGCAGTTCGCGCGTGTCCTCGATCAGGATCACCCGCTCGTCGCAATCGGCGGCTTGTGCCAGCAGCGCATTGGCAAGTGTTGTCTTGCCCGACGACGTGCCGCCGGCGACCAGGATGTTGCGCCGCTCGCGGACCGCCTTCTTCAGCGCATCGGCCTGCAGCGGCAGCATGACCCGGTCGGCGACATAGTCGGCCAACGTGTAGAGTTTCGCCGCAGCCTTTCGGATGGCGAAGCATGGCCCCAGCACGACAGGCGGCAGCAGACCCTCGAAGCGCTCGCCCGATGGCAATTCGGCGCTGACAATCGGATTGTCCGCATGCGCCTCGGCGCGCACGTGGGAGGCGACCAGGCGGATGATGCGTTCGGCCTCAGAAGGATGCATGTGCACGCCGGTGTCGACCCGGCCTTCACCCAACCGGTCGAGCCGCAGCGCACCGTCGGGATTGACCATCACCTCAATGACGGTCGGATCGGCAAGGGCTTCGGTGATCGCCGGACCCATGGCGGTGCGCAGCATGGCGCGGCGGCGATGGTCGGCTTCCGGATGAGAACTCATCCTTCCCCTCCCCTGCGATCGTCGGTGCCAAGTGACCGTTTACCGGAAGCGATTTGGCGGCCGACCTGTTCGACGAATTTCTCGAAGCGCTCCTGGGCAATCGCTTGCGTGGCCTTGTCCGGCACCGGCGTGTGAGCATGAAGCGTGATCGAAAAGCGGATGAAGAGCGCCAGGCTCTCCAGGATCATCTCGACATCGCGCCTGACATGTCCGAGGTCACGGGAAAGACGGTCGAGCCTCTTGCCGTAGCGGTGGTCGAGTTCATTCTCCCCACGCCGCTCGATAAAGGCCTCGACCGCGTGCGCCACAATGGCCGATTTGGTGGTCGATGGATTGCGGCTGAGGTTCTCCAGCTTCTCGCTCAACTCGGGTCCAAGCAAAAACTGGTGACGAATGCGGTGGGGCTTCATGCTGCTTGTTCCCTCTGACCGGCGCTGATGCACCGGCGACGGGAACGAGCATCGTCGAGATCCTCGAAATCGCTTACGGCCGTTATCTACGCTGAGATGCGCCCGCGTATGGCGCGCCGTTCAGAAGCCGGGCACGATGTCCTTGTCGTCGCCCATTCCCTCATTGAGGCCGTACGCACGTGCTGCGGTGGAAATCCGATCCATGACGCGCTTGTCGGCGAGCGTCTCGCAGTCATCGTCTGCGGGCGTGAACAGATCGCCATGATCAGGCTCCTGGGCGACGAGGGTCCGTTCTTCGGGCAGGCCCGGATGGCGCTGCTGCTGGACACCTCCGTCTTCGATTGCCGCGCCGGCACTGTCGTCGTCGCCAGCAAGACGCCGATCCAGGCCGCGCACCTGTCCGCTCCAATCGTCCGGGCGCGACGTGGGCCGATCCGCGTAGGCACCGTCGCGCAGCACCGGCGAAGGCAGCACTCGCTCCGTGAAATTCGGATCCTGGTAATAACGCAACTTCTTGGCGCGAATCGGCGGCAATCCCGAAACCAGGATTAGTTCGTCAGCCTGCGGCAACTGCATCACCTCACCCGGCGTCAGCAGGGGGCGAGCGGTCTCTTGGCGGCTTACCATGACGTGGGACAACCAGGGCGCCAACCGATGGCCGGCATAGTTGCGCATCGATCTGAGTTCCGTCGCGGTACCGAGCGCGTCCGAGATGCGTTTGGCCGTGCGCTCGTCATTTGAGGAAAAGGCAATCCGCACATGGCAATTGTCGAGAATGGCGTTGTTCTCGCCATAGGCCTTGGAGATTTGGTTCAACGATTGCGCTATCAGATAAGCGCGGATGCCGTAGCCTGCCATGAAGGCGAGCGCAGTCTCGAAGAAGTCGAGCCGACCGAGCGCCGGAAATTCATCCAGCATCATCAGGAGCTGATGCTTGCGGCTCTTCTTTGGATCGCCCTCCAGGCGCTCGGTCAGCCGCCGGCCGATTTGATTGAGCACCAATCGCACCAGGGGCTTAGTGCGCGAGATATCCGACGGCGGCACGACCAGATACAGCGACATCGGTCGCTCGGCATCCACAAGGTCGGCAATGCGCCAGTCGCAGGCCGATGTTGCCGCGGCCACCGTTGGATCACGATAGAGCCCGAGAAACGACATGGCGGTCGAGAGAACGCCTGAGCGCTCGTTCTCTGACTTGTTCAGCACCTCACGAGCCGCCGAGGCCACGACCGGATGGACCTGGGGCTTGTCCACCGTGCCGAGGTGGTTGGTGGTCATCATCCGCTGCAGTGTCGCAGCGAATGAGCGTTGCGGGTCCGACAGGAAGGTGGCGACACGGGCGAGTGTCTTTTCCTCTTCGGCGTAGAGCACGTGCAAGATGGCGCCAACTAGAAGTGAATGACTGGTCTTCTCCCAATGGTTCCGCCGCTCCAGCGCGCCTTCCGGATCGACGAGAATGTCGGCGATGTTCTGAACGTCGCGGACCTCATCTGGACCTTTGCGCACTTCCAGCAGCGGGTTGTACCGCGCCGATCTCGGATCGGTCGGATTGAACAAGAGACAGTGCGAGAACTTCGACCTCCAGCCAGAGGTCAGCTGCCAGTTCTCGCCTTTGATGTCGTGAATGACGGCCGAGCCGGTCCAGGAAAGAAGGGTTGGAACAACGAGTCCGACGCCCTTGCCCGACCGTGTCGGCGCAAAGGCCATGACGTGTTCCGGTCCGTCATGGCGCAGATAGCGATAATTCAGTCCGCCAAGGAAAACGCCGGCCGGCTGAAACAGGCCCGCCTTCTCGATCTCCAGCTTCATGGCCCATCGTGAGGACCCATAGGTGGTGACCAACCCCCGCTGCCGTGCGCGCCAGAGGGACCCAGCTATCGCGGCGGCACAGCCCAGGAACCCGCTGGCTCCGGCAAGTATGCCAGCCTTGTCGAAGACTTCAGGCGCATAGGCGTCAAATTGGAACCACCATTCGAACAGTTTCCACGGCTGGTAGATCGGCCAGCCGACTGTCACAAACCAGGGCGCGCCGAGTGGCGGCTGATAGGAGAGCATGTAGGCGCACCATTGGGTTGCAGTCCACACGCCAAGAATGACAATTGTGAATACGACAGCGATCTGCCCAATCAGCAACTTCGTGGGTGTCAATGGCTTGCTCCGCTCTTCTGGGCAGACGGACCAAACATCGCGCCGAGCGATGAGAATTCGAACGGCCTCTACGTGCGACCAGGTGCGATGACAAGGTTGATAGGCATTGTTCACCTGCGAAAGCGAAAATCCGCCGCAGCAACCTGTCGGCGGTGCCAGGTACGCGGTTGGTCGCAGAAATGTTGGCTTCTGTGCAGGCACATTAGATGTGCTGACAGACAAACCTCAGACAAGTCCGGAAGATATGCCCGCCTATCATTGGAGCCGACGCGTTTGTGCGGGTAGCGAGGAAGATTCTGGCCGGCGATGGATGGCGGATCCACACTGCCTTTTTACGCGCTTCGAAGCACGAAGCGTGAACCATTTGTGCCTCGATCTTGGTTCGGTCTCGGCTTGCAGGAGGTCGATTGACGAACGCCAGCCTGGTCGTACGCGGAGTTCGTGAGAAAGCTTAACGTCAGCGACATCGACATCGAAAATGCGATCACCGAGCGAAAGGTGAAATGTCGCGCCGCTGACGCTTCAAAGCCAAGCCCGCGCGCCTCACCGATAAGAGCTTTAGCTATCGCGTTGGCGGCATCGTCGCGGTGCCTTCGGGACGTCGAATAGGCCCACCCGCGGCGCTCGCACTCGATCTCGGCGCGGGTTTTCCCTTGTCTCATCGCCCTGTCAGCGCGTTGCAAATGAGCGAAACCAAGCTGTCGCGCGCTCGCTTGTGAAGCGCGCCTTTCGGCTGCCATACAAGGAAATCATCAACGCTCATCCAATCAACCGGGTTTGTGTCGGCGTCTGGCTGGCTGAATTCCACATACAGATGCAGTTCGTCCGGCACGAAGACGACCCTCCACGATCCTTTGATATCGTTGGCAAGGTTGTAGGCGATGGCGGTCATGGCGATCCACTCCTTCGCCTGGAGCGTGCCTATCTCACGGGAAAATTCCATCGCCAGAAGTTGGTATTGACGCTCCCGCTTTCTCAGAAATCCAACGTCCACGTGATGCCGAAAGGTGCAGCTAGCTTTTTGTGCATTCGATTGGGAACACTGGACCGCCGCGAAAGTTCGGTGCACGCAGCGAATCCTCCACCTCCAGGTATTGCTGCAGATCGGTATCCCGATCGGCCCGCGCTCCCGCAAGGCGCGGGCCTCGGCCTGTGGTGCTCATGCCATCTACTTCGATCCGCAAGATGGAATATGATCTGGATAGAAGGACCCTCTCGGTGTGGTTCGTCGCCAGCCGTAAACGGTACGAGTTTGAGGGGGTACCGCCGGAAACCTTTGCGGCGTTCCGGGCCGCGTTCGCCAAGGGCCGCTATTTCAACGACCACATCCGCAACAATTTCCGCTACCGTCTGGTTGCGAGCGATAGCGACCCGGGATGACCTGACCTGCCGGCGGCTCAATCGTCCTGTCGCTCCAACCGGCGGTTGGTGGACGCGTTGCCGCTGTTGCGCTTAGGGTTGGTTACGGTCCGCGCTCACTTGGCAAGCCCACCCCCCGCATCCCCCCGCCTGGTGAAAAGCGTTTGATCGGTCCCGCCGTTCTGGCAGTGCGGCGGGACTTTTTTGCGGTCCAGGTGGAACATCGGCGCGCGGGGAAGGCGGGGTGCACGCAGCACCCTTTTTCTCATCCAACGTACGTCGCTGGCGCGCTGAAGGGTCTCAACGTCGGTTTGCCGCCGGAGCTCAACTAGCTGGACTATTGCTCGACCGGAAGCGGCTCGTGCTGCGGCTCAGCGTGATGAAAGACCTGTCCAAGATCGCGCGCGTCGAACGTTTGGCCGCAGACTGGGCAGTAGACCAAGTGCTTCGACTCGTCCTCTACCGGCCCGTCATGCGGCCTGCCCTCATAGCCGGTCGCGATGTTGTCGGTTCTAATCCGGGGCATCGACAAGTGCCTTTCGTCGTTTTGGCGGCCGATATTTCTCCATTAGCCGGACCTTGTCACGGTCGACCGTGACCAGCGGCCCGAGGTCGATCGTCACGGTGTCCTCGTCGATGCGCGTGACCTCGCCTTTCAGGTCGATTTGCTGGCCTCGGTTCACCTTGGTGTGGTCGATGATGGAATGTGGGAAGTCGTAACCTGGGATAGAGACGCTTACGCGGTCCTCTGTTATCCGCCTTCGAACCGTGGCAGTAATCGCCACCTGGTCACCAATGCCTATTCCCCGAGCCATGCCATGGATTCTGGTGCGGGCAGTGTCCTCTTCAAGAGGTTCTAATATACGCCCGCCATCGTAAGGCTGACCTACGACCAGAGTTACAAAAGTTGAACTTCATCGGGGAACACTCCTTCTGTCTGCCTGTTCAATTTGCCAGGCGCATCCCGCGCATTCAGACAGGAGAAAGATGATGAAACGCATCCTTTTGGCTTCGGCCGTGCTGGCGGTGTCGGCCGGGCTTTCCTTTGCCCAGACGACCAGCGGAACTTCGAGCGGAAGCTCGACCAGCGGAACCTCGACCACCACAACCATGCCCAGTACGACCGATCAGGGCACCGGCACGACGAGCAGCGGCACCAACATGTCCGGCGATCAGGGCACCGACACGACGACCACCAGCGGCACCACGAATCCGAACTCGGCCAGGGACTGTGCGCCCGGCCAGCAGACTGGCAGCGCTCAGCAGGCGGCGCCTGGTCAGCAGGACACGGCAGCCAACACCGCCGCGCCGGGCCAGGTGAAAAAGACCGACGAAGGTTGCTGATTGGCACATCGGCTCAGGTTGGAATCACCAGCGTGTGGCTGGCTGATCTCCCCCGACCACCGCCTGAACTCAACTCGGCTGGCGAGCAAGTTCCCGCCAGCTCAACGTTCTGATGCTGAAAATACTGGACCAGATCTATGCGTTCTCACCGTGGCGCCAGCGAAGCGACGACACCGGGGCGGGACAGGCGAGGCCGCTACAGCTCCAGGCTTGTCTTCCCGGTGCGCACGGCGTCGACGACTTCGCTCATCGAGTCGAGGACGAGCTGGCCGACGATCCGCATGCGGATCAGCAACTCAGGGTCGATCGAGGGACGGCCGATCGGGCAGGCCGCACCCTAATACCCAAGCGGAAAGGCCACGCCCACGCCTGGACACGGCCAGTGTATAGCGGCGGGCTGCTTGCCAAATGAGCTCTAGTGATGTCGAGCGCCCGCTGCGCCGATATGAGCGTGGAGGCCACGAACAGGCGTATCAAAGGTCTGGCCTGATCGCGCCGGTTGATGATGCGGATATAAGGCCTGGTGGCAGGCATCAGCGGCTCGGCCGCCGCCACGATCTCGGCCTGCCGCCACTTGTAGAAGGGCGCCAGATACTGGCGGATGGCCTTGAGCGTAGCGTCATGCTGGAGCGCCAACGGATCGGGATCGATGCCGCCAAAAGGCGACAAGACCAAGTACCCAGGACGGAAGCCAACAGCGATGGGGAAGCGCGACAAAATCGTGAAGTTGGATGCCGAGGGCATGACCAGAACAGCGATAGCCAAAGGGACTGGGGGTCAGTGAGCGGAGCGTTTATCGGGCGCTTCAGGGGACCGGTGAGCGCCGATAGGTGACCACTAGGACTACGAGGCGAATTAGGCCCCACCAGACTATGAAACGCTCCTCTCCCAAGCTGACCGCGCTCTTCCGTATCTTGACCCTCAGCTTCAGACGCCTGTCGAGGAAGTGTTCGACGCTGGCCATCACCCGTGCGCCCGCACGCTCGCTGCGAACATAGAGGGCAGTCGTCGGCGTAGCGAACGAAGCAGTGCTTGCGTCGCTCCAGTTCCTTGTCGAGTTCGTCCAGCATTCCGACTTTGAAACATGGCTGATTTCCACACAGTCGCGGCGGGGCAAGACCGGCTTTTAAGCGTTTGAGACGGATCTCATGGATGGTCGCTGGCTCTGGATGACGGAAACGGATCAAAACGACGGCTGGATGCTCTGCATAGCCAACGAGATCACAATCTGCGGCTTCGGAAGCGAGGCTAGTCTCCATGACGTCAGGGCACGCCGCCGCTTCCGGTCTGCCAGCCTGGCGCATGTGTCAACAGTTCCGAGCCGAAGCACTGCACCGCCCTCCCAGCCAAAGAAAGTTGGCTCGCCCGACTGGCAGAAGAAGACCTCGATGCTTCGCGCCTTCGCGGGGCCGTCAGCCAGACCATCGCCGGTGGGCCGCCGAAGGAACGTGGCATCCTTGCCGCGCTGCGCCGATCCCGCTGCCGGAGCCGATCTCCAGGTCAAGATCTGATGCGACATCTGCTCGATACAAACCGCCTCGGAGCCCCTGCTCTAAAGGACGGCCCAACGAAACGACCATAATCTTTTCATCTCCTCCCTCACAGCCGTCGAATTCGTCGCGGTGTGCTTGAGAAGCCGTCGGCAAGCGGCGTGACGAGCTCGAAAAATAGTTCGCGGCGTCGGACGGTGCACAGATGCTTTTTGCCGGCCGGGTCCTGTTGTACGACGAGAGGATGGTCCGGCTAGGCAAAGTGCCGGGCCCAAGGAGAGCCAGCTCAGCCTCAATCGCATCGGCCAGCGATTCTTTGAATTCGCGGTAATCCACATTCATGCAACCACTGCCCTTGTCTTCGCGTTTAGCTGCGTTCAATCGTGGGGAGCGACAAGAATGCGGGCCTTCAGTCCAATTACAATCTGCCTCAATCGCAACCTGACGGTGGTCGCGTCCATAGCCGACGCAATGAAGGTGCTTCAGCAACCATGGCCTAGAATGGGAAAGCCGGGGCGGCTCAACGCGATCCGAATGGTCGAGGAGTCCCTCGCCGGGCATTGCAGCCAGCAAGCTGCGCTCGAGGCCTTCAAGGCGGCCGCGGCTGAACAGGGACTCCTTAGAACAAGAGGGACCACCGCAGGTCTGGGGAAAATTGCGCGGATGGTTGAAGATCTGATGTGAGGTCATGCCGGCCTCGCTAACACTGAAGAGCCGCCCCACTTGAAGCCGAAATACTGCCTTCTCCCGCGGCAGCCGAAACGCCTCAAAACGGGCTATTAGCCTGGACGTGAGAAGGCCCTGGCTGCACAGTCTAAATGAGATCGACTGATCGTCGTAGGGCCCGTCGAAGTCAACGGGCTGGACCAAGCGTGTCAAAGACACGACTGGCGAAGAGATCGTGCCCAGCAGAGCGTGAGGGATCGCGATGCCAAGACCGATGCCGTCGAGCCGAGACACTCGCGGTCGAAGAGACCACGGAGAATCATCTGCTCATCAAGCCCAGTTCTCCGCGCAATCCTGATCGCGATTTTTGATAAGGTGCAGCCGCACTGTTTGGCCAGCGCAGAAATTCACCGTCGGATAAGTGGGTCCTGGCTGTCCCGGACGCGAAGACAGCCGAGCGTCCGTGCGAAGCGCCGCGAGATTTTTGAACAAAAGCGCGAGCTCTCTACGCTTGCCGAGGGCTTCAGGCGGAAAGCGTCTCCTGGCGATATCCGCTGCGATGAAGTCGCCGACCCGAAGGTTCTTCATCCGACTGACCCATCATCCAGCTCTCGGCGACCTGCATTTGCGGCTCGGACCTGTGGCCGTATAGGGGGATCCAGAATGTCGAAGCCCCATGCACATGGGTCAAGAATACTGCGGCATCATCATGGAGGTCGGCAGCGAAATCAGGACGGTTCGTCCCGGCCAGTTCGCTGGCGGAGAGTTGGCTTTCGAGTTTGCTGAGGCCGAGTGAGAGGCGCAAGCCATTGCCAGAACTTGATGTTTTCTGAGTTCGCTCTGCACTGGGGTCATACACCTTGATATGGTCTTATGTCCTTAGTCCTAGGACAGAGGACACACCGCATGAATGGGATGAGAAGTCAGGATATCGTGGTGCTTCTGAAGCTCGTGAGCTTGCAGGAGCAGGAGGGGCAAGTTGGCTCCGGGGAGCTTCATTGGAGCTTCTCGGGCGGGGCCCCGTACTCAGTTCGCGGCCTGGAATCGCTACTCGGGATCAGCAAAACGAGATTGACGCTTCCATCAAGCGAAGCCTCTCGTCGGGACTCGCCATCAAAGATCGAGATACGGGCCGAGCCAATCCCCATCGCCGCAATCTACACAATTTTATCGTCCACGGACTGAAATTTGTGTTCCCCGCAAGGCGGGCGGCATCACGCGCGGCATGCCGACGGCCTTTGCCGCGCCAATGCTAAAAGGACTGCTGATAAGCGGCGGTGAGTACATCCACATCTGGCCGTTTGCGGAAGGCCGGGATATGGGGCAATCGATCGAGCCCTTGTTTAAGAGCGTGCCTGAAGCTGTTCCGAAAGATGAGCGGCTGGACGAATATCTTGCGCTTGTCGATGCGATCCGGCTCGGAAACCAGCGGGAGGTGGGCCTTGCCGGTGAGCGGCTTTCTGAAAGGCTTCTGAAGAAATGACCATCCGAGGCCAGCTGCTCCACATGCTACAGATAGTAGCCGAGGCGCTGGGAAGCGACTTTCGGGAGCATCTGATATTTGTGGGCGGATGCACGACCGCTCTTTTCATTACCGACGAAGTCACGCTTGGGGATGTCAGGGCGACGGACGATGTCGATCTCATTGTCGATCTACTCCGCAAAGCGCGGTGTTGGTCGGAGATAATAGAACCTTATACCGCAATCCAACTTAGCTAGTTGTAATGTCCCCTCCTCTTTTGCAGCAGCCAGGAATGCCCTGCAGGCCTCCTCCGGCTCCATCTGACGCTGCCCCCAGTTTCTATCCATGTTTGAGTTCCTCAGCCCTCCAGGAACGCCAGAAGCGCCGCATTCACCGCGTTGCTCTCTTCGCGTTGAACCCAATGCGTCCCCTCCTCGAAAGTCTGCAGGCGGCCATCGTCGCAAAGGGCGAGACTGCGCTTGGCCAGCCCGGATTCCAGAGCCTGGTCCTGCATCCCCCACATAACAAGAGTGGGCGTCGTGATCCGCTCCTTCAGGCTCGGGCGAAAGCGCAAGGCGCGATACCAGTTGAGCATGCTGGTCAGCGCCCCCGGCCGCTCCCAAGCCTGCCGATATTCTGCAATCTCCTCTTCTTCGAAGGCACCTTCCCGGCTGGATGTCCTGAGTGCCCGTGCGAGCAAGGCCGAGCGGCGCGCACCCAAAACGGCTTCGGGCAGCAAGGGGATCTGGAAGAAAACCGCGTAGCTGCTCCGCAGAAACTGCGTCGGAGATCGCAGGGCATGGGTAAACAGCACCTCGGGATGGGGCGCATTCAGGATGACGAGCTTGTCCAGGCGATGAGGCAACTTTGCCCCGGCGGCCCAAGCGACGATGCCGCCCCAGTCATGGCCGACGAGGTGAAACCTTCCGATGCCGAGCGCGTCGGCCAGGGCGACGACATCGCCGAGGAGCTTGGGGAGCGTGTACTCGCGGATGCCCTCTGGCTTGTCGCTGGTGTTGTAGCCCCTCTGGTCGGGAACGATGACCCGATATCCGGCGGAAGCGAGCGTACCGATCTGCCGTCTCCAGCCGATCCAGAAGTCCGGGAAGCCGTGCAGGAGCATGACCGGCTTACCCTCGGCAGGCCCGGCCTGAACGACATGAAGCCGAATGCTTCCGGCGTTGACGAACTGATGTTCAGGCGCGAGTGAGATCATGGCTGGTAACGTGGGTGTCGTTAAAATGATCCAGCGCAATGAGGATTTAGATCAGGCTGCGTCGTCCCGACAACATGCACGCTCAGCCGTCGCATCCCCCGCCACATGGGCATGGGAGCCGAAGGGCCAAGTGGGGATGGCGCAGGTGTTGCTGCAGGCGGCGGATGTTTATTTGTAAGCGCAGGTCTGCACCTGCATCCTTTGGCGCTATTATACGTTTGCCCCGCGAAGAAGATGCTCCGGACCGGCGGCCATGTCGAAGAAAACAACCGAGGACGCTTACGAAGGTCAAATGCAACTTGAGCGGCGGGCCGAACGGGAGAGCCGCGGACGCAATGCCGAATGGCCGTCAGAGATTCCCAGCCGCGGCTGGAAGGACGTGCTGTGGCGGGTCTTTGCTGAGGTAACCGAGGACCGTGTTATGCTGATCGCGGCGGGGGCTGCATTCTATCTGCTTCTTGCCCTCTTTCCAGCGCTTGCCGCGTTCGTGTCCATCTATGGTTTCGTCGCCGATCCTCAGACCATCGCTGAGCACATTGCGTTCCTTGGCGGCGTACTGCCTTCGGGAGGTCTGGATATTATCAGATCTCAGCTTGCGTCCTTGGCCGCTCAGAAGGCTGGCGCGCTCAGCTTCGGCTTCATCTTCGGCCTTGCCGTCGCACTGTGGAGCGCCAGTAACGGCATAAAGACGCTATTCGAAGCCATGAACATCGCCTACGAGGAGAGTGAAAAGCGCGGCTTCATCCACCTGAATCTCCTGGCCTTGGGCTTCACACTTGGCGCCATCCTCATTGGTATCGGCTTTATCATCTCGGTGGGGATTGTGCCGGCCATGCTTGTGCTGCTGAACCTCGGCGGCTGGACCGAAGCCCTTGTGCGGATCTTTCGGTGGCCGATGATGCTGATCATGGTGGGCGTCGGGATCACGCTGATTTACCGCTACGGACCCAGCCGGGAAAGGGCAAAGTGGCAATGGGCGACATGGGGCGCCTTCCTCGCCGCTGTGGTCTGGATCGCAGTCTCGATAGGCTTCTCCTATTATCTTGAAAACTTCGCCAACTACAACGCCACGTATGGAGCTCTTGGGGCAGTCATCGGCTTGATGATGTGGACTTGGATTTCTGTGATTATCCTGGTTGTAGGTGCGGAGCTGAATTCCGAGATGGAGCATCAGACAGCGATGGACACCACCACAGGTGCGCAGCAGCCGATGGGTGCGCGAGGTGCCACGGTCGCCGACACACTGGGCGGACCGGCCGATGCCGCCGACCAGCAGTCGCGTTTGGACGAGCGCAACGCGTAGCGCGCAGATCAATTTGCACGCCATCGTCAAGCGGCTGCAGCCGAGCGTGAGCAACGGCTCAAGGCGCTGGTCGCCCGGCTTGCCCAGGACTGGCGATCTCACCATCCAGAAGCAACGCAAAAGCATCGTCGCCGATGCCGAAACCTCGCCAGCCTCGACGAGGTTCATTGTTCTGCTCAAGCGTCAGAGCCGCCGACTTGAAGGGCGAGATCGCCTCGCTACTCGACGACGATCCGCTGTGGGCCTGTCTCGATCAGGCCTTCGGTTCGGTCAAGGGCCCCGCGTACTCCTGATGGCCGAGTTGTCCGAGATTGACACCTTTCCAATAAGGCCATCGCCAAACTCGTGGGCTTGGCGCCGATCGCCAATGACAGCGGCAGACGCAGCGGTCGAAGACCGGTGCGCGGCGGCCGTAAAGGTCCGCGCTCCATCCTCTTCCTCATCGCGCTCACCGTCGCCAGATATGATCCCTCCGCGCCTTCAGACAGGAAAGGAAAAGATGACTATTCGCATTGCGCCCGCCCGCAAGCTACCCATCATTCCCAATGCAAAAGCACGCGATGCGCGCCACGAGTTCGCAAACGCAACTTGACACCCCAGATGGTCACCCATTGGGAACCAACGGGCCTTACCTCCGTTTGCTCCTCGAATGGAGGAAACCATGAACAACCGGAATTCTGAACGGCGTCCCCCGACTGCGGTAAGAGCTGGTGACGGTACCTCGGAAGACATAGGAGCGACCGTAAGCGGCACGTTATCCAAAGCGTCCGACATAGCGCAAGGGGCAGCGGAAACCGCCAAACGGGCGGCCGTTGGTGGCGCGTCCACCGTGACCAATCAGGTGAAGGAGATGTTGGACCGTCAGGTCGGCAGCGGCGCCGAGGTGATGGGCCAACTGGCGAGTTCGACCAAGCGTGCGGCCGAGGACCTCGACGCAAACGCACCGATAGTCGCTGGGGTCGTGCGAACCTTCGCGAATAGGCTTGATGGATACGCAGACGACCTGCGAGACAGGTCCGTCGATCAGCTGGTTCTTGCAGCGTCCGATTTGGCGAGGCGCAAGCCGGGTTTGGTGTTTGGGCTGGCCGCCGTAGCGGGCTTTTTGACGTTCCGCACACTGAAGAGCGCGCCTCCCGCACCAGAGTCCATCAAGGGAAGGCGGCAGGGAGCGAACTGATCTGATGGCACAGGAACAACTGAAGAATTCGCCTCTCCCTCAAGCACTGTCGGCAGTGTTGGCGGACGTCGCCGACCTCTTTCAAAAAGAGTTGCGCCTGGCGCATGCGGAGCTGTCCGCCAACGTCTCAACGAAGCTCCAAGCAGGTGTGTGGATGTCTGCTGCTGGCGTGCTGGGAGTGGTCGCCGCTCTGCTTCTAGTGCAAGCCCTCGTACTTGGAATAGCCAGCTTAGGGATGGCCCTGCACTGGTCGTGTCTGATCGTCGCGGCCGCAACGGCCCTCGCCGCTGCTTTCGCCTACTATCGGGGCCGCGCTGATGCGCAAAAAGAACTTCTGCCGACACACTCCATAAGCCAAATAAAGCAGGATATTGCGACAACCAAGGAGCAATTAACATGAGCCGCAATTCACAGGTCCAGGATTTTGGAACGAAAGAATGGCTTCTCAGCTCCGCTAGGAACAATCCCGAAGGCCTTCTGCTCGTCGCAGCAGGGTGCGCGCTGCTAATGCGCAGCCGCAGTTCAAGTGCCGGGCATCGCGAGCAATCCCGTGCAACCGACGGGCGCCAAAATGCTCCGCACGTACGCACCGCCAGCGGCGGGGCGTCCAAAGCGCAGGAAGAGGCTAGCGAGACAGCAGAGGCCATGCGCGACAATTTAGCCGGCATTGGGGAGAAGGTGAGTGAAACCGCAAGTCAGTACGCATCATCCGCCGCGTCATACGCAGAACAGGCCGGTCGCTCCGTATCCGAGAAGTCAGGGCGCGTGGTGCAGCAAGCCCAATCAACGTTGCAAGACACGATTGGCCGCATGGTGGAAGAACAGCCATTGGCTTTTGTTCTGGCCGGCTTCGCAGCTGGTGCCGCTATAGCTGCTGCTTTGCCGGCCAGCGATGTCGAGAGGCGCACGCTCGGCCCAGCAGGAGAGCGATTGACGGATGCTGCTGAAAAAGCTGGGGAACGCTTGAAGTCCTCGACAGCAAAGGCGGGCGAACGGCTCAAAAGCGCCGCCGAGGAACATGGGCTGAATTCGGACGGCCTGAAGGAGGTCGCAAGGGACGTTGCGGGCGCCTTTGGAAGCGCCTTGTCAGAAGAGCAATCAAGTGAACCCGTGCAGCCGCCTTCGCCAAGCCCAAGTGGATCGAGCGGTTCATCCACTCCGGCCGCCAAGCTGCAACCGGGCAGCGCCACCCCTTCGGAAGGAATAACGGCCAAATCGCAGCGGTCGGGCAACGCTCGGTCGAGCAAACCTGCCCGCCCCGGTGGCAAGAGAGATTTATGATGGCCGATCCGCAACTTGAGCATCTTGAATACGAAGTTGAGGCTGCCCGGGCTAAGCTCGCCGAGGACTTGTCGACACTTCGGTCGCCAAACACGCTCTCCGAATTTACCGATGATTTGAAACACGAAGCGCTTGAGGCAAAGGATGCGCTGGTGGAGAAAGCAAGAGCCTCAATGCAATCGGTGGCGCAGGCGATTATTGACGATCTCAAGGCCAAGGCGGCTGCCAATCCGAGCGCTGCTTTGGCGATTGGGGCCGGTTTGGGGTGGCGTTTCCTCCGCCATCCGCCGATCGCAACCGCACTCGTCGGAGCGGGATTGATCAGCTTGTTGCGGACCAATTCAGCCCGGCCACCCAGCGAGCAGCAGGTTGATCACCTATCGTACGCCAAGGAGCGCCTGAAGGAGCAATCTAGCGATTTGGCGGAAAGCGTCAGTGATTTCGCTCTTGAAACGGCTGGCAAAATAAAACGCGAAGCTGCCGAGTTGACCGGCGTGGCCAAGGAAACTGTTAAAGAGAAGACAGAACGTCTGGCTGCGGGTATCCGCCATAGCGGCGTTGGGCCGCACCAGGGCGAGACTGTCGCAAAAGCATCCGCACCCTTCGATGAAGCTTCGTTAGCTGTTCAAGACGCATCAGGCAATGAGCATACCGAGGACAAACTCCTTCTGGCGGCGGCGGGTTTGGCAGTCGCCGCGGCTGTCGGCTTTGCCTATCAACGACGTCTGAATGAGCAGATGGACACCGACCGAACTGGATGAGCGTAGACAGAGGTCATTGCAGAGAAACAGTCGTCCTGAAGGCAAAGTATGGTGCCGCGCTCACATTTATCGAGTCCCGACGAGTTCAGCCATCGGGTTGCATATTCTGGAACCACGGACGGCGCGATGACGATGCGCACGGCGGAGAAGATCGGACAAAGCGGTCAACCCCTTCGAGCATGATGATCGTCGGCCGGTCGGTCACGGCCTTCAGCGAAACCGCCAGCGACCGGCTGAAGCGGAATTCACCCCGAACCGTGCAAGTGCTGCCGACCCCATAACGTGAGCGCAACGGCGCGCTCTGTCCGCTGTCAGGACGAACTTTCTTCGATCCAGCTTGGCGCTGCCGGTGCCCGCGCACGCACTGCTCAGTGATCAGGGACGAGTGTTCTCGGGCATTCCGCTATCGCGACCTCGTTTCGAACGTTTTAACACGCCCCCTCAAGCTTGATCTCGCCGAGCGCTGCGCTAGCCCTTCCGATCTTGGCTAGTGCCAATGTATTCGACCAGGCTTGCGCAGACGAACGCTTCAACTCTCTAAGTGACGACGCCGCAATATTAGCATCGCTCGTCGTTGCAATTTCTCGAAATGCGCAGCTCGGGACCGCCTGCTAGGCGTGTTCGTTGCCCAGCGTTCACGAAGGGGAATGCGCTAGCGGACGAATCCCGATCACCCAGTTCACGGTCACTACGTTCCTACCCGATCACCGCTTGGCGCTGTCGCTGTCCGCTTCGGCCCGCGCAAGGAACTGCTCGGTCGTCGAGGGAAGACGGGTTTTCAGCCAATCCGCCATCGCGACTTCCTCTCGCAGATTCTCTTCGCAAACCCGAAGAGCCTCCGTTTCGCCGAGCGATCGAGCAGCGGCAATCAGGATCGTGTAGGAGGCGATTTCCATGTGCTCGAACGTGTAGCTCGCGAGCGATCCTTTCATCACCTCGTCTCCAGCGAAGACGCCGCTCAGCGATTGCGCCATCGCCGTCAGCTTACCGCCAGCGTCCTTCATCGTGGATGAACCCTCGTCCATCTGATCGAGACAAGTCTTCAGCCGAGCAGCCTGCTGCTTGGTTTCGTCGAGGTGCTGTCGGATCCGGTCGCTCAGCTCGGGATAGTTCTCGATGCGACCCAACTGCCCGTTCAACATCGTTTCGGCCTGCTCTTCCATGGCATGGGCATCTCTAAGCCATTGGACAAACCATTCGCGGCTTTCTGACATCTCGAATCTCCTTTGCGATCTAAGGAAACTTTCAGAAGAGGACATTGTTCCGGAGTAGAGCCCGCCGAACGGGCCTTGACCGTCGCAGAGATCAGCGTCGTGGCGGGTCTCAATTCACCTCGCGAAAATCCTGCAGCGATGCGTGGAAAAGGCCAAGATCGCGGAAGATCGGCGCAAGGAAAACGGCCCGTGGACGCTCGCCGCTGCGCCGCTCCATCACAAAGTCCAACTGGCACTGGCCGCTTCCTGGCATCCGACGCGGCGACATACGGCGACATATTGAAGGTCCCGCATGGCATACTGCGACCGCTGCATGTCGTTCCCGGCAAGTAAGAACGGCAAGCAAATGAAGCTACCAGCGCTCGGCGAAGCTGAAGTGGATTCTCGACGAGGCGCTGATCGCGGCCGCTGGCGCTCCCCATTGAGCCTTGTGCCTCACCGCGCCACCGCAGTCACAAGGAACGCGACGGCCTCTCCGCTCGTTGATTGCTTTTCGACTCGAGCCGCCGTCATGAGGTTCTAATATACGCTGGCCATCCTAAGGCTGACCTACGACCAGAGTTACAAAAGTTGAACGTCATCGGGGAACACTCCTTCTGTCTGCCTGTTCAATTTGCCAGGCGCATCCCGCGCATTCAGACAGGAGAAAGAAGATGAAACGCATCCTTTTGGCTTCGGCCGTGCTGGCGGTGTCGGCCGGGCTTTCCTTTGCCCAGACGACCAGCGGAACTTCGAGCGGAACCTCGACGAGCGGAACCTCGACCACGACGACCATGCCCAGCACGACGGATCAGGGCACCGGCACGACGAGCAGCGGGACCAACATGTCCGGCGATCAAGGCACCGACACGACCACCACCAGCGGCACCACAAATCCGAACTCGGCCAGAGACTGCGCGCCCGGCCAGCAGACTGGCAGCGCTCAGCAGGCTGCGCCAGGTCAGCAGGACACGGCCGCCAACACCGCCGCGCCAGGCCAGGTCAAAAAGACCGACGAAGGTTGCTGATTGGCACATCGGCTCAGGTTGGAATCACCAGCGTGTGGCTGGCTGATCTCCCCCGACCACCGCCTGAACTCAACTCGGCTGGCGAGCAAGTTCCCGCCAGCCGAGCATCAGTTCAGGAACCTTTGCGCTTGCTTGTGCTTTCAGTGCACGCGTGGTTTCTTTTGCTTTCGGTCAGATAGATATCCGTCTGCTCGCGCATCTTGCCTGAAGGGAGCTGCGGTCGCGCTCAGAGGAGAGCCGCGCTGTATTGCCGATAGCGCTAGAGCGAAGAAGCCCTACGGCAACCGGCAGTTGGACTGACACCAAGTTGGCTCCGAGAGCGTTGGGAACAGCCTGGCACGGCACGTTGCTCAGTTTGGACCTTCGCAAAGGATGCATGGAATGGCGAAAGACGTTTCTCGCGAGGAAGAGCAACGCGGCACCGGAAAGGTCCTCATCTGGGGCGCCGCGATCGCCCTTGTTCTCTTTGTTGCCCTGCTGGCCATATTCGTTCTGGGGTAGTCCTGACTGCTGCAGCAGGATCTAACTTGGGTGCACGACGTTCTGAGCCTAGAGAGCTGCAGAGCCTACTTGGATCTTGAGCACCGTGGGGTTGAATGCAAGCTCCCGTGTGGTGCAAGTGACTGCTAGGCTTTCGCGGTTTTGGTGTCCTCTTCGGTTTAGATGCCGCGGGCCGACGTCACAGCAAGTGCGGCCTTCAGGCGCTGCTCCCGAAGCCGCGGTCTTTGCGTCTCGTGCCGCAGGCTCAATGTCGGTCAATCCTCGTGCAGCATCCGAGGCGCGCTCGTCTCCTGGCTTGTCTTTCTTTCTCGGTAGGCAACTTCCTACACTCCGATGTGCCAGCACAGTCGGCTGTCGGCACCCAACCATGGTCGCCATATCGTATTCCACGCCAACAGAAAAAACCCGCCTCGACTGCCGCTAAGCGCGCGCATCCCCGCCTCTGGAACGCTTCAAACACTTTGCCGTTGTTAAAGGCACCTGCAGGAGCCAGGCATGAGAGTATTCCAACGAATTTTGCCGCTCACCGTGTTCGCGTTGCAACTCTTTGCCGTGCAGTCATTTGCTCAGACCGAGCAGCAAGATCTTCCGGGGCAAGGCGCATCATCGACAACCGAAGATGCCGAGGATGTCGGCGTCGACGTTTCGCTTGGCAGGCACGAAGTGAAACAGCAGATCGCACGGGAGCTTGGAATCTCCGAGGTGGAAGTGCCTCTGGCAGTTCATGTGCCTATCGAGCTCGCCAAGCGGGTCTGCGAGAAAGAGGTATTCGACGCACGCGCCAATGTGAACCGAAGTTGCACCGCGACGAAATACATCCCGGAAATTGCCGAAGCAGCACGAAATCGTCCGCAAACCTCTGCCGTTCCGGAGCAATAGGCGAAGACGAATACTATGGGATAAAGAAGGGGTGCTTGGCTACTCTGGGCGATCGACGAAGCGCCGCCCCGAAAGTGTGGAGCGCTTGCGCGTAATTTTTCAGGCAGCGTCGATACCGCTTGGCTTCCCCAGAGGATGAATCAGTGTGGGGCCGTATGCTTCGACAAAAGGCGCACACCAGATTGCGAAGGCAACCTTCGACCGGTAGAGGCGGACACTGCTTGTTAGCAGCATCTTGATGATCGCCAAACTGACGAGCTTCTCTGGTCAGCATAGTAGCTTTTTGAGACTCCCGGCCCTTTTAGGTATACTTTCCCCTGACTGTCGACAATTGTTAGGGCGTCGTCAGCTGTGAGCGACCATCGCGCTTCCGCCCCGATCGGGAGACAGCGCAGATGGAAACCTCGTTCAAGAACGAACTGTAGCGGCGCCTGAGCGCGCCGGATCTGACATTGCTGCAGCCTCACCTCGAAGGCCGTCACTTGGGACTGACGACGCACCTGGAGCAGGCCTCGGTCCCGATTGACACCTCGATTTCTTCGAGAGCGGTCTCGGGTCAATGGTGGCGAAGCTTCGGGCTGAGGTCGAGGCCGAGGTTGGCATTATTGGCTTTGACGGTATGACCGGATCAGCCCTGGTCATGGGTGAGGACCGGTCCCCGCACGATTGCTTGTTCAATTGAAGGCTGAAGCTATTGCTATAGACGCGCGTTGGCGGATCGTTCTTATGGGCAGCCCGAGGCGGAATACATCCGACTGATCGGGACGCCCCGTTGCTCATGATGTCACCCGTGCTGGCCTCTCTCCCGTCGCTGACCACATTCGGGAGGTGGCGATTGGCACCTGTCAGGACGTTCTGGCAAGGGTTGTCCAACGGTATGAAACCGCAGTGTCGATTCAGGACAGGATCGTTGAACATTGCAAGGAGGTCGGATTAACACCGCAAGCAGATGAAGCTTTTTTGCAGGCCTTGTGGTTGTCGCTGGCGAAGGCCAGGACGGCCTTGGAGCGTGAGGTCCCTCCGGCACCGCTGCAAGCGCACCTGGCCGGCCGCTCTAGTCCTGGAGAATTGCCGACCTCGTCGCTGGTCAGCATGCCAGAATGTCGATGGCGGAAGCCATGAGGACCCCGATTGAATGTTCTCATTCGTTTGTGATCGGGGGTGCAAGGCAATCCGGCTCCAGCGCATGTTGGCCTCAGGAACAAACCGCGGTCGCATCCGTTCAGCATCGCGAAGGACGAGACGGCTGTCCACGGCCTTTCCGGTACTGCAAAGGAGACATAACGTGCTCGGCCGCAGAGGGGGTTTTCGAAGACCATCTGAGGCTTCGCGCCGCTGGCGACATCGAGGAGGATCTTAGGCGCAACTATGCTGTGGACGTGGTCCTCTTGACCGCGAATTCGAATTTAGAGGCCATGATGCCGTCCGCCTGTCGTCCAAACGCCTGCGCGAGCAGCTGCCTCAAGGTGAGTTCAACTACATCGCAAAACAGGTCCGCGGCCCCTATACACTGCTGATCTGGTCGGCAACTTCGTCCAGGTCCGAAGCCATTGAGGGCGCCGACAGTTCCGTCATTCAGGACGGCAAGATTGTCTTCCAGTCCATTCACTACAGGTTGCACCCCAAGGGGGCTGGGGAAGCCGGCGGGCTCTTCCACTCACCGCATCCGACTGGTCACAAGCTTTGTTCAGTACCGGCGCCATCCACCAGAAACGTCCTGATCACACATGCGGCGGGATTTCCTCGAAGCGGCCGAAAAGCAGGACTGCGGCGCAATTCACCCACACGTCGATCCTGCCGAAACGCGACACGGCAAAGCTGCGCATTCTCCACGGGCCGCATCGTCCGCCATATCGGTGGCAAAGGTCAGCGCCTCACCGCCCAAGCCGGCGCACTCCTTGGCGACCTTGTCGAGTGCGTCCGCGTTTCTTGAGACCAGCACTAGCCGTGCGCCTTTGCGCGCCAAACCCAGAGCAGTCGCTCTGCCGATGCCGCTCGAGGCGCCGGCGACCACGACGACGGCTCCCCGCAGTTCGGCCATTCGTCAACCTATCGGGATAATTCCGGGCGGGAGTTGAGATCCTCACCCTCTTCGGGATGGACGCCTACCCTGTGTTCGTAGACAAGCGTTCCGCCTTTCCAGCCGGTGTAGACGAGCAGCAGAACGACAATCGTTGATAGCGCCGGGCCCCAGGGCAAGGCGCCCTCGGCGGCACCGGCGCTTAGGCGCAGCATGAAGCTGGCCAGCGCCAGCACCACGGCCACGACATTGCCGACCATATGGTGCCACGCTGCATTGATGGACCGCACCCTTGAATTTCCAAGAAAATCGGTAAAGCCGGCCAGCGCCGCGGCAGCGCTCATCAACAGGACAAAGCCGAGCAACCAGAAGGATGCTTCGGCCCAGAATGCATTTCCGGTGGACCAGATGCCGCCGACGCCGTGCAAAAACCGCCGGCCCTAGTTGTTCTTTTTGAGGAGACGAGCTTCCCTCAGGATTGAGCCGCGATCGAAGCCGACCAGCGACATTATCTCGCGTATGTGGTGTTCGGATACGCCTGACTCTCGCGCGAGCTCGCTGACGATTTCAGATTTCGGGCCGAGCCGCCCTTGTTCTTCCGCCATTACACCAATGCCTCGTATTGGGCCAAGAGTGCGACAGTCGCTCCCAAGCGTCAGCGGCCATGTTGTATTGCTGACGATTTGCTATTGTACGGTTCCGGACCAATTCTAGCCAGGGGATTCGCTCAGGTCTGCACTTGCCGTCCAAGCGCCTGCCGGGAAGCCTCGACAGTAGTTCTTCCTCGTCCACTAGTCCGGCCATGTAATTTGCAATGATCCGGGACGCCAACGCCTTAAGCGCTTCTCCAACCCTCTCGAACTCCGAGAAGAGATCGGGAACCTTGATCAGGTGCGGGCAAAGGTCCGTTGCGAAAAATGCGGCCGCAAGGACTCGATGACAGCGGAAACCCTTGAGGCAGACGATCCTCATTCCGGAAGTTCCGCAATGGAGCGCAGCCGAGATGCTCAAGCCGCTGCTGGCGCGGCGGACTGGAATCAGCGGTCAACCCGACCGTCGCTCGCTGTTGGCTGCCGGTGTGCCGTCGCCGAAGGAACAACAAGAGACTGGTCCAGTTAGAGCCATGCATGCGTCGATAGAAATGAAAGAGGAGATGACAATGGCGACGAAAAAAAGCTCTCAGGGCAGCTCCAAGGGCTTGGAAGACCTTTTCTATGATGGTCTGAAAGACATCTACTACGCCGAACGCAAGATTCTGACGGCGCTCCGGAAAATGGCAAAGGGCGCGGAGTCCGAAGAGTTGAAGGCGGCGTTCGAAAAACATCGTGACGAGACAGAGGGTCAGATTGAGCGCCTGCAGCAAGTTTTCGACGCCTTTGGCAAGAGAGCCCAAGGGAAAACGTGCCCGGCGATCGACGGCATCATCGAAGAAGGACAGGAGATTTTGGAGGAATTCGAGGAGGCTCCGGCATTGGACGCGGGTCTCGTGGCTGCAGCCCAGTCCGTCGAACATTATGAAATAGCGCGCTACGGGACTCTTGTCACATGGGCCGGGTTACTTGGCTTGAAAGACGCCGTCCCGCTACTCGAACAGACGCTCAAGGAAGAAAAAGCAACCGATGAGGCGCTCACCCGACTAGGCGAAACAGGCGTCAACGAACGGGCGATGCAACAGGCCGCATAACTTCGGATCGAATCGACGCGACCGCGGCCCCCGGCAGACGGGATTGGAGCTTGGTTGTATTCGCCAATCCAGGCACACGTGTACACCGCAGCCGCCGAGCCGTCGACGTGGTGGTGGCCGACCGGTTTCGACTAGGCCACCGGAACTGACAATGGGGGACTGCGAATGCGATTACTTGCCCACGCCTTGGGCGACAGGATGTTGGTATGAACGAGGATACCGCTCGTCGGCCCACGGCAGGCTCTTCCGGGTTCGACAGCTTTTTCATGGCTGGTTTCGAGTGTTCCTCCCACAGGCGCGCCGACGGGGCCCGTCTTGATCTGATCCGCGCGACCTCACATGACATCCATGCACATGCCGACTATCGCCGTTGTGCCGAGCTTGGGCTTCGCACGATCCGCGACGGCTTGCGCTGGCACCTGATTGAAACAGCGCCCGGAGTCTTCGACTGGTCGAGTTGGACGTCGGCGATCGAAGCAGCCCAGGCGGCCGGGGTGCAGATTATCTGGGATATCTTCCACTATGGCTCGCCAGACCATATCGACCAAGGTGGCCCGGGGTTTATCAAGGCCTACGTCCGTTTCGCCGCGGAAGCTGTTCGGGTTCATCGCTCCGCTACCGGGGTGGCTCCCCTGGTGTGCCCGATCAACGAGATTTCGTTTTTTGCATGGGCTGTGGAGGTCGGCTATTTCCCCCGCGTCGGGCCGAACAAGCGTGGGTGGTTCAAACGACACCTTGTCAGGGCAGCGGTCGCCGGCGTGAGGGCCATGCGGGAGGCCGAACCCGGCTGCAGGTTCATCTGGGCTGAACCGCTGATCCATATTGCTCCTCGTGACCGTACTCACCCCGAGCGGCAGCGCGCCGAAAATGCTCGCCAGGGGCAATTCGAGGCGTATGACATGCTGATTGGGCGCGTGGAACCGGAGTTGGGCGGCAGCGAGGACGTTGTGGACGTCATTGGCCTCAACTTCTATCCGCACAACCAATGGTACTTGAATGGCCCAACGATACCGATGGGGCACCACGAATACCGTGCACTTTCGGAAATGCTGGTCGAGGTCGCCGAGCGATACAAGAAGCCGATGTTCATCGCCGAGACCGGCGCCGAAGGTTCAGGCCGGCCAGCCTGGCTTCACTACGTTTGCGACGAAGTGCGCGATGCGACGAGCCTCGGTGCACCTGTTCAGGGTATATGCCTGTACCCGGTGACGGCCTACCCAGGTTGGGACAATTCGCGCCACGCCGAAGTCGGCTTGTTCTCCACCATTCATGCGGACGGCTCGCGCACTGTTCGCAAGCCACTTGCGGACGAGTTGGAACGCCAGCGCCGATTGTTCGAGGTGTTTGGAAAAGAACCAGCAAGCGCGGTATAGTTCTGCCGGTCGAACAGGGCGCCGGGCTTCCTGCGTTAACGACGACATGACTAAAACTGTCGCGAAGCTTGGCCGCGGTGATGAGAGCCAGGACGGTGAGCTTGGCGGGTTTCGCCGAGGATAACGGCTAGGGAAGGCCTCGATTGCTGCGAGCCGCAACTTGCATGCCGAATTCGGCCAATCGGCCGCGTCCGTGACCAACACAACAACCCAACGTAGGATCGATCGAATGCCCCTCAACTATGTAATGTTCACTCGGCCGCCTCGCGCTGCACCGACGGGGGCACAATCGCGGTTGCCGGCAGGCTCCTCTGAATGCGCGCGAACGTTGCCAATGCCTGGCCGGCGACCTGATCCATATTGTAATAACGATATGTCGCCAGACGTCCGACGAACCAGACCTCCGGGCAGGCCGCGGCCAAAGCTTCGTATCTTTTGTACAAAGCCTCGTTTTCGGCCTGCGGCACCGGGTAATAAGGATCTCCGACGTCGGTGGGGTATTCGTAGGTGAGGCTGGTCTTCGGATTCTGCTGACCGGTCAGATGCTTGTACTCGGTGATCCGTGTGTATTTTTCCGTCTGCGGATAGTTGACGACGGCAACCGGTTGAAACTGCTCGCAATCAAGCGTCATGTGCTCAAAGCGCAGCGAGCGGTAGGGCAAGCGACCAAGCTTCCAGTCGAAATACTCGTCGATCGGACCGGTATAGATCATCCGCTGGAAGGGGATCTTGTCGCGAATTTCGCGGTAGTCGGTCTGCAGCATGATCTTGATCTTGGGATTATCCAGCATGCGCTGGAACATGCGCGTATACCCGCCTGCCGGCATTTTCTGGAAAGTGTCGCCAAAGTAGCGATCATCCCGATCGGTCCGGGTTGGGACTCGCGCCGTCACCGACTTGCTCAGCTGGGAAGGGTCGACACCCCACTGCTTCCTCGTGTAGCCGCGGAAGAATTTCTCGTAGAGCTCTCTGCCGACAGTGCTGACCACGACGTCCTCAGCGGTGCGGACTTCTTTGACCGTTTCGCGCCGGGAAGCGAAGAAGTCCTGCAGCTGCTCGGACGTTAACTCAAGGCCGTAGAGGCGGTTTATGGTGTCGAGATTAATCGGTATCGGCAGCAGCTTTCCATCGACAAGCGACAGCACGCGATGTTCGTAAGGCCGCCATTCGGTGAATTGCGACAGATAGTCGACGATCGATTGGGCGTTGGTGTGAAAGATGTGAGGCCCGTAACGGTGAATTAGTATTCCCGCCTCGTCGTAGCAGTCAAAGGCATTGCCGCCGACGTGATTTCGTCGGTCTATGATCAGGACGCTTTCCTGCCGTTGCGATGCGATACGCTCGGCCAGCACACTGCCGGCGAAACCGGCCCCTACGATCAACCAGTCGAACACGCTCACGCCCTCCTCAGGAATGGGACGACGCTCTTCATCGCATGGGCGCGCTCGATGTGGGCAGCCATCGCGCTCCAGGTCTTCTCCCAGGACATGTCGGCGAGGTAGGCGTCGGCTTTCTTCACCAGGAAATCGCGGGGGTGGGCCAGGATCAAGCGAAGCTTGGCCTCGATATCCTCCGCCTCAACAATCTCGACAAGGCCTTCGACGCCATAGGTACGCACAACGTCGACGATCGCCGTGGACAACACCGGCAGTCCTGCCGCAAGAAACTCGGGAGTCTTGGTCGGGCTGATGTAGCGGGTCGCTTCGTTGAGCGCGAACGGCATCCAGCCGACACTCCAATGCCTGAGATAGTTCGGCAGGTCTGCATAGGACTTGCCGCCCAGCCAATGCAGGTTGCCTGCCGTGGGAAGGCTCGCCCGATCGATCTTGACGACAGGGCCGAGCATGACAAAATGCACGTCTGGCATTGCCGCAGCCGCCTGCGCGATAAGTTCAAGGTCGAGCCGTTCGTCGATGACCCCGAAGTACCCCACCCTCGGGTGAGGTATGTCGGCCTGATCGAACGGGTCTTCACCTGGCGCCCTAGCCTGATGGAAATGGGTAACGTCGATGCTGCTCGGGAAGGGAAAGATCGCCCGATGCAAGCTGCGCTTGGCCTCGTAGAGGCTCTGCCCGCCCGTGAAGACGACATCGGCACGTTGCAACAGCGCCTTTTCCAACTGCGTCAACTCTGCGGGAGCGTCTTTGAACGCGGAGAGTTCATCCATGCAGTCGTAGACGCAGACGTCACAGGCGAGATGATCGCTGAAGCGTAGCGCCATGGGCGTGTAATACCAGGTCGTCAATCGGTCATGCGGCGTGGAGGCGAGGATCTGATCGACGAACCTGCGCTGGATTGTGTCCGCCCTGGTCGCGGAAGTACCAACTGGGATCAGCGGCGTCACTATTCTGATCTTGGGGGTAACATTGTGCACCCGCATCGAAGGGTGGCGCCTCTCATCGAAGATCGGCTCTTCGAAGTAAATTAGCTGTTGCTGTTTTGACGCCAGGGTGAGAATGTGTTGTGGTCTCTGATATACGAAGTTCCATCGGAGGTGTGAAAAGCAAATTAAAATAGACGGTTGTACAGGGTTTTTTGGTGTTTTGGCCCGGCCCGCCGCCATTTCCATGTAGATTATCCTTCGATATAGTTACAAAATGCCTCGACTAACAAAAGTCAATCGAGGCAGCTTTGACATGAAGTTCGCAGCCTTCTATATAACTTCCATCCCGATAAGTTGTTCCATAGCTCCAAACTGTCTCGGGCGAGACCAGCCGTCCGCTCCACTTGCGACGGCTCAACAGAGAAGGGGCGAGCCGGCCGCCCCCATTCGATCCACATGATGAAGCCCCTCGCGTCAGGTCGGCTCCCCAAATGTGGCCCTTTGCCACAGAGCGGTTCAAATCCTTCAATCGTTCAACAACCGTTCATCAGCGGAGCTATAAATACGCTTGGAATCGATTCATCTGAGTCGCGCCGGTGGTTCATTTGAATGGAGACCGAGACGAATCGAGGGATGGCTGGCGAATGAAGATCGACTTTGAAACCAACGTCTTTCCATTGTTTCACCCGCAGGTTGTGGATGATCTGAAGGACCCTTGTCCGGTGTTCGACGGCACGCTCTGGCACGTCTTCGGCTCCAGCGGCACCGTCACAACAGAGAGCTGGAAAATCCTCCACGCCACAGCGCCGGATCTTTATGGACCCTGGACAGAGCACGAGGCGATCGTTTTGCCGGTAACCGGATCTGGCATTGCGGCGCCCGGCGTCATTCATGAGTGCGGCGTCTTCCACATGTTTATCCAGACCGAATTCATGAAGTCCGGCGGACGTTGCGAGCACGCGGTGTCCAATAACGGCTTTCATTGGGTGGTGCTCAATGCGGCGATATTGTCGCTGCCCGACACCGATGAGGACGGCATCTACGATCCCCACCCCGCAATCATCGGAGGCAAGCGCTATATCGTCTATTCAGGCATGCCCAAATTCACCAGGGTGCCCCAGCCTGATGTCTATCTGGCGCGCAGCCAATCCGATTCCTGGTTCGGGCCATGGAAACGTCTCGGCAAGATACTCGATCATCTCGACGTGCCGCATCACAATGCGCGCGAGCACCCCGATTACGAATGGGGGATCGAAGGCGCGCAGCTCGTCGAGCTGCCGGACGGTCGTGTGCTTCTCAACGCCACCTGCTTCCTCCCCGAAGGTCCGCGCGGCAGCCGGCAGCGCGTCTTCTTCGCCATCGCCGATGACGTCAAGGGTCCCTACGTTTCCGTTGGCCCTGTTCTCGACCCTGGTGAGCCCGGCGAGAATGGCCATTCGACGGTGATGATCGACGGCCGGCAACTGACCTTGTTCTACCAGAGCAGGCGTGAGGCGACGAACCATCGCTGGCGGTTCGGGTTGGCAAAGTGTGACCTAGATCGGCATATACTTTCGAGAGTTGCCTAGATGGTAAGTTCCGGCATTTGCCGGAACGGAGGATGAAAAAAACGCTCTGGCGGTTGGTGGGAGGGATCGCTTTATACCGGTGATTGAGGCTAGTAGGTGATACGCAGCCAGTCGGCGAAGCTTGCGACGAGGGCATCTACACACCTCAGGCAAGCTGGTCGCCATAAACGACGTTGCCAGCTGAAATTCGGCAGTGGACCATAATTGCGCGCAGCACGCCGCCAGTGGATTCACGCGGTTTTGATCCTGAGCAGGATGTCCTGATCGTAATTTCCAAAGCCCTTGCCGAAAATGTTGATCCCGCCGGGGCGCTCGGCGTCGTCCTTGACGCCGATACGGACGCGGATTGAATGATGGCTCTTCAGATCGAGTGCGGCGAGGCCGGTTTCGGAAATCCTGACGCCGTCGACATAGGTGCCGTCCTTGGCAATTCGCCAGGTCTTCAGCTTGCCGTATTGCGAGCCCTTGAGCTTCCACCAGGAGGGCGTGAAGACGCCGCGCTTGTCGCCGAAATCTCCCGGTGACGTCCATGTGCCGACATCGACGCCATTGATCGTCAGCGTGATGTCCGAGGGCCAATCGGCGCTGGTGCCCGGCACTTCCGAAGACAGCTCTAACGCAACTTCGAGTCCGGTGATCTCGGCATTGGCGAGCTTGGCATTGTTGGGGAACTGGTATTCGACAAAACCGCGCGTGAACCATAGCAGACCGGCTTTCATGCGGTCCGGATCAAGGAAAGTGTTCGGCACATCGAGCAGACCGATGATGCCGTCCGGCGAACAAAGGCCGCAGGGCGCGGTAACCTCGAAGCCGGTGTAAAGCCCGATCGGCATCGACACTTCGATCGCGTCGTTCTTGACCTTACGATACTCACCCTTGAACACGATGAGCACTTTTTCGGCGGTCGGATAGCAGATTTTCTGGTTGCCTTTCTTCGCTTTCAGGCTCTCGGTGCGGATCAGCCCCGCATCCTCCAGCACCTGGATATTGGTCGAGACGGTTGACTGCGGAAGCGACAGCTCGGCGGCGATTTCGTTGACATTCATCGGCCCCTTCTCATGCAGCAGTTTCAGCATCGAGATCCGCGCCGAGGAGGCAAGCCCCTTGAGCACGGCAATTCCTTCCTCAGGTTCGATCACCAGAAAATTGCGACTCATGAAATCGCCAGTCTATGCTCGTGACAGAGGTTATGGCTTCGCTCATTGCAACGGCGCTGACCGAAACGCCGAGCCGTTGATTTGGTTACATTAAGCCCTCGACCGTCAGTATGCATCGCAAGCCGTACCCGCAAGGATGGTGCGACATGTCTACATTTGTTCTCCGACCGCCAGCTCCTTGTAGTGCGGGGGTGCTTGTCAGTCCGTGGCCTCGATTTGCAGACGACTAGATGCTGGCAGCCACAAAGAGAGGCAGAAGCCGAACACGGAATTGGGGCCGTTCCCCTGGCCAAATCCCCAAGATACGGGACCTCGACGTCGATGTTAGCCGAACCGGCGCGGATGGATGCACAGGATGCGGTTCGCTGAAGTGCGTGCCGCCGTGAAGTAAATCATCGGATTCGCCACCCGATAGAGTCGGGACGGGGTTCTACCTATTGCTTTTGAGCATGATCTTTTCCGAAAATCGCGATTCCACTTCTTCGGGATCGCGCCAGTGCCGGCCTCCTTCATGCTGGCCGCGGCAGCGACCCTGTCCACCATGGCGAGAACAGCTAGCGGTGCGGTGCGGTGTGGTGGACCATGTGGCCGGCCTGCGGGATGATATCGACAAACGAACTAGGAATCTCCGATTGTAGTCTAAGAGCCTCGGCTTTCATATCGAACAACCGGTCGCCGGCCCCGGCAATAATGCCGGCAGGCAGCAACAGATCATTGTGGCGGGTGAAGCGGCCGCCGGCCAGCGCGTCGGCCAGCATCAATGCCGATTCGGCCGCGATCGACCGCAGCTGTGAGGGCCAGGCTGGCGATGTCCTTTGCCGACGAAGCAAACCCCACAGAGACGATGCCGGGGCGAAATACTTGCCCATGGCGAGCGGCCAGGTGAGCAGCACAAGCAGCGGCAGCAGCAAAATGTGCGGGAAAACACCACCGGCGACAGGCAAGGCCGGCAGCCCGCCAGTGCAAGGCCCAGGCGCGGCGGCAAGAACGGACCGATGAAGACTCCCGATCGAATCGTCGTCCGATCGAGCTCATCGACTCGCCCGCCTGCCATCGAACCCAAATCTCAGGCGCTGAGCGGCCGAGTAGCAGATGCGACTTCGCTGCTTCATGGCTCACACTCCATCTTTCAGACAGACTCGTGTGTTGCTGCGATCAGTTGAATCCGCCACCCAAACCGAACGCGGCTGCTAGGCAGGCCGAAGCTTGTGCAAGTACAGCTGTGCGTCACAAGCCAAGTGAACTAAGAAGCTGCACGAACCGCGGGTGATCGCGAATGGCGTCGAAATCGACTTCGTGACGGGATTCGTTCCAATAGGTTCTGACTCACGCTTCCTCCGACGGCTCTTTCCAGGTACCGCACCGCTTCCTCCACTTCCCCGAGCACGGAATACATGCAAGCGGCGTTGTACTGCGTCACGAAGTCGTCCGGATCGATCGCCAGCGCTCTGGCCAGCCAGGAACGCGCCTTCTTCCACTCACCGATATACGCGAGCGAGGGCGCCGCGATGCAGCGGTGCCGCATTTTCAGGATGGCGGCCAGTTGCGCGTTCGGCGCGCTCGAAACAGATCCTTGGTTCGCGAGCGGATGAAGGCGATCGCGCAGGAGCGTCCCCCGGTGTAGAGTTGCCACCCTGGATCTCGCCTTGGCCGGCTGCATTCCTGGCTGTGTCCCCTAGGATACATTGTCGAGCAGGGTCGACTTATCCAAGCCATGTGTCGGCTCAGGCGGCCATTCACCATTCGGCGTCATCTCGTTGACTGTCTCGGGTAGATCCCGCGCAATCCTTTTGATTAGCTCCTCGCGCGAAAGACCCGTCTGCATCGAAATGGACGTGAGTGTACCTTCGTCCATTGCCGCTTGGACGTCCCTTGGCTCAATCGGTTGGTTTGGCCCGCTGCCAACCCACGAGTCGACCTTCGATCCTGCCCCCACCTCCCTGAACCGGTCGAGGATCTCACCAAGGTCAGCCCTCGACACGCCATTCGTTATCTGAGCCAGAATTCTGCGTTGCGGGTCGTTTGGGTTAAGATACCCCGCTCCCGGAATCAATTCACAGAGCTTGTCGCGGTTTTGGTATGCCAGAACGCCAAGCATCGCGATCGCCAATCTTCCCAGATTTGCCATTTGGTCTCCTCCACGGTTTTGGCCGATGAGCGAATCAAAGCCAAGTCTTGGCGGATGCCGACGCGTGTGGACTCGAACAACTTATTGCCGGTCGGCTCGCGGGCGGAGAGGACGCGTCCTTCGGGTACTCGTTTTCCATCTGACGTCTTCTCCTGACGCAGAACTTCGGGGCGCTTGGCCGCAGTCGCCCTGCGCCGATCGAGCGACCCTAACCCGGCGCCTCCCGGGTTTGTTCCGCTTGTCAGAGTTTGTCGCGACGATGGAAAGCGCGACCCGACGGGTAACTCTACCGGGTCGAGAGACAGAGTCTGCCCAACTTGATCATACTTCAGAACGACGGCGGCTCAGTTAGCCTCAGCTACCTAGGACTGCCGCCGGCTCGCGCACGAATTTCAATTTCGGCGGGACGGCGAACACCCTGAACCGCTCAGCCAGGCTGTCAAGAGCTTGACGCATGCCCACTCCCGCAGCAGCCGCACCGTGTCCACTGATGACCATGTGCGGGTTCAGGGCAGCCAGGTGCTTCAGGGATCTTTCCGCCGCATCCCAGTCCGGCGTGAAGTAGCGCGGCGGACCGTGCATCTCAAGATCCTGAACGGCGACCTCATAGACTGACTCCTGACCGGTGGTGATGAAAGCGTCCCCTACGATCAGCGAGCGGTCCTCCTCGCGCCAGAGCGAGATATGCCCAGGAGCGTGCCCGGGTGTGTGTAGCCATCGCCATCCGGGCATTCCGGGGATCGATCCGTCGGCAGGTAGGAGTTCCAAACGGTTGCCAAGATCAATTGGCCCCCGTGGAAAAAGCGGCGAAAGCAGCGCCATCAGTCCACCCCCGACCCAGGGATCCGGTGGCGGATAGGACGCGGTTCCGTCCAGATAGGGGCGCTCGAGTGGATGCGCGATTCCCACCTATTCGCGAGGTCTAGAACCGTTCCCACATGGTCGAAATGGCCGTGGGTCAGGATGATCGCGGCCGGCCGTGCGTTCGTGCCAAACCGCTTTTCCGCGACCGCAAGAATGCTGCCGCGGGACGTCGGCAACCCGGTATCGATCAGCATCCAGTTCCGATCTCCGCTGCCCGGTGCGCCGAAGAACACGACATTGACGATTGCTAGGCGCAAATAGCCCAAGTCCGGTGCGATGCTCCAAGCGCCGTCGCCACGATCCTCGCGCCTGGCGTGGTCGATCTCGGAAAGTCGAATCTGAACGGTCATGTGATCCCGTGCCTCTCTTGTTGCTGAGCAGCCGCTCGAGTCGATCGGCGGCGGTGGTATATCGCCCCGAACTTGGCACGGCCCTCCTTGTTCCTCCTTCGCCACCCAGCTCCGGACAGTCCACCACAGGAACAAAGGCTCGACCAAATCGGTTCGGCATTACCCGGTCGCGCCAGGACGAGCTGGACTGAGCAACGAAGATGGCGCGCCCCATTGGATGCGGTATTTCGCCAACGCGGTTCCCGGTCCTAACAAGGCGGCCGAGTTCGAAGCCGACTGCTGAAAGAAGACTTCGAATGAGCGAAGTGGGGCGTATGGACGAGCACCAGGTGGAGGCTCCGGTTCCGCAAGCTTCGCCTATGACTGGTCAAGTTGGGCGCCAATGGTCAAGGCGGCCCGATCGGCAGGTGTCCAGGTTATCTGGGACATCTTCCATTACGGATCTCCAGACCATGTCGATCAGCGATCGCTGCATTTCATCGATGCCTATGCCTCGTTCGCGGCAGAAGCCGTGAGCGTACAGCGTTCGATCGCCGGAACACCGCCTCTGTTGTGTCCCATCAACTAGATCTCCTTTTTCGCATGGGCTGTTGAGGTCGGCTATTTCCCGCGTGGGGCCGAACAAACGTGGATGGTTCAAGCGGCATCTCGTGAAGGCTGCCATCGCGGGTGTTCGTGCAATGCGGGAGATCGACTCCGCCTGCAGATTTGTCTGGGCCGAGCCCCTTATCCAAATCGCTCCTCGTGACCGGACCCGCAGCGAACGGGGTCGGGCCGAAAACGCCCGTCAGGGGCAGTTCGAAGCTTACGACATGTTGCTGGGCCGCGTCGAACCTGAGTTGGGCGGGAGCGAAGATGTTGTCGATGTCGTGGGCCTGAATTTCTAGCCGCCCAATCAATGGTAAATAAACGGGCCGACGATATCGATGGGACACCATGAGTACCGCGCTTTGTCGGAAATGTTGCTCGAGGTTGCTCATCGGTACGGTAAGCCGATGTTCATTGCCGAGACCGGCTCAGAGGGATCCGGCGGGCCGGCTTGGCTCCACTATGTATGCCGCGACGAGGTGCGTGCCGCTATGGGTGTCGGAGCATCGATTCGAGGGTATTTGCCTGTACCCGATAACGGCCTACCCGGGCTGGGACAATTCGCGTCATGCAGAGGTGGGGTTATTTTCGGCCATCCACCCGAATGGCACACGCCGCCTCCGTCAGCCCGTCGCGGACGAACTGGTGCATCAGCAAGATCTGTTCACGGCAAACCGGACGCGCTGATTGTGTTGCGACACACCGCAAGGGCGAGCACCGAAAACCAGGGCAAATTACGGTGTATTCCTCAGCCAAAATCGGCGCCACGCGATGCCAAGTGGCATGGGTGCGAGGATGACCGTGCAGCATCAGGAAGCGGTGGCCCCTTCCACCAACCCGCACTCTGAGCGTCGCTTCCGGAAGTGATCTGCTCCAGCGAGAAACCTTCAAACATGCAACTCCCTCCATTCGCAACATTTGCCAAACGTGTAAACGGAGAGGCAGTTCAATGTCGACTTCCGCGGGATCTGAACTTGCCTTGTATTCCGCGAAGAGGTCGTGAGCCGAACGGCGGCTTTAACTGGTCCCTCGGCAATAACCGGACGGACAGCAAACGGCCCCCAAAAAGCCGCCAGGCGGCGACGCGCCTGATATCGCACTTCGAGATCAACTCTGCCGTTTCCTGTTAGCCGAAGTTGCAAACGGCCCCGCTCACAATCGTGGTTGCGCCTTTGGGCATCGTGGTTCAGACCGCTGGCGGATTAGAACTCATGTTGGCTTTGCGATCGGCTCATCGCTGCCGACTATCGGGGACCTATATAAAGGGGCATGTCCACGCGCCGTAAAATCAATGCAACAGCGAAGCTGATTGGAGAGTGGCCTTTGACCCCGGCTGCAACGTTTGGATCGTCCGTCAGAGCGAGGGGTATTTTTCTCGAAATACGCGCCCGCCTTCCAACGGAGTTCAGGAAATTGCTCAATATCGAGTCCCGCGTGCTTACCCTGCGCCTGTCTGAGGGCGCCGAGAACGATGTGCAGGTGGTATTCGGGATCGTATCCAAAGCACTGCAGAATATCGAAGACTTGCCCGTAATCCCTCGTGAAATCGAGGACATTCTGACGATCTCGACGGCCGAACGGCACCGCTGGTTGAAAGATGGTCGCTTGCAGAGCGCCGGGACGAAAACGGTGAAACTCCGCGGGCGGGCAAGGAACATCACCTTTCACGTGTTCGACCCTCAGCACGTGGAAGATGTGCTTGACCGCGACCTGGTTACGGTCTGGCGCGAACAGGACGCAGCGACAGCTGCAGAGAATAGGCGGCGAGCCGCTGGGAGGGCCGCTATGAAACGCGCTCAAAGAAGCGGTCGCGGAACTGCAGCTTCAGCTGGTTATGGGCCCCATGAGAACTCGCACTCCAGTTTGCGCGGCTGGGAAGATTTTGAGAATGACGGACTCCTGCGCTGATAGGGCGGGCGCACAAGCAGGTTAGGACGTTTGCCTGCGCAGTGCGAGATGCGCAAGGAGGGCCGTCAAACGCATCGCGTTCAGGACCCGCTTCGCAGGGACACCGCCCTTGCGCGCCATCTCGACACCCCAATGCATGTGATCGAGCTCGCGGATCGAATGAGCGTCCGGATTGATGCTGAAGATGCAGCCCTGATCGAGTGCCTTTTGATGCCAGCGCCAGTCGAGGTCGAGTCGCCACGGATGTGCGTTGATTTCGACGGCAACGCCGTATTTCGCACACGCTTTGAGGACCTTGTCGATGTCGAGATCATAACCGGGCCGGCGCAACAGCTGGCGACCGGTCATGTGCCCGATGATTGTCGTCCGAGGATTTCCGATCGCCTCAATGATACGCTCCGTCTGCTCTTTCTTCGGCAACTTGAAGCGGCTGTGCACGCTCGCGACGACGAAATCAAAGTGCTCCAAGATATGATTCGGGTAATCGAGCGAGCCATCCGCCAGGATGTCCGCTTCGATGCCCTTCAGTATGCGAAATTTTCCATTGTATGCCTTGTTCAGCCGGTCAGCTTCGCGGTGCTGTTCAGCAATCTCCTGCAACGAAAGGCCGCCTGCGTAGTGGGCGGACTGAGAATGATCTGCCACACCATAGTATTCGAAACCGCGCTTGCGCGTGGCTTCAGCCATTGCCCCAAGCGTTTCGTTGCCGTCGGATGCGGTCGTGTGAGAATGCAGGATGCCATGCAGATCTTCATCCCGAACGAGGGCGGGTAGCTTCTGCTTTGCCGCTCTCTCAATCTCGTCCCTGCCTTCGCGCAATTCAGGCTCGATAAACTGCAAGTCTAGAGCTTGGTAGATTTCTTGTTCTGTCGCTGACGCGATCAGCTTTCTCCCGCGATGAAGCCCGTCGGCGTTTAGGGTGAATCCCTTGTCGGCCGCGAACGTCTTCAGTTGCTCAAGGTGGTCTGCCGAACCGGTTGCTTCGAGCAGGTTCGCGCCAAAGTGCTTCCTGTCCGTGACAACAAGCCTGAGGGTCGTATCCTCGATTCCAGTCGACTTTCTGCCCTGCGCTACCAGGGCGAAGTCGGAAACGAGCTCGCAACCGCCCGGAAGTCACCTGCAATTTCGACGCGCGAAAACTCTGGATGCTGTTGCTTCACCGATATGATCGCATGTTCGAGAAGAGCGGCGGCCTTGTGCAGGTGAAGTTGCGTTTCGCCGCTTCGCACGATGGCCAGGTTCTGCAGGAGTTTTGTCTGAAGCGCGGCGCCGAGGCCTTCGACTGGGCGTATGCGGTCTTCTCTTGCTGCGGCCTCGAGCTCCGCCAGCGAATTCACGCCGAGCGCCTGATGAAGCTTCAGTATCTTATCGGGACGAAGCCCGGGTATGGCAAACAGCTCCATCACGCCCGCTGGAACATCCTCGCGCAGCCTCTCAAGGCTCGGGTGCGTGCCGGTTTGGTAAAGCTTGGTCACGATGTCTGCGATCGCGTCACCGATCCCCGGGATCCTGGTGAGGGCGCCGGCGGCGATGATCCGATCAAGCGGCTGCGACAGTGCCGTCAGACTGTCTGCCGCGCGCAAGTATGCCTTTATGCGATAGGGATTGTCGCCGCGCATAGACGCCCGTTGTGCGTATTCCCTCAAAAGACTGGCGACGGTCCTCGGATCGATTTTTGCTATGGCTTCAGCCAAACGAGGCCGATCTCCGCAGGTTCCAATCAGGCAAGGCCATGAGCGCCCCGTTGCCCTTTGAACCCCGGCTTTACTGCCTGTTCACGCGTCGGACGCTACAGATTGGGCAAGGATTGGTCAGCGCGACCCCATCCAGCCAGAGCTTTGGAGGCTGCGCGTTTCTTCAATTCAGGAGCATCGCCCACGTGGAAATGAGAGGGCGCATCTATTGTCTTCATCTCCGCCCACGTGATCGGTGCCGCGACAGGAGCGTCCGGACGTGATCTTGCGCTGTAGGGCATGATCGCGGTCGCCCCGCGCTGATTGCGTAGATAGTCCACAAAGATGCGACCCTTGCGGCGCGCCTTTGACAACACGGCCGTGAAATGGGCCGGATCGCTCCGGGCGACCGCCTGCGCCAGGCGAGACGCGAAGTCCTTCACCTCTGGCCACTCGGCGTCAGGGGTGAGCGGCGCGATGACGTGCACTCCTTTGCCTCCCGTCAGCATCGGGAAAGTCGTAAGCCCCAGCGATTTAAGGATAGCGCGGAACTGAAAGGCAGCGGCGCGGACGGCCTCAAAATCGAGGCCTTCATCGGGGTCGAGGTCGAACACGAGGCGGTCGGCCTTTTCGACATCCTCGATCCGAGCCCCCCATCCATGCAGCTCGATCGTTCCCATCTGGACGCAAGTCATCAGTCCGTCGGCATCGTCGACATAGAGATATGGTTCCTCGTGCCCGTCCTTCTCCGTGATGCCGACGTGGTGGACTTTGTCGCCAAAGCTGCCGGCGTCGTGTTTTTGGAAGAAGCACTTCTTCCCGCGGCCCTGTGGGCATCGAACCAGACTGATCGGCCGGCTGCCAACCCAAGGAAGCATGATCGCCGCGACCGCTGCGTAATGGTCGGCGAGCTGTCCCTTGGTGATGTTGGACTCCGGATAGATGACGCGGTCACGGTTACTTATCGCGATGGCGGTTGTCGCAGACGCGGCGAGATCGGCTGCATGACGTTCCGTCTCGAGCACGACCGCCTCCGGCTTCTTGTCTTCGCGGAGACCAAGATAGCTCGGATGTCGTAACGTCCCTTCATTTGTCATTTCGGTGAAGGCAATCTCAGCGACCAGTTTCGGACGGAGCCAGTGTGCGCCGCGCACTTCGGCGCGCGGTGCGTCGACGGTCGCGGCCTTCTGCTCAAGCGGCGCCATGACCTTCAAGAGACGAAGAAGTTCAGCGGTATCGAAGCCGGTGCCGACTTTCCCGGCGTAACGCAGCTTGCCGCCGTCATGAACGCCAAGGATCAAGGACCGAAACGCGCGGACCTTGTCGGACGGCGTCCAGCCGACAATCACAAATTCCTGCCGCCTGATGCATTTGATCTTCAGCCAGCTTGCGCCGCGGGCCGCCACATAACTCGAATCCGCGAGTTTTGAGATGACGCCCTCAAGGCCGGCTGCGCAGAAGCGATCGAGCAGCTCTTCTCCGCGGCCGAGGATATGGTCGGAGTAACGAAGGACCGGATTTTTCGCAGGCAAGATCGCCTCCAGCTTCGCCTTGCGCTCAAGAAGAGGAAGCCTTGTCAGATCTTCGCCGTCGAGCTGCAGCAGATCGAACGCATAAAAGTCGATAGTCGCCGGGGCACCCTTCAATGCATTCTGAAGCGCCTGGAAGTTAGATCTTCCTTCCGCATCGACAACCACGGCCTCGCCGTCGATCAAGGCGGAGCGCACCTTGAGCTCGCGAGCCTCGGAGAGGATCGAGGGAAAACGGCTAGACCAGTCCAGACCAGATCGTGTGTAGGCTCGCGCCTCGCCACCGCCGACGGCAACGAGAATACGATAGCCGTCGTATTTCATCTCATGGATCCAACGATCGCCGGCAGGGACCGTGTCCACGAGCGTTGCGAGCTGGAGCGGCCGGAAAGCAGGCGGCGCTAAAGTGACCTCGTCACGAGCGGGCGACTTCGCTCGACTAGCGCTCGACCCATCGATTGCCTTATGCGACGTTGGCTTGACCACTCTGACCTAAACCATACTCAGAGACGAAATAGCGTTATCCGCCGTCCAACGCGCGACTACTTCTTTAGTTTCGCTGCAGGGCGTATTGAGCTTTTCGCGATCATTGCCGACCCGCTTGATTAGCGCCTCGGCCTGAGGCTGTGCTTCCTACCTCCGGCCCTTCCATTTCCCGATTTGCGCGCACAGCTCACTGGCAATAATCAAGAGCAGGAACGTGCCCTCAAATGCCGCCACAGGATATCCGCTTTCTGCCATCGGCTTTAGAAGCCCGAGATTTCCGGTTCCGGTCCCCTGTGCGTACGGTTTTGATCTTCTCGTCGAACCCCATGTTTCAATTGATGACTACTCGACGTGCCCCATTGACGCCAACTACCTCGCCCAGAGCAGCTCCGATGCCAGTTTCAAGAAGTGCAAAATGGCCCATGAATGCGCCAACCAGAGTGAATGCTCTCGTATCCGGGTCTATTTCGAGCAGCGCGGACTTGGTCAGCATTAGACAGCCTAACGGGTCCTTCCCAACATAGCCATGGGCACCGGCCTGCTACTCACGGAGCACCCCCTCCTCCTTGGCAGCAGCCTCGAAAGCCTGACGGACCTCTTCCGGAGTCACACGGTCCTGAAGGGCGTCGGCGCACAGTTGCACAGCCTTCCTCCACTTAGGTCCCATCTTGGTCCACTTCATGAGTTCCTCGGCGGCACCCTCGACGTTGTTGCTCCCGTAGCTGACCCCAGGTCGGTCGGTCCTGACGTACACAGGAGGGGAGAACCAATGGGTTGCCACGACAACTGCTACTCAGGGGAGAGATACATCTTGGCCTCCTTGGCGGCAGCCTCAAAGGCCTTTCGTATTATGTGGGGGTCAATCGAATCGCCCTCCAAGGCTGACAGGCAGAGGGTCACCGCCTTATGCCAGTGAGGCCCTCGCCGGGTCCACATCTTGAGCTGCTCAAGGGCTTCCTTCGCATTGTTGCAGCGTTGCAGCCATGCCTGACACCGGTTTCAGTCTTCACGAACACCGGAGCGACGAACCAGATGGGCGCCATGATACCTCCTACTCAGGGGAGAGATACACGTTGGCCTCCTTGGCAGCCGCCTCAAAGCTTCACGCACCTCATGGGGGACATCCTGCCCTCGAACGCGTCGACGCAGGATTGGACCGCCTTCGTCCACCTCGGGCCCTTTGTGTCCCATGCCAGGAGTTCCTCGGCGGCTCCCTCGACGTGGCTGACCCCATTGCGAATGCCCGGACGTTTCGTCTTCACGTAGACCGGGGGAGCGAACCAGAGGGGACCCATAAGAGGGAACTTAGAGCGGCAAGAGCCCGCCGACCAACCCCGCTTTAGCTGCAGCTAAGGGAACGATGTAGGCCCTCGCGGGTTTAGAGGCGGCAGCGGGATTACTTCGTGGATGTGCAGCCGCTGTGGGGGGGTCCGTCGCCTCTCATCTCCATGCTTGGCGGCGGGCTCCTTTCGCGAAGGCGGTTTCAGTCTGAGACACCTAGAACCTTATACCGCAATCCAATTTAGCTGGTTGTCATTGGGGGGAGTAATGTCCCCTCCTCTTTTGCCGCAGCCAGGAATGCCTTGCGGGCCTCCTCAGCTTCCATCTCGTCGAAAATCACGGTCATGCAAACGCGCACCGCGAGGTCCCAGCAAGGGCCACGCTTGGTCCACTTCATCAGCTCCTCGCCGGCTGCCTCGGCGTTGTTGACGTTGCGGATGATCCCGAGACGCTCGGTCTTGACCGGGACCGGAGGGTTGAACCAGTGGAGAGCCATACGTCACTCTTTGTCGGCCCTATCAAGTTCCTCCAGCAATTACCTTTGCTCAGCCGGCAGTTCCCGTTCTACAGGCAGATTTAGCACGTTGCGAAGGTAATTGCGGATTACCTCTAACTGTTGAAAATGGGAAAATAGCGCAGGACGGCGCGCTTTGTTGCGATGCCACAGTGACTGAAGTGGCTGACAGCTACTCGCCACAGTCGAAAGCCACGCAGAGGCCCATGGCAGTTGCTGCCTCGACGATCGCCTCGGTCAGTTCTTCATCGGAGGCCACCAAATAAGGCGCAGTCTCCCGCGTTTCGCGTAGTGCCGCTTTTATCGAGACCGTGTCGCCACGGTCCGCCCTGTTGAGGAGTACAGTGATTGCTTGCTCTAGAAGCGGACCGACCCTTCGCGCGACGCTCATCCAGCCCTCCCCAGGGACACGCCGAAGCGTACTCTACTCCCTACCTGAGCGGCATCAAGGCCATGTACGAATTGTACAAATTGGTACGGCGCTGGGCCGCGACAGTCAGGAATGTTTGTAGAATTTCTGTGGTGGGGATCGGACACCGGCTCGCGAAGACCCTCATGCTCCTCCACGATCCTATTGACGCGCCTCGAGCCGCCTTTCTCCCACAATCCCAGGTCGGTCTGTCCTGACGTACACCGCAGGCGAGAACCAATGGGTTGCCATGAGGCTATTCGCGAAGATCGAACCCGACGAACAGGCCAAAGGCTGGGGCAACATTGACAATAACCTCCACCAGCTCGCAGTCAGTTTCCGCCAGATGTGGCCCGTCTCGGCGCACCGCTGCGATAGTCTCTTTGACGGAGATGATTTGGCCGCGACGGGCTTGTAGGATCAGCTCGTGAACAAGGTGTTTGGCAGTCGCTTTGTCGGGTCGGCAGTTCGTCCAAACGTTCATACAAGGCCTCCCACCTCAGCGAGAACCCAAGGGGATATTCATTACCCTCTATCGGGAAAAATCAAGAAGAAATGTTTGGCGGAATTTCTGAGCGGGAACCAGAGAAAAAAGTACGGAGCGAGCCTCTGTACTCTTCCGCTTTGACGCTCAGTCAGCCCGCTAAGGGACTTCTTCCGTCGGCCCCTGTTTGGCCCGATCAATAGCCGCAAGTAATGACTGTAGGGTTGGCGGCAGTTCTGGTTCGACCTCCAGATTTAAGAACGTTTGTACGTGATGACGATAGCCTTCGGAACGGATCAGTTTCCGAAACGCTTCGGAGACAGACTGATGGTCTGCTTTGTTGCTCGTTGTCATGTTCGGGAAGTCCGTCCCAATCAGCCGCAACTCGCCCGCAACGAATGGGTTCCATCAGGAGGTCGGAATATTTGGTAGAAATTTCTGAGCGGGAGATCGGATAACTGGCTCGCGCGAAGACACCCCGTGCCCCCTTCGTTTGCCGCAGCATTAACCTCGCTCTTTGAACTGAAATTCGTGTCTATCTAGCGTCGGCGTTGCACATCGTGGACGTTGGAATGCTTCTGTCCAATGTTTGCTCACGCTGTGATGCCAACGGGCAGGCTCTTGCGGCAGGGTGCCGCAAGGCGAATGAAACGCCGGCCCAGTTCAACCCGCGCGACGTCCTTCAAAGCTGGGGGGATCGATCTTCACCAAGCGGTCTGCGGCCTCGACCGCAGTTCGTATCCTGCTGCACAGCGCGAGATTTTCCGCCAGCATTTCTTCAGTGCGTTGAAGCGCGAGCTCGGTCCGGTGGATGCGCTGCCTGGCATTGGCAACTTCCGATGTCAAAAGATCGGCCGCCATCCCGTGGCCGTGGGGTTCCATAGTGTCCATGGGTTTCTAATACATGGGGGGCGATATCGTTCCCTGAGGTCGGGCGAAACGGCGGGCCGCAGAAAAGGAGAATAAGCGCTCCCGGTTTGGCTATGGCGCTCGCCGGCGATGATGACGCGCTTGCGCGGTTGAGGCGGGACGATCGCGAGCATCCGGACGTAACCCGGTATTTCAAGCGGCTCGGCATCCCGCGACCCTGACCTGTTATCAAAAGTTATGGTCGCGGCGACTGTCTAAAATAGACATTAAGTAGATGTCGCGGCCCGACAGGGCTCCACACAAGAGCGAACCGTTGCTGCCTTGCGCATCGCCCTCTAGGCCGCCGGCGTCGAGTTCATCCCGGAGAACGGCAGCCGCGCCGGCGTGAGGCTCCGCAAACCTTAGGCCGTAGACTCGTTACTGCGCAGCCACACACCTGCTTTTCGCCATCGGACGAAGCGGTTGCAACAGGTGGTGCGCGGGCCATAGCGCTGAGGCAGGTCGCGCCATGGAGCACCGGAGCGCAGCACCCAGAAGATGGCCGTTCAGCACGCGCCGATCATCAACACGTGGCACACCTCTTGGCTTGTTGGGTAGACGCTTTATTCCATTGCTGACCATTGTCCAAAAGCGCTGTTAACCAAATTTTCTCACCCGCCAATGCTTATTCGCGCGACTGAAGGGGTGAGGTGATCGATGTGTGATTCAAACATAAGCGCGTTTCCGCTGCATCGGCGGCGGAAGTTGGTCGAAGGGATCGCCCGGGTCCTGGAATCCAAGAACGGGAAGGACGCGAACGCCTTCTGGCGCAACACCGCCAAGGCAATTCTCGTTCAACTGTCCGAATCAGGAATTGCACCCGGGGTCGCCGAACAGGAAGTTGGAACGCTTCTTCATGCTGTCTTGGGCGATATCGCCACCCGCAGTGCTGCGAAACTTGCACAATAGCATCGGCTCACGATGAAGGATTGCCGCATAGAGACGCCCCGGGCTCCACAAGCGTAGCACCACTGCATCCGTCAAACGCAGGTTTCTCACTGCGGATGAAAAGATAGGCGCGTTCGTCGAAATCATGCGCGCGAATGTGCTCTCGGGCGAGATACGGCTCCGCCTCGCCTGTCCGGCGGTCATCGACGAAATCGAGGTAGGCGATGCGGAAACCGGCATTCAGGGAAGGCCGACGGACCTTTTCCACGAGCTGAACCCGCAAAACCAATGAGCCGCCGTTGAGTTCCAGTCTGCCATTTTATGCGACTTTCGAAGCACAAAAGGCGAACATGGAGAGGCGCGTTGTGTGTCCTTCGAGGTCAATAGCCCTGGCTCTTCGCAGCTCCGGCGGACATTATGAATGACTGGAAGGGGGTCGACTGCGGTCCGTCCGGTTTCGGTCGCGGTTGATGGAAAGCTGCCCATAACCAACCGACGCCCTTTCCGCCGCTCGTACTCGAAATACCGAAACCCCGATAGCGGTCATTGCCCGTAATAATGTCAATTCGCTTCGCTGCGCATGCGCAGCGATTTCGGGCTCAACTCCGAAGCGCCAAATCGCGGCGGAACCGATCGCTGTGGAGATATGCCTGGGGCGCGACGCCTTCGGAGCGGGCGCTTTCCGCCCCTTCCTCGGCCGCGGCCGTTGCCTGCGCTCGTGCAGCGCGCTCCACCATCTCGCGCGTTACGACTTTGCTGTGATCCCGCTCACGGTAGAGACGCGCATACTCGGAGTCGTCGACATCGCCCGGACCATAGTCATGGTAGTCGAGATGACGCCAACCCCGTTCCGTGAGGTTCATGCCGTATTCTACGCCGACAAATCCGCTCAAGGGCACGATATAAGTCTTAACGAAGGGAACGTCCTCGTATGTCCGCTTGATGAACTGCGCGCCGGGCGTGTTTTCGACAAACCATGGTTGCCGGCCGAACCCGCCAAACTGCAGTTGGATGATGCGGCCGAGCGTTTTCAATGCCGATAGAGCGTCCTCCCGCATTGTGGAGTAGGTCGCGGGATTAAAGTGGACAGAGCGGTTGCGCAGCGTCGCCAGCTCCATGAAAGCCATCCCAACATCAGGCAAGAGCACGCCCCAGTCTTCCAGCACGCGCACGGCGAACCGCCAGTCATCGAAAGACTCGCTGCGATAAACACGGCGGTAGTACGGCGACGCTTTGTAGTGATCCCGAAGGTCCAGGATGAGGTGATTCAGGATGCGCTCGCCGAGGGCGCACGCAGCGACCAAGGCTGGGAAGTAGAGCCCTGATACAAAGGCGCGGCGCGCCTGTTCATGCATCAGGTTATGATAACTGACGATGGAGAACGCCTTTGCGCCAAGGTCCTTAGTGTCCTGGATCACTTGCGCATGGCGGCGTTCGCCGTACTCGGCCTTGAGCCTCTCAATCGCCTTGTTGCGGTTCTCGATATGGAGCGCCTTCCCTTTCTCCTCCCAGTGCTCGCTCGGATCGTCAAGACTCATCGAAGTGGAGTCGAAATCATAGGCAAACGGGTGATACCGCCGCCGCCCGCGGTCTCGCACGGATTCGTGCCCCTCATGGTCGTAGAGGCCGCGCGGCAGGTCGGCGACCGTGATGAACCCTTCTGATACAGTGCTCTCCGCGTGGCCGTTGCTCTCGGTCTCAGCGGCTTCCTGGCGCTTGGGCGCCACCTGCACAGGCTTATTATCTTCGGCAGCAGTCGGCTCTTGGTCGGCCATGGTCCGTCAGCCCGCCGTCGCGGGTGCGGCCGTTCGGCGGCGCATCCTCGCCTTCAGCGCATCCGGATGGATATTGCCCATAAGATGGCCGCATCCTGTTGTAGGGAAGGGCGAAGGCTTGTTCTTGCCCCCGACCGCCTCGAGCTTTTCGTATAGCCCTTCGCTGACGGTTAGCATACGTGGATCGGCCCAGATAAAGAGATTATCGTCAACGAACTTCCTCATTCTGAAGATCCATGAACTCGGCGCGCCGGACGCCGAACCACAATGTGCGCTTGCCATATAGACCCTCCGCGAGGGTGTCGAACGTGATAATCTTGAATCGTCGCGCTCTTCGGTGTCAATACGGCTGCGCCGCAGTTCGCTCTCCGCGTATTCGGCGCGGCGGCCGAACACCAACATTAATTTCGGGTACGTTGGGTTGCGTTGCATCGTCACCGGCACACTGATCGTGCTCAGCTGATTGAAGAAGGCCTGCGGGTTACCTTCGATCGAAAGTCAGCCTGCCAACTGCTGATCTGCTGCGTGCACGAAATCCGGGTGGTACTCGTGGCCGCCGTCCATATAGAAGCGCGAGGTCGGCCTTACCCGCGAGCCCTCGGATATTCGGATTTGTTCACCGAGCATTGGCTATGGATTTGACCAGCGCTGCTGAACCGGCAGCGATGGTGCCACTCTGGCCTGCGATCGCAATGTTGAGCTGCCGCACTGGGCGTTCATCGACCGTATCGTGAAGACTTATCTTTCCGTCGCCTTGTCCTGCTCCCACGGCAACGTCTGACGCGATCGGGAGCCACATCTCGACCGTCGGATCGTTAAGATCGGTGCGATTGGGCGCGGTTAGTTTCACGACTGGCCGGCTGCCGACGATGAAGCTTTTCTTCGGCTGGACGATGCGCAGTATGGCGATGCCACGTCGCTCGAGCACGCGCATAACCTCTGCACTCGGTTGTCCGATTGTCTGAACTCGAACGTTGCGTACTGTTCGAGCCTTGGCATCGGCCGTCGCGAGCGCTTCGATTTCGTCAAGTCGATGGGGTGCGGCTTGGCGGAGCTCGTCGAGTGTATCCTCAACCATTCGCAGTGCTTCAGCATCGGAGACGTTGGCTCGTTGGGTCTCAGGACTGCGTCGCCACTGGGTTAGAAAGAATATGTACCAGAGGCGCTTTTGCTCGGATGTAAGGACGGGAAGCCGGCCCTCCCGTGCCGGCACCAGAATGGATTGCACGACTCCAACAGCCTCGCTCTCAAGAACTGAAAGAGCGTGCTCCATTGCCGGATCCTTGGCCCCGGTTTCAGAAAGCGTGCTGTACAGATGATTCTGATGGAACAGTTCAAGAGGTCTTGCGCGGCGGACCGTGACGGGTCGTTCGCAGAGGCGGCACCAGTGCAGCCAGCCATCCGAGTCTGTGAAGCCATTCAGAATCATCTGCGGCACGTAGTGATGGCGCTTGGGAACTGACATCGGTCCGATGGTCTAGGTGCTAGTTGTGATGCACGGCGGTGCCATCAACAGATCGCCGTCGATACGACGTGGATCGAGAAACTCAGGTCGGCGGATGAGGATCTTAAGCAGGCCACGCAATGCATCGAGCGCCAGGTCCTTCGCCGCCAAATCCCGTTCTGCATGTGCGTCGGCAGCGCCAATTCGTCGCCGAGTGCCATGGACAATGGCTGATCGGGTCGAATAGACCACCGCGATCGCGTCACTCATGGCTTTCGCACCAGCTTGACCTCCCTCGATACCTGCCAACGCGGCTGCGCGCATCCGGAGCTTCCACGAGATCGCCTGCCCGTCTCCGTCGCCAAGTAAAACCTCAAGAGCGATTGTGGCGTCGAGAATTGCGTCGGCGAGGTCACTGCGCGTCATTGCCGTGTTCAGGCGACGGGTGGCCAAGGCAAGCCTTTCGCCTGTTGAACTTTCCAATGCTTCAAGAAGGCATGCGACCTTGCGCATCTGCGCCTTGCTGACGAGGGGTAGGTCCGCACGGTTCCAACCAAAATCGTCGAACACCTCGGGATAGCGGCGTGCGCCAACGGCATAAACATTGGGCAGCCCATAATTATGCCGGTGACGCCAGCCCCTCGCAAGCCGGATTTCCTGCGCATATCCAGTCTCGATCCCGGTCTCGAGCCGGAGCGCAGCGAATAGCGCATCGATGCGCTCGCGTGCTTCCGAGCTGAAGTTCGATAGTGTCTGGCTAAGCTCGATCCAATTGCCGTTCGGAACGTCCCATCCGGTAAGCACGAAAGCATGGGTCGCGGCCGCGAGCACTTGGTCATGACCGTTAGCGCCGTAGGCCTTCATCTCCCATCGCGCTCGTTGCAAATCTGGCGACATCCGCATGATATAGGCAGAGGGTCCGAGGCGCACCCGGTCGAAGTCGAACCGGACGAGTGCGACCGGTGCGAGCACCGCAAGCTTCAGGCGCGAGTCAAACAATCCTTTGAAAAGCGGCTTCAGAACGACATCGCGGGTCGCGCCCGTCGCGGGGGCCGCGCCGAAGCGAAGAAAATGAACATCCGCAGCCCGCGCGACTAGAAGGTCGATAGCGACCCTTGCTAACGGATTTTCCGCGTCGGATCCCGTCGGGGGAATGCGGGCGATTTCGGGGTATTCAAGGGCGAACGCTGCCAGCCTCGCCACTGCAGGGAAACGAATGGGTGGGAACCTGCCTAACTGACGCGCCTCAGGGTCGTTGTAGGGAGGTTCGAGCAGTGAAGCATATTCTAGCGGACCCACCCCCGTCCAAGCGCCATCGCCCAACGATGCCATGCCGTTGTTATGCAGCGAGAAGGTCGGATATCTGCTCACCTGGGATGGTTTGCCGCCACCCTCAAGCTTAGAAAGAATGGCAGATACGACTTCATCATACGCTTCGGCCAGCAGCTTGCCTAGGCGTCTCTGTAGCGCGCTCTCCTGGGCGGCTTCCTCATCCATCAAGTTTCCCCTGGTCGAGCAGCGACTTCCGAGTTGGTTTGTTGGAAACTAACATGCAACCAGCCCGAGGCTTAAGACTGCTGCCCGTTTTTCGTTCTTCGAGTGTGGTCGCCTCATCCGTATGCGGGGAAATAGTCAGCAAAAATCGACCGCCATTCGTCGATCGCCAGCTTCGCATATCCCTGGTTCGAGTAGTTTTCCGCAGTACGGGCCCGCCGATATGCCTGGTCGAGAGCGGCGATCATCCTGTCGGCCTCGGACTTAGCGAGATAGGAAGCGACGTCGTCGCTGTAGCCGGCGGGATCGGCAATCTTGGTCCAGACCTTGTCCCTCATTTTGTCGAATGCCCATCGAGCGCCGCTCGGATAGTCGGTGATAGTGACGTCCTTCAGAACATGGCGCACTAGGACCTCCAGATGAAAGGAGCGGAAGAGATCTCCCTTCTCGCGGTTCCAGCACTTCAGCATCTTGATCAGTGGCACGAGTGAGCCGTGGTGAGCTTTGTTGGACGCGGACCACAAGTCGACGTGCTTCTTCGGATCCGTGGGGATCCATCTCTTCAGGTGCGAGTCGGGAATAAGAAACCCACCGCCAGTTCGATAAAAGCCCGGAACGACATCGACCTTGAAATCCGTGAAGGTGATGGTCACCGCTTGGCCGTCGGGCTTTATTTTCGGTGTCTTCGGATACCTCTTCTTGAGTGTCGTCATCACGGATGACAGCAGTGCATGCTGGCTTTGGTCCGTGTAGTATTTCGGATCGAGCACGATGAAGACGTCGATGTCTGCCGTCGTGAGGGGTGCGATCATCGTGTTTCGGCGATAGGATCCGGTCAGAAAGGATTCGAGAACTTCGAAATCTTCGGCGACCGTGTCCCGCACGTTCTGCTGACGGCTGGACGTAGTGCTTTCCTGAAGACTTGTGATTTCAAGGTTCGTTCTGAATTGGCGAAAGCCCTCCGATATAGTTGTGACCATGTTTGCCTCAGATTCCGAGACGACCGCGAATCTGATCCCATTCCTTCGTCAGGCGGGCGTTGTGCTTATGAAACAGCCTAGATGAGAGAAGGATCGCGGCCGTAGATTTCGTCGTCTCATAGAACGAAAAAAAGTCGATCGCCTGCGATTGAGCTGCGGGTCGCGAGAAGGCCTGCTTTCCTGTGAACAGTCGAGTTAGATTATTGAAAACCTGCTCGCTGCGGATACGGAGCCATTCCATCCGGAGCCACCGGGCGATGATATCCTCACTGAAGACCGCCTGAGCCGCGACAGCAAGGACTTCGAGATTCGTGGAGCGATTCAGGACGGCGACGAAGTAGATCACGAGGTAACCTGCGGTCTTCGTTCGCTGTCCGACGAGCATCTTTCGAACAATCTCGCGCGTGAAGAACGTGCTTTCCATGACCGACGCCGCGAGGCGCTTCAACGGGTTTGTCTGGTCATTATTGTAGTAGCCGACTGTCTCTTCATGCGTCAGCATCACGCCGTAACTGTTCGACAGCAATTCCTGCCGGCGTTCGTCTTCGGCACGAGGAAAGAGATAGAGCTTCTGGATCTGTCCCTGAAAAAAGAACAGCAGCACGCAAACGATGAAGACGATCTGCACGATATCGTAGACAATCGGATAGGCCACCTTATCGGCGAAAAGCGCCGCAATCGAGAGGATCGAAACTACCCAGAACAGTCCAGATCCGACAGCTTCGGCCCACTCGAGGGGCTTGTAGTAGTTGCCACCTACCGTATCTAGCCTGGGCATCGATAGCTCCCTTCCCTCAACCTACTTGATCACAGCGTAGAACGGCTCGCTGAAACCAACGAGCCGATCATCGCTTCTACGGATGATAAATGCTTCCGCCATGTGGACGCCACGATATTCGAGCGCTTCCCAGCGACGGTCACCGTCGGTAGGCTTCTCGAAGCCGCCCCGCCCTTTCTTGAGGGCCATCGCCACTGCCCCGGTATTGGTGATGCGCCACCGCACGTAGCAGTCAGCCGGCACCGTCTGGAACTTGTTGACACGAACGTCGAACCAGAGACCACCCCGCGGGGGTAACGCCTCGCCTGAATTGATCGGATATCCCTTGGCAGAATACTGGGACGCGCGATATTCGGCGAAGACCTGGACGTTCCGAGAAACGTGTTCGGCGGGCTCCCAACGCGGGACCTGGAGGTGGGTTGGCGTTCGGAACCACAATGGAAGGATGCTGATACCAAAGTCGATTACGTTGTCGACTAGGCTATCGAGGTGGGCTGCCCCTTCCATGAGAAGCGCACTCGTTCGCTGCATCGCAGAAGCCTCGGTCTTCTTTACGTTCTCTCCCTTTGCAAAATCGTCGCCGAAGACCTTGCGCCATTTTTCGATGCTGTCAGAGCGGGTCTCGGCATCGATCGCTTCATCGATCCATAACCGGTACTTGTTCACGAAGTTTCGGAAGTTCGCGTACTGGGTATCGTTCCATAGGTCGGCAAAATCCTGGGTGGGGAGCGAAGGGTTGTTGACTTCCGGCTTGTCTGGCCGTGCCTGCAGCCAGTCGTCGAGCCTACGCATGATTGTCTGCAACGCACTTGGCGTGTCCGCGAACGCGTCCGAATCCTTGTCGAACCACTCGATTCGGTGACCAATGAGAGTCGTTAAAAGAACCGACTGGCAGCTGAAACGCTTCTTGATGTCCCGGATGTATTTGATGAGCCGGGTCGCCTTGCGAAACGAGTTATTGCCCGAGTACCCGTTCTTCTCGCGGATCCATCGAGTGTATTCGATGGGCTGGGATTCGTCGAATTTGTCGTTGCGCTTGTCGCAGACCTCGAGCGTTCCTTGATACTCGCGATCCATCACTAACGGAGCGATATCTATCTTACAATCGTCCGCATAGGTGATCGTGACGCAGTAATCATAAACGACTGTCTTGTCGGCATATCGTCCGCTCTCAAGGAAAACGCGCCCCAGGTCCTTCACGTATTGAGCGGCACTCCAGCCATCGACCGGCCGAACCCTGACGAGCAGATCGGCGTCGAATTCTCCGCCATCCACCGGGCGGATGATTGTGTCGTGCGCCCACGAGCCCTGCTCGATGAAGGTGGAGATTGTCGGTTCCCAGTCGGATTCTCGAAGAAAGCTATTAATCGTCTCCGCTCGGTCCTCTAGCAGTGTAATACGGGTTTGATTGAGATTGACGGTATCGGATAGAAAGTTTTTGAAGTCATTTACAAGTTTCACACTGCCCCCCTTGATATGTGCTAGTCCCCAACGGCTGTCGAAACGCTCACGTTCCCGACTGGCTCTCATTGGCGGAACGAGAGGTACGGAAAGCCAAGGAATGCCGCACGGGTTTGCGAACAAGAAAGAGATAATCTGCTCTACATGACCGAGAGTTAAAATGAGAATTTAACTCTCATACGGGGACGAATGCTTTTTGGATAGATTGCGAGAAACCGATGCGTAGCCCGCGTGCCGTGACCAAGCCGAACACGTATCATGGCGTCCATGGTAATGTGGTCGAGCAGTACAAGATCCAGGGTGTTTGATTCTGCCATGCGTGGAGAGAAAATGGCTGCGCATGATAAGGTACGCATTGTCGCGCACGACGAAGAATGGGCCTCGCGTTGTGCCGGCGAGGCGGAGGCGATCCGCGCTGTCATTGCACCGGCGCGAGCATTTATTGATCATGTAGGATCTACGGCGATCCGCGGTCTTATGGGCAAGCCGTGCATTGACCTCCTGGTCTCCCTTCTCGACTGGTCAGAAGCACAACAAGTCGCCGCAACGCTGAAAGCAGCGGGCTATGTCGAGGAGGAGAGTTGCGATAACCCACCGCGCATTTTTCTTGTGAAACCCGATCCCGTCACGCCCTTTCACCTTCACCTGGTTCCCAACGGCAACTCTTGGGGACAGGACATGATTGTATTTCGCGACGAGTTGTCCGGCGATCCAGACCTAGCGAGCCGCTATGCCGCTCTCAAGCAACGCCTTGCGCAGGCGTATCCGACCGACGCCAAGGCCTACACTCGAGGCAAGTCTAGCTTTGTCGCCGAGGTTCTGCGTAATGCAGCGGGGGCGTTTAGTAATGACCGCCTGCTGACCCATCAGCGTGCGGAGCTGAACCGTGCGCAGGCATACCAGAACCTGGCACTTGCCGCCCAACTTGGTGTTGCGGCCATCGCCGCAATCTCAGTCTATTCCAGTGACAACGCCACCCTTCTCAACTTCGCGCTCATCGGCTTCGGGCTTGCCGGCTTTTGGCTCTTGCTGGGCAGCAGGCAGCGGAAGCACCGCTCGGCTGGCGACCAAGCGCGCCGGGCGGTGCTCTTGGCAAGCGGTCTCAATGCACGGTTCTCGGCAGAGCAGCGGCTTAGAATCTTTGACGGCTTCACCGCACCCATCGAAAACAAGCCAATGGTGCGCGAGGAAAGCTACTTTGCGAGCCGCGCAGAGCCGAGTTATTTCCGCCTGGCCGAGTTGATTGAAGAATCAGCATATTGGACGCGCGACTTGCAGCGCGCGAGTGCCCAAGCGATGTGCCTCGTGCTGGTTGCGGTTGCGCTTCTGATGGGCTTCACGCTCTGGCATGCTATGTCTTCGATGTCCACCGACGCACAGGTCTCACTTGCGCGCGTGCTGGTGGCGGCCCTAGTTTTTCTGCTTTCGTCCGATACAGTCGGCACGATGATCGCACACAAGAACGCCGCCGGCGCTATCGATGATGTCCTCCAACGCGTCGAAAGTGCGGCCGCACGTGGCTACACAGAGCCGGACCTGCTGCTACTCCTGTCGGACTACAATGCGGTCGTCGAAGGCGCACCAGTCGCTTTGCCGGGTATATATCAACTCCGTCGCGGCAAACTCACCCGCAGATGGCGCGCTTATCTCGAGAATAAGCGACTAACCGAGCTGAGCTGAAGCGTCTCGGCGATCAACTCAGCCCTGCAGCTCACTAGCGTGCGGAGAGCGCGAGTGTCGGCTGCTACCGGAAGCTACTTTCGCTTCACGACGTGAGATGAGGTGCGACCAAAACCTCCAGCATGTTTAATCCCGATGTCCGCTCCCAGACACAGGCTAAGTTTCCCTCTACGGCCGGCATCAGGCGCATTGCCGCGCAGGCAGTGTGGTGGAAGGCGTCGGGCCTCTGTCCACTTGCTATGCCTCGAAATGTGCATATATTGTGCGTATGAGAGGTCGGAGATTTGTCATGGCCCACGCACAGCTCGCACATTCCACGGTGGTTTCAGGCTTTGTCGATAGCCTTCAGGAGCCGCGCACGCCTTATATCTCGCCGAAGCGCCTGTCACAGGCGCTTGGCGTAAAGGTGGCCAACCTCGCCCAGTTGACCGGTGTCCACCGCAACACGCTCCGTAACCCGTCATCGGAGCGCCTGCAGGGCCGGATGCGCGAGATGGTGAAGGTGATCTCGGCCGCGACGGAACTCACCGGCGATGTCGACAAGGCAATCTACTGGTATCGCAACGAGCCGATCGCCGACTATGGCCATCGCACCGCAGCCGAGCTCGTCGCCGACGGTCAGGTCGAGGCAGTTCTGGCTTTTATTCGTGATCTCGAGAACGGGGCGCGCGGGTGAAGATCGCCCACGTCGGCCCGGATGAAATCTTCCATCGTTATTTGACGCCAAAATGGGCTTTCCTGCCAACCAGCGGTGCAGGCGCTGCGATCGACGGTGGCCGTTTCAACCGGCCTGGTGTCGAAGCCGCTCCAGCTGATCGACCCAGCGATCGGCGAAGCGATCATCGATAATGCCGGCACGCAAATTGTCCCTCCACGAAGGCCAGATCGTCCAGATCGCTCGTGCCCTTTCCACCGGAGCCGAAGTGCTGCTTCTCGATCCCGGCGATCCGGTTGGGGAAACGCGCTGGCTGCAGGAGATCGCCAACAAGCGAGGCTTTCCGCATGGCATCGTCGGCTATGCCGACCTGTCCCAACCCGACGTCGGCGACCTCCTCGACCGCCACATGGAATATCCGACTTCCGCGGCATGCGGCAGACCGATGAATTATCATCCCGACCCCGCCAAGACCTATCTGGCGCGGCCGGAGGTCAGTCGTACGCCCGAATGGCGGCGCGGCTTCCGGGAGCTGGCGAAGCGCGGGCTGAGCTTCGACCCGCAGCTCTACTATCCGCAGATGAGCGAGTTCCTCGAACTGGCGCGCGACTTTCCCGACGTGCAGATCATTCTCAATCACACCGGCATGCAGGTCGACGGCGCCGAGCATTTTGGCGCCTGGAAAAAAGGCATGCACCAGTTAGCGCAAGCGCCGAACGTCGCCTGGATCTCGGGCCTCGGCATGGGCGACTGGACTTGGACCACGTTCTCGATCCGTCCTTATGTCGAGGAGGCGATCGCAGCCTTCGGCGTCGGCCGCTCGATGTTCGCGACGAACTTCCCCGTCGACAAGCTGTTCTCGAGCTTCGACGCCATTTTGAACGCCTTCAAGGAAATTACGATCGCCCACCCGCACGAGGAGCGGCTCGCGCTGTTCCATGACAACGCCGCCCGGTTCTACCGACTTTAGATCGCCGGCAAACAGAAATAGCAGGAGAGTTCGACTTGTTGCTGAAGGGCAAGGCCGTGGTGATTTCGGGGGCCGCGGGCCCCCGGGGAATTGGCCGCTCCACGGCAGCGCTGATGGTACAGCACGGGGCTCGCGTTGCAATACTCGACCTCGATGACGGGCAAGCGCGTGACGCCGCTGCGTCGCTTGGACCCGACCATTTCGGCCTTGCGTGCAACGTCGCGGACCTCGACGCCTGCAAGAGGGCGGCGGCGCAAGTGACAGAAACCTTGGGCAGGATCGATGTGCTCTGCAATAATGCGGGCGTCACGCAGCCGGTCAAGACGCTGGAGATCAGCGCGGCTGACTGGGACCGCATCCTCGATGTCAACCTACGCGGCGTGCTCCATCTCAGCCAGGCATTCATCCCGAACATGCGCGAAAATGGCGGCGGCTCGATCATCTGCATGTCGTCAGTTTCGGCCCAGCGCGGCGGCGGCATCTTCGGTGGCCCGCACTATTCGGCTGCCAAGGCGGGTGTTCTGGGGCTTGCCAAGGCCATGGCGCGCGAATTCGGTCCCGAAGGCATCCGCGTCAACTGCATCACACCGGGCCTGATCCAGACCGACATCACCGGCGGCAAACTGACCAACGCCATGCGCGCCGACATCATCAAGGGAATCCCGCTCAGCCGGCTGGGCGAGGCGCGCGACGTAGCCGGCGCCTATCTCTTCCTGGCTTCCGATCTGGCCAGCTACATCACCGGCGCCGTGATCGATGTCAACGGTGGGATGCTAATCCATGGCTGAGTGGACAACGGAGCTTGAGATGCCTCGCGCTGGCAGCAATGTCAGCCTGGCCGAACGAGCCTATCGTATCCGCCGACACGCCGTGCGGATGGGTCAAGTCCAGGGCCAAGGTTATGTCGGACAGGCGCTGGGTGTCGCCGACGTGCTTGCCGTCGCCTATTTCCATGCGCTTCGTTACCGGCCGGAGGACACGTTGTGGGAGGGACGCGACCGCTTCCTGCTGTCGATCGGACACTATGCGATCGCGCTCTACGCGGCTCTGATCGAAGCGGGCGTGCTGCCGGAGGAAGAGCTCGAAACCTATGGCAGCGATGAAAGCCGTATGCCGATGTCCGGCATGGCGCCATACACGCCCGGCATGGAGATCACCGGCGGCTCGCTCGGTCACGGCCTTGGCATTGCCGTTGGCATGTGCATGGGGCTGACGCGCAAGCGAAGCGACAGTTTCGCCTACAATCTTTTGTCCGACGGCGAGCTCGGTGAGGGCTCGACCTGGGAAGCCGCGATGTCGGCCGCCCACCACAAGCTCGACAATCTCATTGCCATTGTCGACTTCAACAATCAGCAGGCCGATGGTCCGTCGACGGCCATGCTCTCCTCCGAACCGGTGACCGACAAGTTCGAGGCGTTCGGCTGGCATGCGCAGCGCGTCGACGGCAACGACATCGAGGCGGTCCGCAAGGCCTTCGACATGGCGCGCGGCCTGAAGGAACCTCGTCCGCGTGTGATCGTTTGCGATACGCGCATGGCCAAGGGTGTGCCATTCCTGGAAACCCGCGACATCACGCATTTCATCCGCGTCGAACCGCACGAATGGACGTTAGCGCTCGAAGCTTTGGAAAAGGGACGTCCGCGTTGAGGTTGTCAAAGTTCGCGCCGCGCCACGCCGCCAATGCCGGTGAGCGCAAGACCACATCGGCGATGATCGCGTCGATCGCGCCCGATGGCGTACCGACACGCAATGCGCCGTTCGGGCACACACTGGCCAGACTGGCGCACCAGCGGCCCGGGATAGTTGGCCTGACGGCGGACCTCGCGAAATACACCGATCTCCATGTCTTCGCACAGGAGCATCCGGACCGCTTCTATCAGATGGGCATGGCGGAGCAGGTGCTGATGAGCGCCGCCGCCGGCTTGGCGCGGGAGGGTTTTACGCCCTTCGCCACCACCTACGCCGTCTTCGCATCGCGACGTGCCTACGATTTCATCTGCATGGCGATCGCCGAGGAGAAACTCAATGTGAAGATCGTCTGCGCCTTACCGGGGCTGACGACCGGCTACGGCCCCAGCCACCAGGCGACGGAGGACATCGCGATCTTCCGCGGGATGCCGAACCTGACGATCATCGACCCTTGCGACGCGCTCGACATCGAACAGGCCACGGAGGCGATCGCGGACTACAACGGGCCGGTCTACATGCGGCTTTCGCGCGGTAAGGTTCCTGTCGTGCTCGACGAAGACGACTATACATTTGAAATCGGCAAGGCGCGAATGCTGCGCGAGGGCGCGGACGTATTGTTCATTTCCAGCGGCCTGATGACCATGCGCGCGCTGGAGGCCGCGAAGGCGCTTGAAGCCGACAGGATCGGCTGCGCCGTTCTGCACGTTCCGACGATCAAACCTCTGGATACGGAGGCGATACTCGCTGCCGCGCGCCGTTCGGGTGGCGGCGGAGAACCACACCATCATTGGTGGCCTTGGCGAAGGCGTTGCCGCGCTGCTGATGCGCGAGAGAGTGACCCCAGTCTTTCGCCAGATCGCCCTGCCCGACGAGTTCCTCGACGCTGGCGCGCTGCCGACGCTTCACGATCGCTACGGGATCTCAACTTCCGAGCTCGTGCGCCGCGTCCGCATTTGGAGCGAATGAGAAGTAAGAGCTCTCCCCACACAACAGTTGAGTCATCGACCTTGACCTTGCCCCTCTTATCTAATCCGGTTTGAAGTTCGTTCTGGCCCATCGAGAGGACCAGGACATGAAACGTAGCCGCTTCTCTGAAGAGCAGATCATCGGAATTTTGAAGGAACATGAGGCCGAGGTATCGGTTGCCGATCTGTGCCGCAAGCACGGGGTCAGCGACGCCTCGATTTACAACTGGAAGGCCCGCTTCGGCGGGATGGATGTCTGCGAGGCTCGGCGACTGAAGGCTCTGGAGGACGAGAACACGCGGCTGAAGCGGCTTCTGGCCGACGCCATGCTCGACAATGCCGCGTTGAAGGATCTTGTGGGAAAGAAATGGTGACGCCCGCGGCCAAGCGGAAACCTTTCCAGCGACCAGATCGATCAACTTCAACGCCGACTGCAACGGACCAGGCGATCAAGGAAAGGTGCATCATGAAGCATTCGCGGAGCCGACAATAGCCGACGCCATTCTCGACCGGATCATCCACAACGCCCATCGCATCACCCTCGAAGGCGACAGCATGAGAAAGCAAAAAACACCGTCGCCCTTGACCGGCGCCGAAAACGGCGAAATCAATCACAAATGACTTCAACCAGGCAACCGAGCGCCGACCCCATCCTGCTGTCCGCGAATTAGTGAAACTGCTGTCCGCGATTTAGCGGAACGACTGTCCCGTTTTTGCGAAATACGCACGTCCGACGCAGCTTGCGTTGACAGAGGCGGTTTTACGCGCAGTTGCAATAGCACTTCCGCCGGCCTATTTTTGTGGAGTGCAATTCTGGTTCGGCCAAGGGCGCTTTGGGCGCCGGACCGGCCCCGTGTAAACCTCATTAAAGAGAGACGAACCCTGCCATGGAAGAATTCTTATCGCGCATCGCCACTGGTGCCGGCATCGGCCCGGCTCTCGCAGAGAAGGCCGTTGGGTTAATGCTGGGTTTCCTGCAACGCCACGCGGCCGACGGTCCCGTTGCGCGCATGATCGCGGCCATTCCCGGAGCTTCGGAATTAGTGGCGAAGTATCATGGCAACGACCCAGAGGGCGGAGGCGGCCTCATGGGGCTCGGCCAGCAATTGATGAGTGAGGGTCTCAGCATTCTAAAGATCGCCGCCATCGCCAACGAGACGATCGCCTTCGCCAAGGAACATGCCGGCGACGAACTCGTGGACGAGGTCCTCAATTCCGTTCCTGGCCTTCCCCAGTTCGTCTGATCAGCGGCAGCCGGGGGCGCATGACCTCGTGCGCCCGTGCCGGCCCGTCTGCGCAGGTAGGCATTCTCCGCCGAGCGCTCCGTACCGATCTCGCCAGACCACCAACCGCCGGGCACGCGAAGCGAGCGTTGGAGTACTTCATTCGTCTGTCCCAAAATCGACCGCAGGCGAACCGATGTGTATAACTTCCGGCGGTAAGGGTTTATCGTGAACGCTTTCGATGAAGCCCGCGAGATAAGCAAACGTATTGTATTTCTCAAGAACCAACCGCTTCGCCTCTTGTATTGCGCCGCGACGCTCCTTCCAGAGGTCCGAGTCGATGATTTCTTGAATTTTTTGGATTACGTTCTTGTCCTCTGGGTCAATCAGAACCATTGAGTCGGAAGGGAAGAACCTCGTGATTGCCGGGCTGCCGTAATAGATCGGCATTGTTTCAGCAACGAAGCAGTCCATAAGCTTCTCTGTAAAATAGTAATCAGCACGAGTATTCTCGAAAGCTATACTGTAACGGTACGGTGCGAGTGCGTCCCATTTATCTCCAATCAGCCGAAAACCTCGGCCGAACAGGTCAAAATCGAGCTCCTCTCTCAGCCGTTCCAGAAACGCCAGCCGATATCGATGCCCTTTAAGCAGGGCGATGTTACTGGTAATCCATGAGAGCCGAAGCGGCTTGTCCACGACTTCGCTGACCAGAAGTTGGTCATATGTCTTTGTTACAGACCAAGACCGAGTGATAGGTGGAGACAAAACGAATCGGCGCTCTGCATTCTGCCGAGCAGCCAGCTCTGCGTCAGACGTCAGGACGATGGTATTTTTCCCCTGCCCTTCATGAAATGCGCGATGAGCTTTCGTCGGCGGTTCGCCGATTGCAAAAATTGTCCTGTTTGGACTCGCCTCGATATCAACAGGGAGCCCAAAAATAGAAGCAGAGTTAAAGACAATATGCCAATCGGGCGCGAAGGATGTCCTGCGTACAAAAGCGACATTGTTCCAGATTCCACTGCCCTTTGGAGTGAGATGGTGGATTGCATCATCCAAAACGCCCCAAGAATCCAGACATGTAGCAACAATGGGCGCCGGACGTTCCGTCAACAATTTGGTCGACAAAGCAGTTCCACCCCATTCACTTCCGTTGGACCGGGAGCAACTCGTGCATCGGGCGCAAGACCTCTCTGCGCCTGAAATAGCTCGCGATCCTGATCGGTATCAAACACACGATTCTGTGCGACTTCGCGATTCTGTGCGACTTCGCGCCATTCGACAACTCATCTCTAAGACCGCGGGAATCCCTTCACTCGTGAAGGTACTCAATCGCCATTTCGGATTGCGGTAAGATTGGGCAGCATAAACCTTCCGGGACCCGCTGTCGAGGCAATTGTCGCTTTGCACCTAACCAGGTTCTTCCTCACTTTGTGTGGTGATCAGGCCGGTTGAGTGGCAGCATGCGTGCCCTCTAAAATATGGAAGTTGACTACATTCTTATTATTAATCGGGATATACGACCAGTTTAGAGGCGGCTCGCCTCTCACAGGCGACGTTTGCAGCGGCGACGGCAGATCGAGATATTGGCGGGTTGATGCCGGGGCTTTGTCCGAAATCTGTGGTCCGATTTCGGACGAAGTGACGGTCAAGATGTCCGAAATATGCTACGAATTTCGGACAAGCTTCACACACAAAGCGCCGCGGCTTTGCCCGACATCGTCGATATCGTCATGCAGATGGGCGATGCCGACCTAGCCTCGTCCCCCTCCCCTTCCAGCCATTGCCAATCCCAGCCTGCCTGCGCAGCTTGAGGCGCTCGCCGGCCGCGCGCGCGATTATATCGAGGCGGCGAGTTCGGCCAACACGCGTCGCGCCTACGCAGCCGACTGGAAGCATTTTTCGAGTTGGTGCCGGCGCCAAGGCATCGAGATGTTCCCGCCCGATCCTCAGGTCGTCGGGCTCTACATCGCCGCCTGCGCGTCAGGTACGGCCACTGGCGACAAAAGGCCCAACACCGTTTCAACCATCGAGCGCCGGCTTTCGTCGCTCTCCTGGAATTTTGCCCAGCGCGGTCAGCCGCTGGACCGCAAGGACCGCCACATCGCAACGGTCGTGGCTGGCGTTCGCAACACCCACGCCTCCCCTCCCAGGCAGAAGGAAGCGATCCTGCCCGAGGATCTGATCGCATGTTCGAGACCCTCGACCGCGGCACGCTGCGTGGTCTGCGCGACCGCGCCATGCTGCTTTTGGGTTTCGCCGGCGGCCTTCGCCGATCCGAAATCGTCGGCCTCGACGTCGGCAGGGATCAGACCGAGGACGGGCGCGGCTGGGTCGAGATTTTTGCCGATAAGGGTCTGCTTGTCACATTGCGCGGCAAAACCGGCTGGCGCGAGGTCGAAATCGGCCGCGGCTCCTCCGACGCCACCTGCCCTGTGGTCGCTCTGCAGACCTGGCTAAGACTGGCGCGCATTGCGCACGGACCGCTGTTTCGGCGCGTTGCTGGTCAAGGCAGAGCCGTCGGTGCCGATCGCTTGAACGACCAGGAGGTCGCACGCCTAGTCAAGCGCACGGCGCTCGCCGCCGGCGTGCGCGGCGATCTGTCGGAGGGCGAACGGGCCAAGAAATTCGCCGGCCACTCACTGCGCGCCGGCCTCGCCTCGTCGGCCGAGGTCGACGAACGCTATGTGCAAAAACAGCTCGGCCATGCCTCCGCGGAGATGACGCGAAATTATCAGCGCCGGCGCGATCGTTTCCGCGTAAATCTCACCAAGGCGTCCGGGCTCTGATGCCCCCGTTTTGTCCGCTGGGATGAGGCGGTCAGATCTCAGGCGATAACAATTACCTCATCGAGCACAGCGAGCGCTGTGTCCAGACTATCGGCGGCCGACGCTTCGTAGTCAGGCATGATCATCAACTGCGTTATGGCACGGCCCACAAATTCCGGGTTTAGCTTTTCCAACCGATCCTTGGTCCGGGAGACCTGTTCCGGGAATGCGCGCAGATTGAAGCGAACAAATGACGAGGTCTCTTATCCCCGACACGAATAGCTCGCGATCTCATCGGGATTTCCCTTACCGCCATAGGCAGCTTGAGTGGGATAAGCGCAGATCGGCTGGTGCTTGCCGGGGAATGCCTTGCTGCCAGCCGCGAGAGAATCCGGAGCCTTGTCTTGGTTTATCCAGCCCTCGATGGCGGCCAAAGGATCAAAGTCGTCGAAGGCTTGGCCATCGCCGCAGTGGGTCATCCCCGGAATTATGAACATGCGCACGAAACGGCGAGTCGCTTCCAAATCGCCGCCGCTTGTGACCTCGACGACTTGCTTGTACCAGCGCACCAGATCGTTGGCTGAGAAGACTGGATCGGAAAGTCCCTGAAACAAGAGCAGCTTTCCACCGTGGGCAGCGAAGCTGGCGAGATACGTGCCGGTCGCATCATTGAGCTTGGCCGTATCCGCAACGCGTGCCGGATCCTTGTCGAAGTCGAACTTCAGGGGGTCAAAATTCGGCGCCGGGGGCGTCATGAAGTAGTATTGAAGCGAGCGGGCTCCCAGAACGATGTTATTTGCATCCGACTGGGAAGTGGGGGAATTGCCCAGCTTCCACATTCTCCAGTCCGCGCCCGCAACGCCCGTATCATATGGCCAATCGCTGTAAAGCTTTTCGCCATCGGAGCTTTCCGGACCCGCGAACGCGCGGCTCATGGCCTGCACTTGACCAGCCGTGAGGCAGCTGTCCGTCTTATCGCCTTGGCAGGACAGGACCTTTGGGTCGAACCGGCACTGCTGCCAGGCGTTGATGACGCCATCCTCAATGCCATCGCGGGCATCACAAGCAGCGAGAACCGCCTTGGCGACGATCTTCAGATCCTGCTGGGAGAAGGCGCGGGATAGAATGGGATGGCCGGCCTCGTCCTTGGGAGCGATGCTCATGTACTGGCGAGTATCCCAGGCTTCGGCAATGTTGGCGGCACTGAGACGAAAACCCGGGCTACCTGCAACAATGCCGTCGAACTCGAGCGGATATCGCTGAGCCGCTATCAACGCCTCACGACCGCCATTCGAGCATCCCATGAACACCGACTTTTTCGGAGCCGCCCCATAGAACTTGGCAATCACCTGCTTCGAGACCGAAGTGACTTTGCCAATGGAGGCGTACGCAAAATCAATGCGTGCGGCTTGATCGACCCCGAAAGCCGGATCGGGGCTTGGGTGCCCGCCATCCATGCTTACAACAGCGTAGCCGCGCAAGAGCCCGGGAGCCGCGGTCGAGTTCCGGCAAGGAATGGTCCCGACGGCCGGCGCCAGGAAGCCATCAACTGCGCCGCCGCCCTGGAAAAGGAACATGTCGTTCCAGGTCGTCGGAAGACGCACCTCAAACCGGGTGCCATATGATTGACCATCGACCCCCTGGCGTTTCCCGATAACACCTCGGACAAGGCAGTGCCCGCCCACTTTTACCGCCTGAGGCGAGGCGCCGGTGAATGCAGTGAAGGGATCTGCGGGGATCTCCTGCGGCTTTTGAAGGCTAGCCTCGGTAAAGATCACGCTTGGAATTTTGAGCTTGGCGATGGACCGGCACGCCTGATCCGACGCGTTTGCCGCCAGTGCAGGCGCACATACACATATGATCGCCAACATCAGTGCCAGCGTGCACCCGCGGTCCCGCAGCTTGAGCCCGTTAGCCAAGAACATACCCATCCTCCCTGGATGCGCCCGATAGCCCGAAAGCTGATCGCATTGGTAGCTAGTTGTGAGCTTTCAGTAGGTTGTCCATCCGGTCCGAACCGGGAAAGCTGAGATTGTCGAAGCTTCAGTGACTCCAGGGGGACCGGATGAACATCCATAAGAATACCGGTCTGACGCCGCTCGGTCGAGAGCGGATTTTTTGCGCCTGGGCGCGCCGGCAGCACCTCGAGGTGTTGCCGCTTGATCCGCAGACCGTCGGCCTCTACATTACGGCCTGTGCATCCAGAAAGGTTACAGGAGACAAGAAACCAAACTCTGTGGCGACGATCGAGCGCCGTCTCTCCTCCCTGGCGTGGAATTATACGCAGCGTGGCGAGCCGCTCGATCGAAAGGACCGCCATATCGCCACCGTGCCCGCCGGCATCCGTAACAGCCACGCAAAACCGTCTGTGCAGAATGACGCCATACTTCCCGAAGACCTGATCGCCATGCTGGAGACGGTGCTCCGCAAGACCCATCAGGTCGCCCCAGGCCAGAGCAACCGGCTCGTCCCGGGGAGGACGAAACGGTCGACCACTCCGCTTGTTCGACTTGTGTTCGGGCGACTATCCCGGCTTCTATGCATCGCGCTTCGGCGCGGCGAGCTTTGTCGAACGCGCCAAGCCTTTGAACCGAATCGCTGTAGACGGAAGTCGCGGCGAGCTTCGCGTTGTTGATCGGAGCATCGAACCAGGCGTCGTATCCGCGGTATCCACCCCATCGTCTGTCGCGCAATCTGTTGGCGAGCGCGTCCTCAGCCGTTCGATCGCGGCCGTCTTTGCCGCAAACTATTATATGGCGGCCGCCGATGCCATTCGGGCGCGCAATATCTCAGGGGTTGAAGGATCGTCGATCAGTTTTCCGATGTCTTGGCGGGCCGCGATGATCTGCACATGACCCTGCAAAGATTGCGCGTAGTAGGAAATACTGGTGCAACTGGTCACCCCAGGCGTCAGGATAATCGTAGAACCAGTCGAACGAATGCACGCATCCCGGTTTGCCTACAGCACTGCTCTCCTGTCCCGATAGCGAAATTCGCGGTTACCTCCGGCCACGAACAGTCGGACCAATTTTATTTGTAGGTTAGACCTTCGTCCGCGGCAAGATTGGCCAAGCGATGACTCGCTGCTGAATTGCCGGCCCGCGCGTGATGAGCGCGAAGGCGTCAGGTGCCCCCGCCGTCAAGACTCAAGCCGCAACGTAATCAGGCGGGAGTGCCTTCCGCTAGGTGGGGATGGACTGGCCGCCGAAGTCAGAAGCAGCAAGCCTGGAGCATAATGGAAGACCTCGACCATGTGAAGCTGGCCGCGAAGCGCGTCCGGGCCTATTTGCAGCCACCTGCTCAAAGCCGCGACATGAAGCCAGCCGCCAGCCTGCTAGTCGACAGCAACCGTTCAGCTTGCTGCCGCCGACCGCTTGAAAACGATGGTCACCTTCGTCCCTTTGTTGGCGCTGGACTCGACGGCTAGCTGCGCCTTGGCGTTCTCGGTCAGCGATCGCGCGATCAGCGCTCCGAGCTTGCCTGGTTTGGGCCACACCTCGCCTTCCGGCAGGCCGATTCCGTCGTCCGCCACAATAACCCTGCAGCCGTCGCCATCGACGATGCTGTGCAGCGTTATCGTGCCGCCGTCGCGGCCCCGGAACGCATGCTTAAGCGAATTGGTCAGCAATTCGTTTACGACCAGTCCCGCCGGCATGGCGACGTTTATTGACACCGGATATGTATCCACCTTCATATCCAGCCGGATCCCCTCGACCGCATGCGAGCTCATGACCGCGGACGCTATCTGGCTGAGATACACACCAAGGTCGACCTCCTCCTTCGGCTCGTCGGCCGTTAACGTCTGGTAGAGGATCGCTAGAGCGTCGACGCGACCGGCGAGCCGCTCAAACCGTCTCCGGTCGGCCTCGGTAGCGTTGCGGCTTTCCAGCCGGATCAGTGCGGTGATCATCTGCAGGTTGTTCTTCACCCTGTGCTGCAGTTCGCGAAGCAGTGTGTCTTTCTCGCTGACCCGCTCCTCGGCCGAGCGCTGATCTCCCGCCTCGCCGTGAGCCGATACGTCGACCAGTGCCACCAGTCGGAAGCAAACCTTGCCGTTGTCGTCCTCTATCTCGTTCGAATAAACGTCGACAATCGCGGGTTTGTCCTCGCCGCGTTCCAGCCTGAAGGTGCCGACCAGATCGGTTCCCTCGACCACGGCCTCGGCTAGCGGCCTGTCCTGTTGCTGATGGAGGCCTGTGCCTAAAAGGGCCGCCCAGTTTTCTCGGGTGAGCCTGGCGGCCGTCAGGCCTGACAGTTTCTCGAATTCCGGATTGGCGTAGACCACGCGCTCTTCAGCGGCAAGGTCCGAAACGGCAATGGCAATCGGCACCTGGTCAAGGAATTTCTTAAACTGTTCACTTTCCAGTGCGGTTGCAAGGTCAGGTGTATCAAGCAACTGCTCGACGGCCTCAGCCTTCTCTGAATCCGATGTCATTTGCGCGCCTTTTCTGCGCGGATCATATCAACAATGCGGCGCGCCTGCCATCGCCGAAACTTGAGCTGCATCTCACGTTTCGCATCACGCATCTGACAACAAGCTCTGCATCGCGTAACGGCCGCACGTCTAGCATTGCGACCGGCCGAAGGAGAGCGGCAAGGATCGGCTACAATCCAGGTGCCTGGAATGTCGAAGCGACCGGTCAAGTGGGTACGCTGCGGAAGATCGATAGAGCAGGCATTCAGGAAGAATGAGTTCGCGTGCCGGCCTCGGCGATACGTGCCGACACTGTCAACCTCATGACCGCATGCGGGCTGAAAGAGCAGCGCTTCGCTCCAGCGGTAATTCAGGCCGCTAGCTGCCTAACTGCGGCAAGCCCATCGATCGTGTATGTTGAGACGCTATTGCCGATGCCTAAATATCGAACCCGTCATGGCAATCGTTGTGACGGGAAGCGCTCGCTTATGGGCTGTGCTGGAATGCGCATGAAGTATACGCCTGTGCGCCGCTTCGTTGATCTCTTGGCCTTCGAGGAAGTCCTCAATCTCATCGTATGTGAGACCGGGACGAGGTTCTCCAGGTCGGCGGTCGGGATCTTTTCAACAAGATCAGACGGAGCGCCCAGATACACTGCCAAGGCGCGAACTCTGCGCTTGTTCAGCCCGGAAAGAGGAAGAATGTCTGCGGCACCATCGCCGAACTTGGTGAAGAAGCCCATCAAGGCCTGGGCTGCTTCGAAGCGACTTCTGAAAAAGAAGTGTGGGTTTGCTCTCATACCCTTTGCTGAAAAATGTTGTCATAGAGCGCATGGAATGCCACGCGCTTCGAATCGGAGTAGCCATCCGGGAAGCCTGAAGCCCCTTTGAAGCGCATGTCCGGCAGCTATTCATAGTGTGGATGACTTTGATCGAAACAAACGATTTCATAACTCTTCGGAAATCTTGCATGGACAAAAGCACGTCCGCACCGATCACCCATCCAAAGGAGAAAATCTTCCATGCGCCCTGACGTGCAGTGGAGGTCGTGCCGAGAAGTGAGTTGCAACTGGCCGATCATGTCGGCGGTTCGACGCTAGTCGTCCCCAATGTTCCTGAGCTGCGAAGTCTTGCAGGCGAGCCAGCTGCCTGCTTGTGGCGGGCTTTTTGCCGCAGGCAGTCCGCTCGTTTGGGCAGCGGATTGGAGACCCGGCCGGCAGCGCTACCATACAACATCAGCGCACTTTACATCTACGCGGTATTGCCGGGCTTCCAGTCGGTGCCATGTTTGGCCGACGAATGACGCGATGCGGCCTCCTGCACAAGCGAAGGCGTTATCGGATGTGCGACCGGGAAGCAGGCGGACAGTGCAGCACATGTCACTCGCCTGTGCGACGGTCTTTCGGGGAATGAAATCGGGCCAGTTCACGGCGCGGCATTATTCGTCAACAGCCGCCCCTTCGCAAGGATATAGGCAGCCCGCGTCACAAGTTCGTGCTGCAGATGAAAACGGCATCGCCGGCATGCAAGTCAGCAGCCGCTCAAGATTCGATGATCCAGCCAAGCTCTCGGCGTCATGGAACGGCAGGCGCCACGATCGAAGCATCTCATGTTGATTCAGGCGGACCCTTATGAGGCGTTCTTTGATGCCGGTGATGCCTGACAGGCGGTTGCAGCTGCAAGCGACAACGCGGCCTATTTAGTTGGAAACGGTCTGAGGCAGGCCAATTTGGCTTGCCCGTCACTATGTGGAGAAAGAAATGCTGTGTCTAGGAATTAGCGGCGGACTTGACCAAGTCCATGAAAACCGATTCGAGCTTCGGAACGCCTTTATGCACGATGGCGCCGCGGTGCTCGTCCGAGACGGACGGGTGATAGCAGCCGTCGAAGAGGAACGCCTCAATCGGATGAAACACTCCAACAAGCTCCCAATTCGTTCGATTCAATACTGTCTGTCAGCGGCGGGGGTTCAGCTCAACGACATTGATCGTGTCGCGCTCTACGCCAGCGAGCCCTATGCCAACGCCATGCTTGAAGGAATGTCCGCATCCCACCCGGACATTCTCTCCATTCCGTTGGATGCTAAAACGTTGGTGCAGGATCTGTTAACGCGTGAGTTCGGCACTAAGTTGGACAGTTCGCGTATTTCATTCGTAAGTCATCATCAGGCGCACGCCGTGAGCGCCTTTGCAATGTCGGGCTTCGAACAAAGTCTCATTCTAGCGATTGATGGCTCTGGTGATTTCCTATCGGGCCTCTTGGCGGTAGGGTCTGGCACAGAAATTACGCAACTCGAGGCTTTCCCCGAGAACAATTCTCTTGGGCTGTTTTATCTCGAGACGATCCGCTATCTCGGCTACGGCTTGTTCGACGAGTATAAGGTAATGGGACTCGCGCCCTACGGCGACCCCGCTCCCTATCGCGAGCTCTTCGAGCAGTTCTACGAGCTCTCCGCCAACGGCGGTGGCTACCGTGTTCACCTCGACCGCATCGGTCCGGCGTTGCTCCGCAATATCGAGGTCAGGCGAAAGGGAATGCCCTTCACCCAGCAGCATCGAGATGTGAGTGCGTCACTGCAGGAAGCGCTTGAGCGGATCGTGTTCCACATTCTCCGGCATCACCGTGAGGCCACCGGCATGAAGCGGTTGTGCCTGGCGGGGGGGGTGGCCCACAACTGCACGATGAACGGTAAGCTGCTGTATTCAGGGCTTTTCGAAGACATTTTCGTGCAACCCGCGTCTCACGACGCTGGCTGCGCATTGGGAGCTGCGCTGATAGTCTCTAACGAGATGGGCCGCCCCGCGCCGTGTGAGCGACTGCAGGAGGTCTATTGGGGTCCTGATCTCGGGAGCGAGCGCGCCGTGCAACAGGAACTGAATGCATGGGCCGGACATCTCGAGGTTGAACGCTCTGATGACGTGGCAAGCAGTGCAGCCGACTGGATCGCCAACGGCGCCGTGATCGGCTGGGTGCAGGGGCGTTCGGAGTTTGGGCCACGTGCGCTGGGCAACCGCAGCATTCTTGCCGACCCTCGGCCCGCCGCAAACAAGGACCGGATCAATGCGATGGTCAAGAAGCGCGAAGGCTATCGGCCCTTCGCGCCATCTGTGCTGGAGGAGGATGCGAGCGAATTTTTCGACCTCCCGGACGGTAGGCACGAATTTCCATTCATGAATTTCGTCGTTCGCGTGCGTGACTCAAAGCGCGCCTTGCTCGGTGCCATCACGCACGTCGACGGTACCGCTCGCCTGCAAACAGTATCGCGCAACGCCAATCCCGCGTACTGGGAGGTCATCAATGCGTTCAAGAAGCGCACAGGCACTCCAATTCTGCTCAATACGTCCTTTAACAACAATGCCGAACCGATCGTGGATTCGGTTGCAGACGCGATTGCCACCTTTCTGACGACAGAGCTGGATGGACTTGTGGTCGGGCCCTTCCTGGTAAAAAAGCGGGCTGCAACGCTGCAGGATTGGACTGCGCTTGCGGTTTCGTTGCCGCCCTATGTGTCCCTCCATCAAACCCGCGCTTACAAAGCGCCAGATCGTCGGGAGACTCACTGCGAGATCAGCACGACCCACTTCAGCAGTGACAGTGTACGAATTTCACACGACTTGTTTAATCTGCTGATGCGGATTGAGGGCGAAGCCATGTTGGGAGATCTCCTCAATACAATTGCGCCGGATCAGGCTAAGCGTGACGCTGTGATGGAGGGCCTGCGACGACTGTGGGAGCAGCGCCTCGTTCGGTTGCATCCCTCACAAGCTGCTCGCATGGATCAAGACTGCGATCAAACGCTGGACCAGCATAACAGGCTCTCAGCGTGATAGGGATGCCGCTATCCAAGCTCGGCGAATAAAGGTGTTCATCGACGCCGCCGGCCAGCGCACCGCGGGCCGGCGGTCGACTTCATCACAGGGTTGATTCGTCCACTTCATGTTGGACGACCCGGACGCGCAGAAAAAAGCGCCTGCGGCGGGTCCTTTGTAACCACCATGATGCGGGACCACAGCGACAGGGCGTGCCGGAGACGGTCAATCCGGCCGGCGATGTCGTCGCCGGCGGCGACGGTCTCATTCAGGATCAGCATCGACCAAAGAGCGAGGCCACTGCCGTTATGCTCGAGATCTGGGGACGGCGGCTTGGCGAACGCCGTCTACTCGGCGTTTCTCGAACTCACTGCATGCAAGACCGTGACGAAGCCCTTCACATTGCGGGTCGGGACATAGCTGGCTTCTTGGCGCGCTACCACCGCTAGAGATGCAGACTTCGCCCGACAGCTCCTGCTGGAGCGCGGCTTGGATCTGATGGCAGAATTCTTGCGGAGACGCGGACAAGTGGGGAGCACTCCAACCCTACACACGCGTCACTGGGCTATCAGTGTTGACCGTATAATCTTCGGAATGGCAATGGCATATTTTACAAAGCACGACCGCAATCAAATTATATACCGCAGCTGGGAAGAGCCGGAACAGTCAAGCGCAAGGATGAGAATTTTGGTCCTCAAGCTTGATCATGTCGGCGACTTTTGGATGTCTCTAGGGCCCCTAAAGGACCTTCGTCAGCGTTTTGCGCATGCCCACATTACGCTGGTGGTGGGAAGCTGGAACATCGCTACTGCAAAACAGTTCGACCTCGCCGACGATCACATTGCTTTTGACTTTTTTCCTCGCAACCCAAAAGTCAAAACGCGCAAAGCAGCCGCCGACATAAGGCCGCTGCTGACCGGCGAGTTTGATCTTGCCATTGATATGCGTGTTCCGGAAGAAACAAGGCCCATCTTGCTTGAAGTCCCCGCCAGGCACCGTGCGGCGATAGTTGATCCGTACAGCATGCATCAGATCGATATTGCGATAGCGCCATTCAATCTGAAACTGCGCAGAACCATTTTCTACAAGCTGGTCCAAAAAATAGGGCTTGCTAACAAAATCCCCCGTAGATGGCTTGATTGGTTCATTGACCGTAAGCAGGTGCGTCTCCAGCATGTGTCAGAAATCCTCCTCTTTCTGGTCGCAAAGGCAGCTGCCTATTTCGAAAGCGGAGCGGGTCACCCACAGAATTCGACTACAGGCAATGCCCCGATTGTCGTGGCTCCGTTCTCCAATTCCAGCCTGCGAGATTGGCCGATTGAAAGTTTTGGCAAAGTTGTCGCTGCTCTTTCGACCCGTGGTGAGGTGGTCCTCGTTGGCCGTGGCGAATGCCTGGAAGCGCTTGAGGAGGTTGCGAAGATAGCTAGGGAACGTGGAGCCGCGAACATTCGGACGGCTGTCGACTTGTCAGAATTGGAATTCAATTGTCTCGTGAATTCGGCCGCGCTCGTCGTTTCGAACAATTCAGGCACCGGCCATGTCGCTGCCCAGCTTGGCCGCCCTACTATCGGCATTTTCACGGCGTCACATCTACCGGAGATTTGGGGGTTTCGAGGTCCCTTGGTCAGCATGCTTATGAGTGTTATTGAATGTCGCGGATGTGGTCTGGACCAAGTGCGGCATTGTCCGGTCAAAGTCCGATGCAAGTTCGACATCACGCCGGATCTCGTGATTGCCGAGGTAAACGCCTTGATGAATCATTGTAAGGGTACGGCACAAGCTTAGTGGCTCGCGGTCACCACAACCGCGATTGCCCAGCCCTTGTCGCTGATTCAATCGCTACAATCATCTAAAGGCCGAAATTCAGAATCGAATCGACTTGTTCGAAGGACCGCAGTGGCGATGTCACATTGGCCGACAGGTGGCATAGAGCGGCGCCTGAGAATGAAAGTGCCGCCGCCCAGCCTTCATAGCCGTTCCTCCTTTGTGGCGTGACGGCCCGAAAGTCGCCATCGCGTCAGATGTTCATCAGGTTCGGGATAGCCGGGGCTCGTCCGGCGACAGTCATGGCAGCGACTTCGCTTCTGGACCCGCTCATCCGGCCGCCAAAAACAAATGCACTTCCTTAAGCCGTAATTGATCCGCCGGAGCTGACCAAAGCCACCTTGCTCTGGATTGCGGCAATGGCGACTGGGGCGAGAAGCCGAGAAGAACCGATCCGGCGAGAAATCCTGAGACCATCCGCCACGAAACGTCGCCAGGGAACGTAGTATTGCGTTCCGCGTTACACTAACGTATATACGTTCGCAGCACAGGAGCGCGCCATGGCCACCACACCCACCAGGAAGGAAGCACCCGTCTCGATGCGGTTTCGCGACGATGATCTCACTATCATCGACCGCGGCGCGGAGCTGCTCGGCCTGTCGCGCACGGAGTTCATGCGGCGCGCCGCGCTGCACGAGGCGCAGGCGGCCATCCTCAACGAAACCGTCATCCGCGTGTCCCCGGAAGCCTATGACGCCTTCATGCAGGCGATCTCAGCCCCGGCCGCTGCGCCCCCGACGAAGGCGGCCGAGCGGCTGCGTCGGTCCCCGCCCTGGGACAGCTAGGTGGCGCTTTCAGGCATCGAACTCCTCGACCACGCACATCGCCTCGACAGCTTCGATTGCGGCAAGCCGGCGCTCAATGCTTGGCTGGCCGGCTTCGCGCGAACGAACCAGGCCCGCGGGTTTACCCGCGTCCTGGTCGTTCACGACGAGGGAACAGTCGTCGGGTATTACGGCCTCGCGCCGGGCGTGATCCAGCCAAATAGCGCACCGCGCGCCATCCGCACCGGACGCCCGCCCGATCCGATCCCCTGCCTGCTGATCGGACAACTCGCCGTCGACCACCGCTATGCCGGACAAGGCGTCGGTAGCGGCTTGGTCAAGGACGCGCTGTATCGCTGCGTCGCCGGCGCCGACATCGTCGGCGGCCGCGCGGTGGTGGTGCGGGCGATCGACGCCGAGGCAGAGCGCTACTGGCAGAGCTGGGGCTTCATTCCCGCGCGGGACAATCCGTCGGTGCTCATGCGCTCGATCCAGGACGTGAGCCTCTGGCTGGCCGACAAAGGCCACTAGCTCCGCGCGCGTAGCGCCTCCGGAAGCGGCAGGTCTGCGCGCCGGCCTGCCGCCGACCGGGCTTTAGTTGCGGCGTCCCGCCGCTCCCCGAGCCGGCTTCGCCGTCTCGGCGTTCGGGTGACCCCTCACGCAGGGCCAGAGGGAGACGGCGGTCAGAGCGAGGGAGCCCTGGAGAGAAGGGAAAGTCATGATGTCGATGATATTCATAGGGGGTTCACGCGAGATATTTGAGCTGCCGGAACCTGCCATCGCTCGGATCCGCCCAATCGTTGTTGCCGTGCACGGCGTGCTGATTGGCGACGCGTCTGGAGCCGATGCCGAGGCGCAGGGCCTGCTCGCGGGCTACGGCTACAAACATGTCGGGGTCTTCCATGCGGCCAAGGAACCCCGCAATGATCTGGGCGACTGGGCTGCCTACCGGGTCCCGTCTCCTGAAGGCGCTAGAGGATACTGGATCTACGCCGCCAAAGACCGGGAGATGGCGCGCGCCGATTTTGGGATGATAGTCTGGGACGGCGCATCACCCGGCACGGCCGTCAACGTGCTTCGGCTCGCCATGGCGAACAAGCCGAGGTCATCTACGATCTGGCCAGGGGCAGCATGGCGACTACGCACCATGTCGTAGACTGGTGCGCCATTGCTCCGCGATGCCGGTCCAGACATTCGGCGCGCCAAGCCGAAGCCCGCATGACGCCAGGCGAGCGCCTGGCGTTGCCGGGATGATGTACGCGCGGTCCCGGCGGGTCCAACGCGATAGGCTTGATCCGGCCCCGCGCCCCCAACTCCACTTGTATGAACGGCCGGGGCCGGCCCTTTTCGAAACCGGCTCACCGCCGCGTGGCGTTGTGCAGGATGATTGTCTTGACCCGTCTCGCATCTGAAGCGGGTGCAAGCCTGCCGCACATGCCGCTGCTTGGTCATCCAACCTGGCTGCGAGGCATCGCTACCGTGGGGCGTGGCGTTCGCTGCCAGTCGGCTCCGATCTCCAAACCGCTGTGCCGCCATACCGAACACGCAAGGCGGTTTAACCGCCAGGCTGCTGTTCAAGGTATTAACGACGCAGGCGGCATGACCGGAGAGGCTGGCGGGGTAAGCAGCTTCCATCGATCCGGCGGCATTGCGGATGTGGCTGGCGATGGCGGCCTGAGTTCTTGTCCATCTGCCGCATAGCGGGTGGTCAGATGCTGGTCGCGTTTCCGGCGAGCCGAAGCATTTGTCTCTCAAGGTCACCCGTTGGAAATCCAGCACCAGCTGTCGGCCGAATTGAGAAACTGACCCCCTGACGAAATGAAGAACTGACCCCTCGGTTATGAGAGGAGGCATGGATGACGGTTGAGATTTCGGCGATTCCTGCATTGTCGAGAACGATGCGGGGGGAGGAGATGCTTCAGCCTGAAGAAGTGGCAGCGATGCTGCGGCTGCATGAGCTTGGCTGGGGAGCGAAGCGACTTGCGAAGGAATTCGGATGCGCGCGCAACACGGTGCGTCGGTATCTGCGCGAGGGTGGGACTTTTCCGTTTCGCAAGCCTGTGCGGCGGACCGCGTTTGACGGGCTGGACGATTGGCTGCGGGAGCGCTTCTTCCGCCATGGCGGCAACGCCGATGTGGTGCGCCAGGAACTGGAGAGCGAACATGGGATCGTTATAGGGCTTCGGTCGGTGGAGCTTCGGGTGCAGGGTTGGCGTCGGGAGTTGAGGGCGCAGAAGCGCGCGACGGTTCGGTTTGAGACGGCGCCGGGACATCAGATGCAGATCGACTTTGGCGACACGCGGGCGTGGGTCGGCGGCGAGCGTGTTCGGGTGCACCTGTTTGTAGCAACGCTGGGTTACTCGCGTCGGCTGCATATCCGTCCCTCGCTTCGGGAGCGCCAGGCGGACTGGTTCGAGGGGATGGAAGGAGCCTTCCTTCGCTTCGGCGGGGTTCCAACGGAAGTACTGTTCGACAATCCGAAGGCGCTGGTCGAACATCACGATGCGACGACGCGGGAGGTGCGGTTCAATGTGAGGCTGCACACCTTTGCCCGCTACTGGGGATTTACGCCGCGGGCTTGTGCGCCCTACCGGGCGCGTACGAAGGGGAAGGACGAACGCGGGGTCGGCTATGTCAAGCGCAATGCGATTGCCGGCCGCCGGTTCGAGAACTGGGCGGCGTTCGAGGCGCATCTGGACCGGTGGACACGCGAGATTGCTGATCAGCGTGTGCATGGCACGACCGGCGTGGCTCCTGCGGAGCGCTTTGCCGAAGAAGCCATGGCGCTTCGCCCTCTGGGCGGACGGGCACCGTTTGGGCAGCTGCGCGATCTCGTGCGCAAGGTCCAGGCGGACTGCGCAATCGACCTGGACACGAACAGTTACTCGGTTCCCTGGCGGCTGATCGGGGAGAGCGTCCAAGTCGTGGTGCTGGGCGGCCGCGTTATCGTGCGTCATGCGGGCGAGGTGGTGGCGGATCATGCCTTGTGCCGCGGGCGTCGCCAACGGATTGTCGAGCGGGCGCATCTTGCCGGCGTGGTCGGCGCTGCTGCGCCGGTGCGATCGGCGCCGGCGGAGATCGTTGCGCCTTCCGCTCTGTTGCGGCCGCTGGCCGAATATGAGGCACTGGTGGGAGGCAGCTGGTGATGACGACGGTCGATCACGAGATGCTGGTGGCTCAGCTCGACCGGCTGAAGCTGACCGCGATCCGGGATCAGCTCGATACGCTGCTGGACGAAGCGGCGCGTTCGCAAATGACCTTGCGCGAGGCTTTGGCCTTCCTGGTGACGCGCGAGATCGCGCGGCGCGACGAGCGGCGCATCTCCATGGCAGGCAAGATCGCGCAGTTCCCGTTTGTGCGCGAACTCGATGGCTTCGACTTCGACGCGCAGCCGTCGCTGGATCCGCGCCAAGTCCGGGAGCTGGCGACCTGCCGCTGGATTGCCCATGGCGACACGGTCCTGTTCCTTGGACCTCCGGGTACGGGCAAGACACATCTGGCGGTGGCTCTCGGGCGCGAGGCGATCCGGCAGAACCATAGCGTCCAGTTCGTCACGGCGGCCACGCTGGTGGCGATGCTGGCCAAGGCCCATGACGACGGTTCACTCGAAAAGCAGCTGACGACCCTGTCGCGGCCGAAACTGTTGATCATCGACGAGCTCGGCTATCTCCCGTTCGAAGCCAACGCCGCGCATCTGTTCTTCCAGCTGGTGTCGCGGCGTTATGAGCGGGGATCGATCCTGATCACCTCCAACCGCTCGGTGGGCGAATGGGGCAGCGTGTTTGGCGATCCCGTGGTCGCGACCGCGATCCTTGATCGCCTGCTTCATCATTCGACAGTGATCACCATCCGCGGTGACAGCTACCGGCTTCGCGAAAAGCGGGGGGGGGGGGGGAGAGTATAAAAGCCCCCCCCCCCCCCCCCCCCCCCAAAAAAAAAAAAAAAAAAAAAAGAGAAAAAAAAAACAAAAAAAATATTTTTTTTTTTTTTGTTGTTT
>NZ_JAMYLH010000011.1:0-201098 GCF_040317925.1 Mesorhizobium sp. M1348 | reverse complement strand
TGCCAATGGCCGTATTGCGGATTGCGGATATTGGTGGTGCCGTAGTCGGCCTTGCCCTTGACCCGCTCCAGTGGCGTCGGCATGCCCCACAGCAGATTGGCCAATTCGCGTTCGCCGTCCGGCGCGTTGCGCACCACCGGGCCGGGCTGGTTGGGATAGATGTCGATGGAGGGTTCGAGATTGCCGAGGATGTCACGCAGGGCGCGGGTCCACTGGCGGATGGCCTGCTGGCTGGTCGTGATATTGTAAAGATTGCACATTTCAGGCCGTTCCCGGATGCTCAGGCATCTTGTTGGAAACGGCCCGGAATTTCCAGCGCTGTCCGTTGGGTTGCTGACACGGCAGGCCGTGTCAGCAATGGTTTTGTGAGACCTACCGCGCCGATTGTCTCATAGCTTGTGCGGCGACTGCCGCCAGAAAAGCCCTCGCCGCGGCATCGCAGGCCGCTCGAGACGGGCCTTTGGCGAAAAGAAGAAGCTCGGCGGCTCGAATGTTGAGCCCGTGCTTCCTTGCGAATGTGGCTAGATCGTAAGGCTTGTTGTCGTAAGGCTGGTCGTCATAGTCGATCGTCAGATCGTAGTTTTCTTTCATTTTCTTCCTCCCGTTAGCGATCTCCCCCTCCAGTCGCTAACGCAAAATTAACGTCGATGGCGGCGGGCGAGTCCACCAATCAGAGATTGTGTAAAAAACGTACGAGCTCGGATGCTCGCCCTCGCAACGGGGCCGCGAGCAATCGCCGCGGACCGGACCGGTCGAAAGAGCCGATTATGATGGCAACGTTGGAAAAGGCTGCCACGGCCTGGTGCCACGGGGTGTCCGGGACGCCTACCGTGCCTAATGGCAGTCATTTTCATCTTCCAGGCCCGGTCCGCAAAGCCGGCCTCGTCGGGTTCGGCTAGAGAATAAATCCGGCTAATAACACCGTAAGGAGCAGTGACAGCGGAACGGCCGCAAGACACCAGATCTCCAACGTGTTGTTTTGCAGCGGGTCCATCGTCAGCCTCACTTTTTGGTTCGTCATTGTGACACTAACGGTTGGTCGGAGGTAGGGGTTCCAAGCGACGCCGTTCATAGAGCGCTGCCTGTGCTGTATATTAGCAACAGCTTGACGACCGCTGAGCCCCTAACGCTTGGGACAGCTTCATTTGGCGCCGGATTGGATGCGTATTCCGCAGGAATGCAAGCGCCCCTCCGCAGCAGCCGTGCGGCGATCGATCGCCGCCCTTGATCAGCGCCGAGCCGATCATGCCCCGGAACCCAATGCCTGCGTCGACCTCCGGCCGAAGTTTCGCTACCACCGAGCCGATCCGATGTTCACTCACAGCCAGCGATGCCCGTTAATAGGACCTAAGTCTGACCTGCCTGCGCAATGGTCTCGTGTACAGCCGGCGCCGGGAACAACTGCGGCCGTCTTCAGTTGATGGCGTCATCTCCTCGAGGAGAAATCGGCGCAGAATCAGTCCCTTCATGCGCTGATTAGGGTCTGCCTGCCATTGCTGGATTTGGCGGGCGGACCCTTGGTTCTGTACGCTCCAGATCGAAAGCGGGTAAGCTCGGGATCACTCATCATCCCAGAAATCCTTTAGTGAGGGCGGAGGTCTTCCTTGCCCCTGAGATGCTTGACCTGGCTTGACATCCGAAAAGGACGACCTCCCAGCGGCCGCACGCAGCGGGGTCGCCCTCAGCCCTCCAGCGCCTCGTGCTGGTAAAGCTCGTCCATGCTGAGCGTCGCAAGCGCGGCGAAAGGTGCCTGCTTCTTCACGCGGCCGTTGCTCAGGATCACCACGTCGTCGCAGAACGAGATGGTGCTGCGATGATGGCTGATGACGATGGTGGTGCGGCGGCCGGCCCGCGACTTGAGCGTCTCGACGATCGCCGCTTCCGACAGCCCGTCCACTGCATTGGTGGCTTCGTCGAGGATGAGGATATCGGGATCGCGCACCAGGGCCCTGGCCAGCGCGATCCGCTGCCGCTGGCCCGCCGAGAGATTGACGCCCCGGTAGCCGACGACGGTCCTGTAGCCCTGCGGCAGCTGCTCGATGAAATCATGCGCTTCGGCCAGTTTTGCCGCGCGCTCGGCGTCGTCGGCCGAGGCCGCGTCCTGGCCGTAGATGATGTTGTCGAAAATGGTGCCGTCGACCAGCTCCAACTCCTGGCTGGCGAGCGCGATGTGCTTTCGCCATTGGCTGGGGTCGATACGGTCGAGCGGCAATCCATCGACGAGGATCCTGCCGCTGTCCGGTTCGACGAAGCGGCACAGGAGATTGACGATCGTTGTCTTACCGGCGCCCGAGCGGCCGATCAGCGCCGTCGAGCGGCCGCTGCGGAGGTCGAAACTCGCCGCATGCAGCACCACCGCGCGCTGTTCCGAACCGGAATAGGTAAAGGTGACGTCCTCGAACTTGATGCCCTGGCTGAGCCCGGGGAACGCCGCGTCACCTTGCGGCGGCGCGGGCTTGTCGGACGGGTCCAGCATCCACGTCACCTCTTCCAGCGACCCGCTCAGGCCTTGCAGCTGGCTCCAGGCCATTTGCAACGACCGCATATAGGGCTGCAGCCGGTAGAGCAGGATGACGAAGGCGACGATCAGCGGGAAGCTGACATCGGCGAACCAGGCGCCGATCACCACCGCCAGGAACAGCATGGCGTGCAGAACTTCGGTCAGCGGCGGCAATGCTCCCTGACGCGTCAAAAGCACGAACGCCGCCCGGCGCACTGCATCCGATGCACGGTCGAATGCCGCCTTCTCGCGTTGCTCCTGGCCAAAAATGCGGATCAGCCGCCCGGCATGCACCAGATGCAGCATCTGCGATGCGAGCTGGCTGTTGCGGGAGGCGACGCTGCGGCTCGGCGCCTTCAGATTTGCCGACAGCATGGCGTGCGCGACCTGCACCAGCGCCAGCCCCAGCGTGACCAGCAACGTCATCTGCCACGATAGAAGCAGCAGGAAGGTCAGGAGGATGATTGCGGCCGACGCGTTAACGATTGCCCCAAGCGTGATCTGGATGGCATCCGAGGCCCGCCAGGATTCGTTGGAGATGATGTTGAGCAGCCGTCCAGGGCTTTGCTGCAGGAAGAACGGGTAGCCTACCCTAAGCAACTGCTCCGACAGCGCGCTGCGGATCGAATGGCTGGCCTTGCCATAGATGAAGGTGGTCAGCAGCGTGTTGGCGAAGGCGAACAGATTCTTCAGAACGATCGAGCCGAGGATGGCGACCGATATGACGATCAGCCGGTCGCGCTCGCTCAGGCTCGCTCCGACATGCTGGAAGACGGCGGAAAAGCCGGCCATGCCGGTCTGCCCCTGCCCCATGATTATGTTCAGCAACGGGATGATCAGGCCGATACCAAAACCTTCGAGCGCGGCGCTGAGCAGCCCGAGCACCACCACGGCCGGAAGCAGGCGCAACTGCTTTTGCCCGAGCGCGCGGCGCAGCATCGGCAGGCTGGGCGGCATCAGTCGCATGATAGCGGATCACCTCGCCTCGGCATTTGCCTGTTGCTCCTGTCGCACTTCCGTTGTCTTTGGCGATTTCGCCAGCAAAAGCACCGCGAACTTGGCCGCGCCGAGCAGATTCATGCCGATGATCGGCCAGTGCGACAGCTTGAGTTCGCGGTCGAACAGCGGGCCTTTCCTCAGTTCGCGTAAGGCCGCCCTCATAGACCAGTAGAAATGGCGAAGCAGCCACGGCGCGTACCGGATATGTTTCAGGCAAAGCCCGCCATTGCCCATGCTGTAGTCGCGATGCAGCTTTTCGATGGCTTTGCGGTCGCGCCGGCCGTGATGGTGATAGATGGTCATGTCGGGCACATATTCGACCGGAATCCCAAGCAGCACCGCCCGCACCAGATAGTCCGTATCCTCCGCCGAGCGCAGCGGGCCGCCGGCGCCGAAGCGTTCGTCGAAACGGCCGATGCGGGCGGCAACATCGCGGTGCATCGTCATGTTGCAGCCGAGTACGAAGCCGCCGGGATGGACATCCGGCGTAAGCCGCGCGCGCACCGGCGACCGCTTGATCGTGAACGGCAGGTCGCGGAGATCGCCGATCTCGACGCGGCCGCCACGGATGACCCGTTCGCCGGCCGCATAGTGCCGCTGCAGATCGCGCAGATAATCCTTGTGGACCGCACAATCATCGTCGACGAAGACCAGCACGCGGCCCCGCGCCCGCTCCAGCCCGGCATTGCGGGCGGCCGCCAGTCCAGGTCGTGGTTCGCGAATAGCCGTGAACGGAATGTCCGAAAGTTCGGCGATGCTGGCCAGCCGTTTGGCCGTGCTGTCGGTCGAGCCGTTGTCGACAACCACCAGTTCGGCAGAGAAGGCAGGGTAGGCGCGGCACGCGGCCTGGATCGACTTTATGCAAGGCTCGAGCACGCTGACACGGTCGCGTGTGCAGACGATGAAGCTGACCGCCGGCGCCGGTCCTTGCTGCGGCTGCGGCGACATGGCCGCCGGCACCGTCGAGCGGCCGCGCTGCTGGAGCTGGTGCGATTTGACGAACATGCGTTGCTAGCTCAACTCAGGGGAAGGCAAAACCGCCGCGGCCGGCACGGACTGCAGATACCGCGACAGGGCATCCACCTGCCTGGTGACCGACATCGAGGCGAGACTGAAGCGCGGCGCGAAGGCACCGGTGCGAAACACGTACTGCTCGCGGCGCCGGATGAGCTTCCATTTCGCCGTCCGTGTCAGGAATTCGTGCATCAGCAGCGGCTGTCTTTCCCCCGATATCAACTGATAGAGGAAATAGAACAGGTTCAGCGTGCCAGCCTGGTAGCTCGGCCTCGTCTCGGCCGGCAGCCCGGCAATCCTTTCTTCCAGCGCAAGGATCCATTCGGCGGCACGGCGAACCGTGCCCATCGACAGGACCTCACCGATGTCGCGGAGGCCTTGCGTCCCTTGTGCGAGCCCTTCGCGCTCTAGGTTCTCGGCGACGATCTTCAAATGCGTCCTGCGCATTTCGCGCTTGTGCCTGTTGGTCACGCTGTCGTCATGGATACGATAGGCGATCAGACTTTCGGGGATCATGGCCGCCGGGTAGCGGTCGGTCAGCCGCCTGAACAGGTCGAAATCCTCGGCATGCTTGTAGCTCGTGTCATAATATAGAACGTCTTCTTCTATGACATTCCTGTTGTATACCACCGTGGAATGCATGAAGATCGTGAAGAACATCGACAATATCCGCAGGCTATTGTCCTGGAATATCGGATCGGGCGACCCCCTGACGACGCGGTTGCCGAGCAAGGTGTCGAAGCCTGCACCGCACAGCGCAAGGTCAGGCTGCTGGTTAAACAGCGCGACCTGTCGCGACAGGCGCCGGGGATAGGCGAGGTCGTCGGCATCCATCCTGGCGACCAGATCGCCGCGGGCCACCGCCAAGCCTTCATTGAGCGTTGCGATCAGGCCACGGTTTTCGCGTGAGATGATCGAGATGCGGCTGTCGGCCTGGCGATATTTCTGCAGGATCTGCAGCGAGTTGTCCGTCGAGCCGTCATTGATGGCGATGACCTCCACACGCTCGTAATCCTGCCGCAGGACGCTGCCCAGCGCGGCGGCGAGGTAAGGTCCCGCATTGTAGATCGGCAGCAGAACTGACACCAAGGGAGCAGCCATGATCAGCTCCGATCGGTTCGTTGCAGCTTGCGTGGCAAGCGTGATGCGCCATCAAGCGGCTTGCCCAGATACGCTCCAGCCGCGAGCCATCCGGCATTGGTCGTGTCGATGCCTGCCGGGAAGCCGGCGCGGTCTCTCCGGGCAACATAGGGGAAGTGGCGTTTGAGGCTGTTGAGCGGCATCTCGAAAAGCAGCCACGAGACCGAGGCCAGCATGAGCGTCGCCGTTCCCGCCACCAGGAACCGTCCCGGCCCTTGTTCCGAGACGTTGAGCGGGATCCAGGGCTGCGACTTGACGACCAACGCCAGCACTATCGGATGGTAGAGATAGACGCCGTAGCTGATGCGGCCAAGGCCAAGCAGCGGCGGCAGTTCGAGACCTTTTCCGATATAGCCGCCAACGCCTGTCGAACAGCTTGCAACGATGACCACCAGCGGTACGAGAGGCAGGATCTGCAACAGCAGCCAGAGGCCCCATTCCTGCACCGGATTTGCCGGCGCCGGCGCAAACCACTGCAGAACGAAAAACGCCACCGCGAGCCCCGGCCAGCCAGCTCGAAGCCATTGCGGCAAGCCGGCAGCTCTTGACCGATAGGCGGCAAGCAGCGCACCGGACGCCAATGCGTCCATTGACGCCGGCGGCAGCAGGTCGCGTGCCAAACCGGGCGTTCCAGCGATCGGCCAATAAAACCGATAGGCCAGCGACAGCACGATAACGCCAATGCAGATCGATTCCAGGCGCCGGCGCGGCGCCAGCAGGACGATCAGCGGCCAGGCGATGTAGAACTGCTCCTCGATGCTCAGGCTCCAGAAATGGCAGAGCAGCCAGGGCGTCCATTCATTCTGCGCTGCGTACCAGAAATTCGACAGATAGAGCGCATGCCAGACCAGCGATCCTCTGGACTGCTCCAGGTCCACCAGCCAGACAAAACCCAGCACGGCGAAATAGGGCGGGAATATCCGCAGCGCTCGCCTGATATAGAAGGATTTCAGCGCCGGTCCGGTTTCGAATTCGGCGGCCGCTCTGGCTTCCAGCAGCAGTCGCGTGATCAGAAAGCCGCTCAGCACGAAGAACAGACGCACGCCGATATGGCCCCAGAACGAGGACCCGCCGACCGCGAAGAAGTGGGCGTACAGCACCATCGTCACGGCGATGGCCCTCAGCGCGTCCAATTGGGTGTCGCGCGCATTTCCCATTAGCGGCGTACGCCGGCGGGACGGCGAAACTGCCAATCGGTCAACATGGCGGCGTCGTTCACGGCGCATTTCCAATCGGAAGCGCCCCCCTCACGCAGAATAGGGCCACCATTGTGCAACGCAACACAAAAAGTTGACACATTTGAAACAGGAACGTGAGGCGCGGCTAATAGAGGCTCAAAAACTGCAGGAAACAGCCTGAATTGTCCATTTCTGACGGTTTTTGGCGCCCTACCTTGGCCTGCCGATATCAGTGTCGAATGTGCTGCGATGCAGCAAGCTTGCCGTCATCACGGAACGCGTGAAGCTCATCCGTTCGATCGCCGCCAGCGGCACCGGCGTCATCCTCGTCACACACGATCTCTCCACGGTGCGGGCGCTGGCCGACAGGATCGTGGTTCTCAGCCTTGGACGCGTGGCCTATGACGGATCCGCCAGGCACCTTAGCGCCGACCAGCTGTGGAGCCTCATGGCGAGCGGCGCCCTCGCGTCCGCCGGGCAGTAGAAGGCGTGGACCCGCTTCGCGGCACCCACTCACACGCAAGCTTCCCGCCTCTGAGCTACGCCTCCTTGCTGGCATTCGCGAGCCCCACTGTGCGACGCTCCGGGAGCCCCATTCCGACGAGTGCACCGGCGAGCGAGAACAGGGCGGAGACGTCGATTGCCGAGGTGAAACCATCGCTGAAGGCATGTGTAGACGCGAAGCTTCCGGTCCCGGCGAACACCGCACCGGCGATCGCGATCCCCGACACACCGCCCAGAAAGCGGAATGTGTTGAATGTGCCGGCAGCCTTACCGACTTCCGGCCGCGCGACCGCATTGAGAACCGCATTCTGCGCGGCAGGCATGGCCATCGATACGCCGGCACCGGTAATGATCAGCGGGGCGACTAGCTGGATATAGGGCAGATCAGGTGCTGCGATCTGCGCCAGCCAAGCCATTCCGGCTGCCTGCAGGATCAATCCGGCCACGACAAGCCAGCGCTCGCCGACGCGATTGATCAGGCTGCCGGCGATCGGTGCAACTACAAAAAGCGTGGCGGTCCAGGGCAGCAATCCCATGCCGGCGCCGAGCGGCCCACGGCTCTGGGAAAACTGCAGAAACTGCGGCAACAGGAATACGAGGCCGTACATGGCGGCGCAGAGCAGGAAGTTCGCACCTACGCCCGAGGAGAATGCGCGCGCCCGAAAGAACCGCAAAGGCAGCATGGGCTCACGGGTACGCAACTGCCAAAGGACGAATGCGATGGCGAGAAGCAGCCCGGCCGCCAGCGCCGTCAGCACTTCAGAGCTGCTCCAGCCCACGATGTTGCCGCGCATCAGACCCCAGACCACTCCAAATGCCGCCGCAGTTACCAGCACGACGCCGAGGACATCGATTGCCGTGCCCGGCCCGTGGCTCTCCGGAATCCGACGCATCACCAGCGGGATGAGAACGATGCCGACCGGAACATTGAGCCAGAAGATCCAGTGCCAGGAGAGGCCTTCGGAGATCGCACCGCCCGCCATCGGACCGATGATCAGGGCCAGGCCGGTGATGCTGCTGAATATCCCCAGCGCCTTGCCTCGTTCCTCCGGAGGAAAGGCGACGCTCAGAAGCGCCATTGCCAACGGCATGACCATTGCGGCACCCGCGCCCTGAACCGCGCGGGCGGCGATCAGCAATCCGGCATTTCCAGCGAGCGCGCAGGCAACGGACGCTGCGACGAACAGCGCCAATCCGGCGATGAAGATGCGGCGTCGGCCAAACCTGTCACCGAGCGCCGCCCCGGTCATGAGCAGGACGGCAAAGCTCAAATTATAGGCGTTCATCGTCCATTGCAGCGTCTCCAGCGAGGCATCGAGTTCGACCCGCATCGTACTCAATGCGGTCGCGACGACCATCGCGTCGAGAACGACCATCAAGGAGCCTATCGACGTGAGGGCGAGAACCCAGACCTTCGTTGATGCCGCACTTTGCTTGCTCATGATTATGGCGCCTCCGGCTCGAACAGAGAGCCCGCCAGGTTCGCGGGCCCACGCTGCAGAGACGCGGAGGCATCACCAAAGGATTCCAGCCAAAGAAAGTTTTTTCGACCGAATCCTTTTGCCATCGTCGAGCGTCTATAGGACGCTGCGCCCGATGGCGGGCGCCTCTGCCTGGGAGATATGCATGAAATCGACCCTTGTGCGATGACCGGATCCGCACCCGGCACGCCAGAAGGACGGGAGCCATTTGACCGGCTGCTCGGCGAATTGCGGCCGAAACTGCACCGTTATTGCGCCCGCATGACCGGTTCGGTGATCGATGCCGAGGATGTCGTCCAAGAAGCTACGGTCAAGGCGCTCGAGGCGTTCCCCGGGACCGGGCCGATAGCCAATGTCGAGGGCTGGCTGTTCCGCATCGCGCACAATGCAGCGCTCGACCACCTACGCCGTCGCGCCAGGGTGGATGCCGCGCATGCCATCGAGGATATCAACATGATACCTGACCCCGGCATGTCGGCCGAGGGTCGACACACTGCAGCCGCAAGCCTGCAGACCTTCATGCGCCTGCCCGCGGCGCAGCGTAGCAGCGTCATCCTCATGGATGTGCTCGGCTATACGATCGAAGAAATCGGCAACATTATCGACAGCAGCGTTCCGGCGGTGAAAGCCGCACTGCATCGCGGCCGTCTGCGCCTGCGCGAGGTCGCCGGCGAGCCTGACGATAGGCCAGTGCCGTTGTTGGCCGAGCCCGAGCGGGCGCGTCTGGCAGCCTATGTAGAGCGGTTCAACGCCCGCGACTTCGATGCGATCCGCGACATGCTGGCCGAGGACGTGCGGCTTGACCTCGTCAACCGGCTCCGGGCGAGCGGCCGCACGAAAGTGGGCCGGTACTTCCACAATTACGCGGGTATCCACGATTGGCGGCTGCTTCCAGGCGTGGTCGATCGGCGCCCAGCCATTCTGGTGATCGACCCGGACGACTCGGCCGGAGGGCCAAAATACTTTATCCTGCTGGAATGGGCGGGCGACAGATTGGCGAGAATTCGCGATTTCCGCTATGCGCGCTACACGCTTGATGGCGCCGAGGTGGTGGCCCTGCAAGCATAGCAATTCTCTTTCAGAATATCGAACCGAGCACGGGCCAGCCCGCTTCCTTGGAAACGCACCAGCTATTTTGGATCGCGGCCGCTTGTCATCCAAGCGGCCGCCCTTTTCCGCCGATCCAGCTTTAAGCCGGTTGCAACTCCCTGCGCGGCAGCGGCGGGAAGGCGATCGCAATCGCCATCGCGCCAAGCCCGACAAGAGCCGAGCCGATGAACAGCCAGGAATAGCTGGCATAGGCATCGAACACCATGCCGCCGGCGAGCGGGCCGAAAGCCATGCCGAGGCTGGACAGCATGGTTACGGCACCGAACACCGTGCCGAGGATGCGCTGGCCGAAATATTCGCGCGCCAGCACCGCATAGAGCGGCATGACACCGCCATAGGTGGCGCCGAAGATGACGGCGAGTGTGTAGAATTGACCAAGCTCACTAACCGCCAGATAGGCGGCGATGACCACGGCCTGTATGGCCAGCCCGGTGATCAGCACCGGCTTGACGCCCAGCCGATCGGCAAGCACGCCGTAAAGCAGCCGGCCACCCAGCCCTGCCAGGCCCTCGATGCTGTAGATGCTGACCGCCGCCATCGGCGCTATGCCGCACAGCATTGCATAGCTCACCATGTGGAAGATCGGCCCGGAATGCGCTGCGCAGCAGGCAAAGAAGGTCAGTCCCAACACGATGAATTGCGGCGAGCGCAGCGCCTGCGGAACCGTCATGCCGGCACCCCCGGCGGCAACGCTTGGGGCAGCGCCGTCGGCAGCGGGCTTGGGCGGCTGGCGCACCAGAAGCGCGGCCGGCAGTAGCAGCACCCACGCCGTGATGCCGATGTCGAACATTGCGGTGCGCCAGTCGTAGGCCGAAATCAGCCAGCGGGCGAAGGGCGAGATGGTCATTGGCGCCACGCCCATGCCGGCCGAGACCAGCGAGACCGCAAGGCTGCGGTTCGTGTCGAACCAGGCGGAGGTCAGCGCGATCATCGGCGCGAAGAAGGCGCTTGCCGCGAGGCCGACGAGCACGCCGTAGGCCAACTGGAAAACGAGCAGCGAACCGGTGCGGCTGGCCAGGACCAGCGCCAGGCCGAGCAGCACGGCGCCGGTCAGGACGACGATGCGGGCGCCGAAGCGGTCGTAAATGGCGCCCCAGGCGAAGCCGCCGAGGCCCATCACCAGGAAGTTCAGCGTCATCGCGCTCGATATGCCGGCGCGCGACCATTGTGTGTCGAGCGCCATCGGTTCGAGGAAGATCGCCAGCGAGAACATCGCCCCGAGGGCGACACAGGTCATCAGCGCGCCAGCCGCGACGATAACCCAACGATAGGGAAGGCTCATTTCAATTTTCTCCCATGCCGGAAGCGTTGATACGGCACGACCTTTTCGAGCTTCGCCGAGCCGCTTGCGTCCGAAGGACGTTGGACAACTTTTGAATCCGACAATCCGGTTGCATTTTTTATCCAGTCAGGAAATTGCGCCGCTCAATTGTTCCATTCCATTGACCGTGCATCGTCCTGAGCTAGATTTCCAGCCTGGCGATCAGGAGCTATCGGGCATGGAACTTCATCGCGGCCGTGTCATCGACCACATCCAGTTGGTGGTCAGGGATCTTTCGGCCAGCCGGCGCTTTTACGAGGCGGTTCTCAACGTGCTCGGCGTACCGATCGGTGGCGCCGGCAATTATTATTTCTGGGCCGACGAGCTGTTCATCTCCAGCCCCGACAGCCCGGCAGCCCAGGGAAAGCTGACCGGCCGCCATCACCTTGCCTTCCAGGCAAAGGACCGTGCGATGGTCGATGCCTTCTACAAGGCCGGGCTTGAGGCCGGCGGCACCGACAATGGTGCGCCGGGCGAGCGGCAGCACTATCACCCTGGTTACTATGCCGCCTTCCTGCTCGACCCCGACGGCAACAACATCGAGGCCGTCCATCACGGCCCGGCCAACCGCAGCGCCGAGTCAGTGAAGATCACGTTCTGATGATCGGGTGATGGGGGCAAGAATCTTGCTTGCGACGGCGTCGGATCGGGTGCGGAGGTCATTCCGCCCCGCCCTATCGCGTCAGTGCCGCCATTTGGCCCGCCAGGAAGTCGACGAACAGCCGCGCCCGGACCGGCAACTGCCGCCCGTAGGCATGGACGATGTGCACCGGCATGGTCGGCATCGCCACCTCGGGCAGGATGCGGACCAGGCGGCCCCCGTCGAGATCGTCCTGCACCGCAAACCGCATCAGATGCGCGATGCCGGCGCCGGCAAGTGCCGCATTGCGGATGGCACCGCCGTCGTCGGTATCTAACCGCCCAACCGGCACGATCACCGTACCGTCGGCAAAGGCGATGGGATAGGGCCGGCCAGCCATCTGGTAACGGATGAAGTCATGGTTCGCCAGATCCTCGACCGATGCCGGACGGCCGCGCCGCTCGACATAGGCCGGCGAGGCCACCAGCACGATCGGCAGATTGGCGATCTTGCGCGCGACGAGCCCGGTGTCTGAGAGCGGCCCCATGCGCACAGCAACGTCATAGCCTTCGCGGATCAGGTCGGCGTGGCGGTCGGTGACGCTGAGCTCGAGTTTTACTTCGCCATGCTGCGCAAGGAACGCCTGCGCCCATGCGGCGATCAGGCCGCGCCCAAGTTCGACCGGCGCTGTTACGCGCAGCAGGCCGCGCGCCGTATCGGCCATCTGGACAATGTCCTCGGCATCATCCAGTGCCCTGAGCAGCGGCGCCACCCGCTCGTAATAGGCGAGGCCTTCGCTGGTCAGCCCGAGCCGACGCGTCGAGCGCTGGATCAGCCTGACGCCGAGCCGGCGCTCGAGCCGCGCCACGCTTTTCGACACCGCCGACGGGCTGGAGCCGACCAGCTGGCTGGCGGCATGGAACGAGCCGGCATCGACGGTTCGGACGAAGGCGACGAGACCGGCGGTCTTTTCGAGGATGGTGGTCATTCCGGAATTCCAGGCACGAAAGAACGGAGCGTAGGCATCCTAATACGCTTTTTGATCACCATTAGATACCGCTCATCGTCGACAAAGGAGAGATTGATGAGCAAGCTGAACGGCAAGGTCGCCATCGTCACCGGCGCATCCAAGGGTATCGGCGCCGCCATTGCCAAGAGATTTGCCACGGCCGGCGCCGCAGTGATCGTCAACTACGCCTCGTCGCGAGAAGGCGCCGAGCGGATCGTCGCCGAGATCGAGGACCGTGGCGGCCGCGCCCTCGCCGTCCGAGGCGACGTGTCGCAAGCGGCCGACGTGTGTCGTCTTTTCGAAGTGGCAAAATCGGAGTTTGGCGGGCTCGATATACTGGTCAACAATGCCGGCGTCTTCGCATTCGAGCCGCTGGAAGCGGTGACCGAGGCCGAGTTTCACCGTGAGTTCGACACCAATGTGTTGGGCATCATTCTGACCACGCAAGAAGCAGTGAAGCATTTTGGCCCGGGCGGCGGCAGCATCATCAACATAAGCTCGGTCGCCAGCCGCAATCCGCAGCCGAATTCGCTCGTCTACGCCGCCACCAAGGGTGCGGTGGACACGATCACGCTGTCGATGTCGCGGGAGCTCGGCGCCCGCAATATCCGCGTCAACGCCATCGCGCCCGGCGGCGTCGATACCGAAGGCCTCGCACGCATCGGCATTGTCGGCAGCGAATTCGAAAAACAGATCGTCGCCATGACCCCGCTCGGCCGCTTCGGCCTGCCCGACGACGTCGCCCGCGTCGCGGTGTTCCTCGCTTCCGACGAGGCGTCATGGCTGACCGGCGAGCGCATCACCGCCTCGGGCGGCTGGCGATAGGCATGGAGGCCGCGGACCTGCTGTTTCACGGACCATGCCCCACGCCGCGCGACGTCGAGGAACACCGCAATCGATGACGACAGCGATCTAAGCCCTATGTTTCGGCGAGGGAGGAGCGCCGTGCGCCATCGATGATGGCGCAATGCCAGGGAGGTAACGGATGACGGACGACGAAAAAGCAATCCGAAAGCTGGTCGGGACGTGGATGGATGCAAGCAAGCGTGGAGACATCGCGACCGTCCTCAGTTTAATGACGGACGACGCGATCTTCATGGTTCCCGGCAGGGAACCCTTCGACAAGGAGATCTTCGCGGCGGCCGCGCAGGAGACGGCCGGCGTTCATATCGACGGCACGAGCGATATCGTGGAACTACAGCTTCTCGGCAATTGGGCTTTCATCCGCAGCCGCATCGACATGACCGCGACCCCGCCGAATGGGGAGCCGGTCCATCGATCGGGATATGCGCTGACGCTCCTGCGCAAGGAGGCCGATGGTGCGTGGCGGCTCGCGCGCGACGCAAACTTGCTGACCGCGCAAGGCTAGAGCCGGTCTCCGGCATCTCTGCACCGGAAGGCGCGCCAGGGGGAGCGATAAGGTGGCGAAGATGCGTTCAAGGTCGCCCTGAACAGCATTCTCCTCCTCCATCTGATCACACCGGCAAGAGGGCATTCGGTTTGACATCGGCGATGGAGGCGAAAGTGTGTGTTTCGCGCACGCCGGGCAGAGGCAGAATAACCCGCTGCAGGAAATCCTGGAACACCGCCATTTCAGCGATCCGCGCCTTGACCAGATAATCGAAACCGCCAACCACCATATGGCACTCCAGAACCTCCGGGGCTTTCGCCACGGCTTCGGCGAAGCGGTCAAAGACATGCGGCGCCGTGTGGTCAAGCCGGACCTCGATGAACACCAGCGTTCCCCTGCCGACCTTGCGCGGATCGAGCATAGCCCTGACCGCTGTGATGAACCCGTCGCGGAACAGGCGCTTCACCCGCTGGCTGGTTCCGGTCGGCGACAGCCCGACACGCCCGGCAAGATCAAGCGTCGTCCGGCGCCCATCCTCCTGCAGCAGCCGGAGCAGGCTGCGGTCTATCTGGTCGAGGTCGTCCATTTCACAATCCACTCTATCTCAGGGATTTATGTGCTGATTTCACGCAGAGATGCCAAAATCAACGTATTTCATCATATAAAACCTCGCAATAGCCTGCGTTTCCGGCACCCACTCAAAGCAGATGTGGTGAGCCGATTTCGACGAACACAGGAGTGCAGGATGACCAAGGAAGCGTTCAACCCAGCCGGCAAGAGTGCGGCGGAAATCAGCAAGGGAGCGACCGAAATCCTGGTGCTGAGCGAAGCCGACGTGATGGCGTGCATCGACCTCAGCCAGCTTCTCGATGTCCTGGAAGACGGCTTCAAGGCGCTGTCACAAGGCAAGGTCGTCAATCCACCCCGACCACAGCTCGACATCCCCGGAGCCGGCTACAGTCTCACCATGCCGGCCTGGATGGAGGGCATGAACCTGACCGTCAAGATCGTCAATGTCTTCGAAGCCAACCTGGCCAAGAACCTGCCCAGCCATCTCGCCACCATCAGCCTGTTCGATCCGCTGTCCGGCCTGCCGGTCTGCATCATGGATGGCACCTTCATAACCGCGGTGCGAACCTCCGGCTCCGCCGTGCTGTCGGTGCGCGCGCTTGCCCGCCGGGATGCCAGGATAGCGACAGTGATCGGCGCCGGCGTGCAGGCCAACCAACACCTGCATCTGTTGCCGCTGGTGCGCGACTTTGCCGAAATCCGGGTCGCTTCGAAGAGCTTCGACGATGCGGCAGCACTTGCCCGGCTGCATCCGTCGGTGGTGGCGGTCGCCGACCTCGAGGCGGCGGTGCGCAGTTCCGACGTGGTGTGCCTGGCGACCCACTCCTACCAGCCGGTGATCGACGCAGGCTGGGTCCAGCCGGGCACGCATGTCTCGTCGGTCGGGGTGGCGCCGCCCGGCGGAGAAATGCCGATCGAGCTCATCGGCAAATCCAGTCTTTTTGTCGAAACCAAGGATGCGTTCAAACCGACCCCGGTCGGTTCTTGCGAGCTTGCCGGCTTCGACCCGGATTTCGGCACCGAGCTTGGCGCCATGCTGCTCGACCGCGCGCCGGGTCGCGTTTCCAATCAACAAATCACCACCTACAAGGCGATGGGCATTGCGATGGAAGATATGGTCGCCGCCGATCTCGCCTATCGTTGCGCCAAGCGCCTGCGCAAGGGAAAGCTCATCGTGCTGTAGGCGCGTGCCGCGAGCCAGGCGGGATCGACCTTCCTGACAATGGCCCCTTCGCGGAAGCGGCCGGGCTAAAGGCGGCCTCTCAGGCCGGCTCGCGTTTCAATGCCTGCGCCATGCAGTGGATGCCGCCGCCGGTCTTCGAGATCTCGCTCATGTCGATGGCCGCGACCTCGAAGCCGCGCGCCTTGAGCTGGCCGATCAGCGTCTGGCTCGAGGTTGGCGCGATCACCCTGTCCTTGCCGAGCGACATGAAGTTGCAGCCGAGCGCCATCGTGTCCTGGAACGGCACGTCGATGATCTCGTGGCCCTTGCCCTTCAGCCAGTCGACGATGCCCGGCTCCGTACAAGCAAGGCAGACGGCGGTCAACTTTTCCGCAATCGGCACCACCATCAGGTCGATATGGACGTAATATTCGTCGATGAAGGCGATGCGGGTCTCCCAGCCCTCCTTGTCGAACCAGGCCTGCACCTGGCGCGCGCCCTCCTCCTGCGTGCGGGCGCCGCCGCAGCCGATCAGCACCACGCCATCCTCGATGACATTGAAGTCGCCGCCTTCGAAGGTGCCGGCGGTGACCATGTCGTAGATCGGAATGCCGAGCTTCTCATAGGTGCGGATCGCCGCGTAGTTCTCGCCGCGCCGCCACCACTGGGCCATGGCGGTGATGATGGCGCCGTAGGGCGTCATGACGCTGGAATCGCGCGAATAGACCTGCATCGGCAGCTCCGGCGTCGGCTCGTGCCAGTGGATGTTGACGCCGAAATGCTCATAGGCGGCGGCCAGGTCCTTGTGCTGCGCCTGCGCGATCTGGACGTTGCAAGGCGCCTCGCGCAGATGTTTTCGCGACAGCGAGCTGGTCGAGAGATGGCGCAGGAAATTCGGCGAGCCGAGCAGCACGTCGGTCAGCACATCGGTCTCGTTGGCGAAGCCCCAGGCGGTCAGCGGCTTGGTGCCGCCGGCCGGGTTGCGGCGCTGCAGCGAAAACGGCTCGGCGACGATGCGGTCATGGACGGTCATGGGGTTCTCCTCGTGAAGGGGGCGGCTTGGTTAATCATGCGGCTTGGTTGCTTGGTATCCACCAATCCCGTCCGCGCGGGGTGGTGACATATTCCGGCCAGCGAAAGCCGATCGGCGGCTCGTAGTCGCAGAGCGGCGCGATCCAGTTCGAGCCGCCGATACCACCGCCGGTGCGGGCGACGAATTCGTCCATCGCCGCGTCGCGCGCGGCCTCGTCTTCCAACAGGCGAAGTGCCGCGAGCGCGATGGTCTTTGCGGCGCAGATGACCATCGGGTCGATGGTCGCGGAAATGCCGCCCAGCGCATTCATCGCCCAGGCCGGATAGGCGTGACCATTCTCCGAGCGCAGTGCCGGGCGGGCGACATAGACCCTTGCCGTCGGCGTATGCCACGACATGTCGGTGTAGTCGTCTGAAGTCGAATTGAGCTGAGATGGCGGCAGATCGAGGCGAAGCAGCGCCTCGGCCGCCTGCGGCGCAATCAGCTGCTCCAGCTCGGCGATGAACGGCTCGACGGTTGCCTCGCCGCCGGCATTGACCTGGATTTCTCGGGCGATCGCCTTGGCCGTCTCGTCCCAGCGCGGCGGCCCGACAGCCGCCAGCGCGTCGAAGGCAATGCCGGCCATGACATGATTGGCCAGCCCCGGCCGCGACTTCGACACCCAGTGCCGCTCATGGCGGCAGCCGCTCATCCTGGCGGCGGCCTCCGCATTGCGGTCGAGCATGGCGGTCACCTGCTCGGCCATCGCAACCGTCGGCACGCGGATCATATACTGGATCTCGGCCAGCCCGGCCGGCAGATTGTCGGCGGTCGCCTGCCCGGCGGTCAGGATCGCCTCGCTGATCGACCAGCCGCCCTGATGCGGCAGCATGGAATCGCGCAGCGCCTTGGACGCCATGTACATCATCATGAGCGCGTCATTGGCGCCGGGCGCCCTGACCGCCGAATGCGCCTGCGGGATGGGCGCTGCGTTGCCTGCCGCCCTCGCCCAGTGTTCCGGCTCGTCGCAGATGAAGCGGTAGATCATCGCATAGGCCGCCCCGCAATGCGTGTCCCAGCGCGCCGTGTTGCACAGCGGCAGCATGTAGAAGGGATGGAAGGAGATCATGCCCGCCTGCCCATCGTAATAGCCCTTCGCGGCATGGATCGGCTTCGATCCCCTCACCTTCTCCGCCGGCTCGCCGGTGAAGCGCAGCGTGCCTGATATGCCGTGGCGCTGCATTGCCGCCTTGGTCGCCAGCAGCCCGCCGAGGCTGGCAATGCCGAGGCCGGAATGCGGATCGGTGTGGCCGCCGGCCTGTTCGCCGAGGCCCGGACGCGGTCGCTTCACCGTCGCCGCATCCTGGCAATTGCCTGGCACCGCGTCGTACTCGGCATACATGCCGATCGTCGGGCCGGTCCCATTGGTCCAGTGGGCGCAGAAGGCGGTCGGCATGCCGCCCGAGCCTTCCTCGACCGAAAAGCCTTCGTGCTTCAACTGCTCCACATACCAGGCCGCCGACTGGTATTCGCGCCAGGCGGTCTCGCCGAAGTCGAAGATGGTCCGCGTCCACGCCGACAGCGACGGCTGGATGTCGTCCAGACAGGCAAGCGCGGTCGCTTGCGCCGAGGTCACCGGTTTCTCCATGGCGGAAAGAAAGCAGTGAAGCGCCCCGCCAAAAAGTGATATGTTTTCCCGGCTCATGCAAATTCGGTTCACCTCTTGCGAATTCCCTCCACTCAAGCGCTGCGCGCCCTCGACAGTTTTGCCCGCCATGGCAGCGTCTGGCGCGCCGCCGACGAACTGCATCTGACCCGCAGCGCAGTCAGCCATCAGCTTCGCCTGCTCGAACGCGATCTCGGCTTCGACCTGCTCGAGCGCATCGGCAAGGGCGTAGCGCTCACCCCGCGCGGCCAGCGCTATGCCAGCGATGTGCGCAAGGCGCTGACGGTGTTGGGTGACGCGGTGACGCGCCATGCCGGCACCGGCGTCGGCGGCTCGTTCAGTGTCAGTTGCACCCCTGGCTTCGCCTCGCTTTTCCTGTGCACTCACATAGGCGAATTCCGGCAGATGTATCCCGACGTCGCGCTGCGCATCCTGACGCCGCGCCGCCTCGATGACGTCAGCAATGCCGAGGCCGACGCTTTCATCGCCTTTGGCGTCGGCAACTGGCCGAACCGCGCGGTCGAGCTGTTGTGCGAAATCTCGTTCACGCCGCTGTGCAGCCCCACCCTGCTCAACAAGATCGGCGGCTTCTCCAAGCCGGCAGACGTGTTGCGCGCAAATCTCCTGCATCTCGGTGACACCGAGGACTGGGCGCGCTGGCTGGCGCTGTCCAAGGTCGAGAACCCCGACCCGGAAGGCGGCATCTTCTTTTCCGATATGAACCTGGTCTTTTCGGCGGCGATCGCCGGCCAGGGCATCGCCATGGGCGACGAGCTGACCAGCGGCCGGGCACTGAGCGAAGGCCGGCTGGTCCGCCCCTTCGACATAGCGATCAACTCCCCGCGCTCGTATTTTCTGGTTTCCGAGCACGCCAAGGCGGCGCATCCGGTGCTGGAGGCGTTTGGGAGATGGCTGAGGTCGAAGCTGTCCGAGAACCAGCGTTAATCTCCCCCCTCAGGGGGGAGATGGCCGCGAAGCGGCCAGAGGGGGTGGGTCCAACTGGGCTCGGCCTGCTGCTGCAGAGGAGGTTGGCACTTCAAGCGAAGCGACCCCCTCTGTCGCCTTCGGCGACATCTCCCCCTTGAGGGGGGAGATTGGCGCATAGATGAATCAAATTTGCCGATCAGGCGAAAACTATTCGGTTGCGGTGAGCCGCCGCCCTGCCTACGATTTCGCCTACGCTAAGGAAAGGGCAGGATGCAGCAACCCGGCCGGGCCGCAGAGATCAAGGCAATCGGGATCGGCAAGAGCTTCGGCTCGTTCCGTGCGCTGGACGATCTGACGCTCGATATCGGCCGTGGCGAGTTCCTCACCCTGCTCGGCCCCTCCGGTTCCGGCAAGACCACTTTCCTGATGATCCTTGCCGGCTTCATTCAGCCGACCGACGGTCGCCTTTACAGCGACGGCGTCGACATCACCGAGCGGCCGGCCGAGCAGCGCGCCGCCGGCATGGTGTTCCAGGGCTACGCGCTGTTCCCGCATATGTCGGTCGAGGCCAACATTGCCTTCCCACTCAAGGTGCGCAAGAAATCGGCGGCCGAGATCAAGCGCCGCGTCGGCGAAATGATCGAGCGCGTCGGGCTCAAGGGCCACGAGAAGAAACTGCCGTCGCAATTGTCCGGTGGCCAGCAGCAGCGGGTCGCGCTGGCGCGGGCGCTGGTGTTCGAGCCTGGTGTGCTTTTGCTCGACGAGCCGTTTTCGGCGCTCGACAAGGGCCTGCGCGGGCAGATGCAGGCCGAGATGAAGCGGCTGCACCAGGAGACCGGCACCACCTTCGTCTTCGTCACCCATGACCAGAGCGAGGCGCTGGCGTTGTCGTCGCGCGTCGCCATCTTCAACCATGGCAAATTGCTGCAGGTCGGCGCACCGGACGAGGTCTACGACCGGCCGGACAACCGCTTCGTCGCCGAGTTCCTGGGCGAGATCAACATGCTGCCGCTGAAGGGCGTGCGCCCGGCCGACAATGGCTCGACGGGCGTCTGCGAAGACCGCGCCATCAGCATGCACTGCAAGGCCGAGAAGGTCCGTGGCGACGCCATCCTGGCGATCCGGCCCGAATACATGTCGATCGCGCCGGAAGCGGCAGCGGGCGAGAACGGCATTGCCGCGACCGCCGTCGCCTCGACTTATCTCGGTGCTGCAACGCGGCTCGATCTGACGACGCGCCAGGGCGCCAAGGTGACGGTGTCGGTGCCGAACGAGGTCGCCGCCTCCGCACTCAGCAAGGGCAATTCCGTCTGGCTGACATGGCCGGCGGAAAAGGGTTTCCTCCTTCCGGACGGAGGACAATGACGATCAGCGTGGCGAATTCGCCACGCTGACTTTCGGGAAATATCAACGACAAAAAAGGGGAACTGACATGACAAACCAAACCAAGAAAAATTCCATCGAGGCGCTATCCGCCAGGGCAGTGCGCGGCGAGATCTCGCGCCGGCAGTTCACGCAGCTGGCAGGGCTGGTGCTGGCCGGCACGCCGATGCTGCTGCGCTCGACCGGCGCCTTTGCCGCGGCGAAGGAACTGGTGCTGGTCAACTGGGGCGGCGACGCCATCACCGCCTATGATGCCGCTTACGGCCAGGCCTTCACCAAAGAGACCGGCATTGTCGTCAAGATGGATGGCTCCGGCCCGACCGAAGGCGCGATCGCGGCGCAGTTCAAGAGCGGCGCCCCGACCTGGGACCTGGTCGACGTCGACCCGTTCTCGGCGATCACGCTCGGCGCCCAAGGCATGCTCGAGCCGATCGACTATGCGATCGTCGACAAGAAGAAGATGCGAGAGGGCTTCGGCTGGGAATACGCCGCCTCGACCTATTTCTTCTCCTACGTCATCGCCTACGATGCCGAGAAATACGGCAGCCAGGCACCGACCGGCATGGCCGATTTCTTCGACGTGGCAAAATTCCCCGGCAAGCGCTCGCTCTACAAATGGGGCGTGTCGAGCTGGGAAGCGGCACTGCTTGCCGACGGCATCGCGCCGGCCTCGCTCTACCCGCTCGACCTCAAGCGCGCGCATGACAAGATCGCCGCCTTCAAGGAGAACGTCGTCGCCTATTGGGGTGGCGGCGCCGAAAGCCAGAGTGTGCTGCTCAATGGCGAGGCCTCGATGGCCATCGTCTGGTCGACCCGGGCTTCGCTGATCGAGCAGGATTCCGGCGGCAAGATCAAGTTCATCTGGGACCAGGGCCTGATCTCGCCCGGCGCGCTCGCCGTGCTCAAGGGCAATCCCGGCGGCAAGGACGCGGCGATGAAGTTCATCGCCAGCACCCAGGACCCGGAGAAGGAACTCATCATGTTCGAAAAGCTCGGCCAGGGTCCGGCCAACCCGGCCGCCGACGCGCTGATCCCCGCCGACAAGAAGCGCATCAACCCCGTCGATCCCGAGAACATGAAAAAGCAGATCCCGCTCGACATGGATTGGTACGCCAAGAACTACGGGGCGGCACTCGACGAATACACGAAGATCATCTCCGCCTGACGAGCCGGGATAACCGGATGAGAGCATACCTCTCCGACAGGATGGGCGCGGCGCTGTTGATGGCGCCGCTGCTCATCTTTCTTGTGCTGGCCTACGCCTGGCCATTCCTTGGCGTGGTTAAATGGAGCTTCACCCTGCCCACGCCGGGGCTGGGGCAGTACAATGCGCTGCTCACGGATCAGTTGGTGCAGTCGGTCTTCATCCGCACGCTGCGCATCGCGGCGATCGTGACGATCGTTTCGGTTGCCGCCGCCTACGCCATCACCGTTGTCTGGGTGCGCGGCACGCCGGTGCAGCGCGTCGTGGCCGAGTTCTGCATCCTGGTGCCGTTCTGGATCTCGGTGCTGACGCGCGCCTTCGGCTGGGTGGCGCTTTTGTCCAATCGCGGCCTGATCAACACCTGGCTGCAGGCGGTCGGCTTCATCTCGGAGCCGCTGGCGCTGGTGCGCAACGAGTTCGGCGTCATCGTCGGCATGACGCATTTCCTCATCCCCTTCGCCGTGTTTCCGCTGGCCTCATCGATGCGCAGCCTCGACGACCGTGTGCTGCTTGCTGCGCGCGGCCTCGGCTCCAGCCGCATGCGCACCTTCTGGTCGGTGTTCGTGCCGATGACCCGCTCCGGCATCATCGGCTCGGCGCTGATCGTTTTCGTCTTTTCCCTCGGCTTCTTCGTCACGCCGGCGATCCTCGGCGGCGGCCGCAGCGTGATGATCGCCGAGCTGATCTATCTCCGCATCTTCCAAAGCCCGGACTGGGGCCTGGGCGCCGCGATCAGCGTGGTGCTGGTGCTGTTCGTCGGCGCGCTGATGGCGCTGCTGTTCCGCTATATCAGACCAAAGCAATTGGTGTAGCGCGATGCCGACCTATCGCCCCGGTCCCGTCTCGCTGGTCCTCGCCGCTCTGGTCGCGCTGTTTCTGCTGTTGCCGTTGCTCGCCGTCATCCCGGTATCGCTGACGCCGAGCCGGATGCTGGCGATGCCGTCCGGCGAATTGTCGCTGCGCCATTACCGGGCGCTGATCGAGGATCCGCGCTGGATCAATTCGATCTTGCTCTCGATCAGGATCGGCGTCGTCAGCAGCGCCTTTTCCACGGTGCTGGCGCTCTGCTTCAGCCTCGGTGTCTGGATGTTCCAGCCGCGCTTCACCGCCGCTCTCGTCGGCTTCGTGCTGCTGCCGATGGTGGTGCCGCCGGTGGTCTCGGCGATCACGCTCTATTTCCTGCTGACCTCGATCTCGGGTTTCTCGTCGTTCTTCGGCTACGACACCTGGCTCGGTGTCGCCATGGCGCATGCGGTGATGACGGTGCCCTTTGCCACGGTGCTGATACTGGTATCGCTCAGCCAGCTCGACCGCCGCATCGATCTTGCCGCCCGCGGCCTCGGCGCGACCGTGTGGGAGCGCGCCACCCGTATCATCATGCCCAACATCAAGTTCGGCATCGTCACCGCGGCACTGCTCTCCTTCGTGCTGTCCTGGGAAGAGATCGGCGTCACCCTGTTCATCACCTCGGTTAACGCCATCACGCTGCCGCGCTTGATGTGGATGGGCCTGCGCGACAACATCGACCCGGCGATCGCCGCACTCTCGGTGATCCTGATCGTCATCACCGTGCTGGTGCTTGTGGCGCGCAGCGTCGTGGTCAGGCTGCGCGCGGCGCAGTGAGGGCGGCCTCACGCCGCGGTGACTGGCGCGAATGAAACCTTGCGCTACGATTTTCGTTATAGGTAGTTCAACACGTCGAAGGCTTCGCCATGAATCAAGGATGGTTTTCCAAGCCGGTTGCGGTTGCGGTCGGCATCGTGGGAGATATCCGCAACATTTCCAACGCACGGCAGGCTGTCGAATTGCTGGAAGCCCACTGGCGCGACGCCGGCAGCGCCAAACACGGCTTGGCACTGCGCACATGCCGCCGCGCCATGAGCGACGACCGCTGGACCGAAGCCGCCAGGGATGCGTTCGTCGAGGCCGCGCGGGAGGCGCATGTCCTGGTCGAGCGAGCCGTCGAACCCGAGGGCCGATCCCGGCAGCAGGGGCCGTGACCGATTTGTGAGCCTCGGTGGTTCGGCGGATTTTATTGCATCTCAGGCAGCATGGAGCCTTGGAATGGCGCTGACGTCGACCTCGCGCTCCGCGTGCCACGCATCGTAAGCGGCCTGCATCCTGAGCCAGATCGCGGCGCCGTCGCCGAACATCTTTCCAAGACGCGCCGCGACGGCCGGCGACACCGGCTTCTTTTCGCGGATAATATCGTAGAGCTGCTGGCGCGAGATTCCGAGCAGATTGGCGATTTCCACCTTGGTCTTTCCGGTTGCCGGGATAATGTCGTCGAGCAGCGCCCCAGGGTGGGATGGGCAGCGCTCCATCGGACGCATCGGCTCATACACGCTCATAATCGATTTCTCCAATCTAAGCCGTCTCAATGGTACTGTTCGAAATCGACGCGGGCGGCATCATTGGCGTCGAATTCGAATGTGATGCACCACGGCCCGTTGACATGCACCGTGTAGCGGGTCGGGTCGAAGCCCTTCAAAGCGTGGAAGTCGAAGCCGGGCAGGTCCATGTCATCAGGCCTTTCCGAGACTTCCAAACGGTCAAGCCGGACAAGGATGCGCTTATGCATCTTAGCGTCGATCTTCCCGGTCTTTCCGGTTTGAAAGAGGTCCGCCAGCGCCTTGTGCTTGAACGACTTGATCATACGACATGTAAGCATATTGCTTACGCGGGTCAAGCAGGTGTAAGCAAATAATTTACAGAATGGTCCGAGCCCATCGGAGGCAATAGCCACGCCCGCTGGACGCTGGGCCGGGCCAGCCGAATACCTGCGGACCTATGTCACGGCATCATCCGCTATCCCATGGCGTGGCGGATTCTCTTGGACAGGCGGCTCAAAAATGCCGGCCTCGACGATGCATCAAGCTTCCACGACAGGATCGCGGTCGCCATTTTCCGCGGCAACACACCGACCGACAGGAACCAGGCGGCAAGGATGGCGCGCCGCCGCAGGGATGCGGTCATTTCGAGGCTGGCGACGGCGCCGGCCGCCCCGAGCGCCAGCCGGGAATCGTCGGCCACAGGATGTCGGTCTCTGTCCGCGCAAAGCGACGCCAGCCGCTCTTCCAGGTGGACCGGATCGTGGCGGACAGCATCCGACGGCACGATGGTCAGGCCGATCCCGGAGGCCTGGTCCGACAGCGCCTGCATGCGGCGGAAATCGTGAGTTACCCGCCAGCGTGCCCGCTCGGCGAGCTTTTCACCGAAGACCGAATGGTTGGCGCCATGGATCCGGTAGGCGCCGAGGCATTCGTCGATCGATTGGACGTGCCCGTACATTGGCGCCAGCGTTGCCAGATAGCCGTCGGCGCCCTGGCGGAACTCCGGCTCCGGTATCGGCATGATCGATTCCAGGGTTGCGCGGTCGAAGGCCAATCCGCTGGTCACGGTCGTCTGGTAGCGGCCCTTGTGTAGCAGTTTCGGCATCACGTCGCCGCTGTCGAAGGGCAGTTCGGGCGGCGGAAAGACATCCTTGATGCGTTGCCCTTCGTCGACGATATGCAGTCTGGACTGCACCTGGGCGGTTGCCTCGTCCCAGGTTTCCACGATGGTGGAGACGGCGGTCGGATAAAGATAATCGTCGGCGTCGAGGAACAGGATGATCTTGCCCGAGCTCGCCGCAAAGCCGGTGTTGAACGCCGCCGCGTGTCCGCCATTTTGCGCTCGCGGGCATGCGAGGATCTCGTCGCGATACGATTCCATGATTGTAGTGGAATTGTCCTGCGATGCATCGTCGACGACGATGACCTCGACATCCGCGTAGTCCTGCTCGAGGGCGCTGTCGATGCTGCGTTTGAGGAACCGCGCATAGTTGTAGTTCGGGATGATGATGGATACCGGAATCCTGTTTTGGACAGACTGCATCGCGTTTGACCTCGCATCTTGCTTTGGTTCGGCAAAGGCCCTCATGGGCCCGCCCCTCTTCAAGCGCCCCTCTTGGCGCGCGACGAGTTCCCCGGGGAAAAGCTTGCGCTTTCCAAGAGGAGACGGGTCACGTTTCGCTTTGCGACTTCGTATTGAGGCCGCCATTGCCTTCGAGGGCTGCTGCCATGGTCAGGGGGTCGGCGGCAGCAAAAGCTCCGACGGTTCGGCCAAGGTGATGTCGCAACCGAGCCCGACGGAAATGTCTCGCCTCGCGATCAGGTCGGGAGCGAAGCGGACAGGTGCCATGAAGGCATGGCGGATACTGGCCTTCAAATGCGGCTGGAACAAGCCCCGCGTCGAAAACAGGGCCACTTCAGGTTGCGTTCAGGCGGCATGCCGCGACCGCCGGTGCTTTTGCCCCGGAGCCGGCGAACCGGCTCCGGGCTTATAGTCATGTGGCCTAAACAGTCAGGCGGCCTGCAAACCCGGCAGCGACAGGTCGACTTCCTCCGGCAAGTCGCCGGCCATGGCAGCGGCAAACTTCGTCTGGTCGAGTTCTCCCTCCCAGCGCGCTACCACGACCGTCGCCACCGCATTGCCGATGAAGTTGGTCAGCGCCCGGCATTCCGACATGAAGCGGTCGACGCCGAGGATCAGCGCCATGCCGGCGACCGGCACGGTTGGGACGACCGAGAGCGTCGCCGCCAGGGTGATGAAGCCGGCGCCGGTGATGCCGGCGGCACCCTTGGAGCTCAGCATGGCGACGGCGAGCAGCAGGATCTGGTCGCCGTAGGTGAGTGGCGTGTCGGTCGCCTGCGCGATGAACAGCGCCGCCAGCGTCATGTAGATGTTGGTGCCGTCGAGGTTGAAGGAATAGCCGGTCGGGATGACCAGGCCGACCACCGAGCGGTTGCAGCCGGCGCGCTCCATCTTGGCCATCAGGCCCGGCAGTGCCGCTTCCGAGGACGAGGTGCCGAGCACCAGCAGCAGCTCTTCCTTGATGTAGCGGATCAGCGCCAGGATCGAGAAGCCGTTGTAGCGGGCGACGGCGCCGAGCACCACCAGCACGAACAGCAGCGCGGTCAGGTAGAACGTGCCGATCAGCATGGCCAGATTGGCGATCGAGCCGATGCCGTATTTGCCGATGGTGAAGGCCATGGCGCCAAACGCGCCGATCGGCGCGGCCTTCATCAGGATGGCGACGAGGCGGAAGATCGGCGTGGTCAGCGCCTGCAGGAAATCGACGACCGGACGGCCGCGATCGCCGACCAGCGCCAGCGCGACACCGAACAGTACCGAAAAGAACAGCACCTGCAGGATGTCGCCCTGCGCGAAGGCGCCGGTGATGGTGTCGGGGATGATGTTCATCAGGAAGCCGACGATGGTTGTGTCGTGCGCCTTCTCGGCATAGGCCGTCACCTTGGTGGTATCGAGCGTGGCCGGATTGATGTGCATGCCGGCGCCGGGCTGGACGACATTGGAGACGACCAGGCCGGCGACCAGCGCCAGCGTCGAGAACACCAGGAAATAGATCATCGCCTTGCCGGCGACGCGGCCGACCTTCTGCAGGTCGGAAACGCCGGCGATGCCGGTCGCCACCGTCAGGAAGATCACCGGCGCGATCACCATCTTGACCAGCTTGATGAAGGCGTCGCCGAACGGCTTCATCGCCTCACCGGTTTCCGGATAGAAATGGCCGAGCAGCACGCCGGCGGCGATCGCCGCCAGCACCTGCACATAAAGATGCCGGTATAAGGGAAGTTTGCCGCGCGGCTCGGCGGCAGCGATTGCTGTCTGCATGACGTCCTCCATGGCGCCCCGATCGAAAGCTCGACTCCCCGGGGCAGTTGTTTGACCAGCAGCCTCGCGACTGCTGAATTCGTGTTTGCAACAGCCGTGCCAAATACGCACAAGAGTTCTTCGTCATTGATTTTGTTGAACATTCGCAAACGACTGCAGTGCCGGACGCATAGACAAGTGCGAATCTCCGCATAGTCGAATTGTGTTTTGTGCGAGTTCATGCACAAATGGGCGATGCTGCAACGCCCCGCCGGTGCCTTGTCTTCGACGCCCGAGCAACTCGCCAGGCGGGCGCGCCGAGCCTGGCTGCTGTTTGCGGCCGTCGCCCTGCTGATCGTCACGGCAGCGCTCTACGGCGCCGGCCTTTACGGCCGCACCGCCGAGGTCGGCACCCTGGCGGCGCAGGGGCGTACCGACGCCAATCTCAAGGTCGCGCTGCTGCGCGCCGTGCTCGAAAGCCCGCGCGCCCTACCCCTGCTTTTGTCCGCAGACCAGCAAGTGCGTGATGCGCTGACGCAGAAAAACGCCGCGGCAATCGATGTGCTGAACCGCAAGCTCGAGGGGCTGGTCTCCGGCACCAAAGCGTCGGTGCTCTATGTTGTCGGCACCGACGGGCTGGCGATCGCCTCCAGCAACTGGCGCGAGCCGATCAGCTTCGTCGGCAATGACTACCGTTTTCGCGATTATTTCTCCGGCGCGATGCAGGCCGGAACCGCCGAATATTTTGCGCTCGGCAATGTCAGCAAGCGCCCCGGCCTCTACATTTCGCGTCGCGTCGGCGATGCAGGCGCACCGCTCGGCGTCGTCGTCGTCAAGATGGAGTTCGACCAGCTCGAAGCCGACTGGCGCGAGGCAAACCGCCCGGCCTATGTCAGCGACGAGAATGGCGTCGTACTGATCACCAGCGTGCCGTCCTGGCGCTTCATGACAACCGCGCCGCTGGCCGCACCTGAGCAAGCCGCGATCCGCGACAGCCAACAGTTCGGCGACGCGCCGCTTGTGCCGTTGCCGATCATGCACCCGCAGGCGCTCAGCCCGGATGTGTCCATCGTCCACGCGGTGACGCCGGGCGGCAGCGACGCAGAGTATCTCAGCCTTTCAACGCCGGTTCCTTCGACCCCATGGCGGCTCGACTATCTCGTCCCGGCTGAAGCGTCGATCGCCGCTGCCGTCCGCGAAATGCGTCTCCTTGCGCTCGGCGTCGTCGTCCCGCTGCTCGGCCTGGCCGCCTATCTGTTGTGGCGCCGGCAGTCGGCGCAGATGCGGATTGCCGCCGAACAGGCGGCGCGCACCGAGCTCGAACGCCGCGTCGTCGAACGCACCGAGGATCTGAGCCAAGCCCGCGACCGGCTGCAGGCCGAGATCACCGGCCACCGCAACACGGAGGCAAAACTCCAGGTGGTGCAGCAGGATCTGGTCCAGGCCAACCGCCTCGCCATCCTCGGCCAGGTCGCCGCCGGCGTCGCCCATGAGATCAACCAGCCGGTCGCCACCATCCGCGCCTATGCCGACAATGCCCGCACTTTCCTCGACCGCAAGCAGACCGGGCCGGCCGAGGAAAACCTCGGCGCCATCGCAGCCCTTACCGAACGCATCGGCTCAATCACCGAGGAGTTGAAGGCATTTGCCCGCAAGGGCCGCACCGCCGCCGAGCCTGTCGAATTACGTGGTGTCATCGAGGGCGCGGTCGTGCTCTTGAGGAGCCGCTTTGCCGGCCGGCTCGACGCATTGGCCATCGACCTGCCGCCGCCGAGCCTCAAGGTCATGGGCAATCGGGTGCGGCTCGAACAGGTGCTGATCAACCTCTTCCAGAACGCGCTGGAGGCGCTCGACGGCCGCGACGACGCTCATGTGCAGGTATCGGTCGAAGAGACCGCCGACGGCGTGACGGTCGCCGTGTCCGACAACGGACCGGGCATTCCGCCAGGGATCCTCAAATCGCTGTTCACGCCGTTCAACACCTCCAAGGAAAAAGGCCTTGGCCTTGGCCTCGTCATCTCGAAGGACATCGTCGCCGATTATGGCGGCCGCATCGAAGTTTCGAGCGACGACAGCGGCACCCGCTTCACCATTCATCTCCAGACAGCAGCGTAAGCCATTATGACGAACGACAATGCCGCGCCGGTGATCCTGATTGACGACGACCGCGATCTCCTCAAGGCCACCGCGCAGACGCTGGAGCTTGCCGGCTTCTCGGTCTCGGCCTTTGCGGTCGCGGCCGAGGCGCTGGCCGGGCTCGACGCCGGTTTTGCCGGCGTCGTGGTGTCCGATATCCGCATGCCTCAGATCGACGGCTTGCAGCTTTTCAACCGTGTCCTGCGGCTGGATGCGGACATTCCCGTCATCCTCGTCACCGGCCACGGCGACATCGCCATGGCCGTCAACGCGATCAAGGACGGCGCCTACGACTTCATCACAAAGCCCTTCGCCGCCGACCGGCTGGTGCAGAGCGTGCGTCGCGCGGCGGAAAAGCGCCGCCTGGTGATGGAGAACCGCGCCTTGCGCGAGGCGGCCGGAGAGGCGCAGGACGGCTTGCCGCTGATCGGCCAGACCCCGGCGATGGACAGGCTGCGCCGCACACTGCGTCAGATCGCCGACACCGATGTCGATGTGCTGGTGACCGGCGAGACCGGCTCCGGCAAGGAGGTGGTGGCAAGTCTTCTGCATCGCTGGAGCCGCCGCGCCAAGGGCAATTTCGTTGCGCTGAATTGCGGCACGCTGCCGGAGACGGTCATCGAGAGCGAGTTGTTCGGCCATGAGGCCGGCGCCTTCACCGGCGCGCAGAAGAAACGGATCGGCCGCATCGAGCATGCCAGCGGCGGCACGCTGTTCCTCGACGAGATCGAAAGCATGCCGGTCTCGACACAGGTGCAGATGCTGCGCGTGCTGGAGATGCGCGAGGTCACGCCGCTCGGCACCAATGAGGTGCGGCCAGTCGACCTGCGCGTCGTCGCCGCCGCCAAGGTCGATCTCGGCGATCCGTGCCAGCGCGGCGCTTTCCGTGAGGACCTTTACTACCGGCTCAACGTGGTGACGATCTCGATCCCGCCGCTGCGCGAGCGCCGCGAAGATGTCGCCCTGCTGTTCTTCTATTTCGCCGAGCGCGCCGCCGCCCGCTTCCACCGCCCAGTGCCGCCAGTTCCGGCCGCGGTCCATCGCCATCTCAGCGACCATGATTGGCCGGGCAATGTGCGCGAACTGGCGCATTTCGCCGAGCGGTTTGTGCTTGGATTGGAGGAAGGCGCCGAAGCACAACGCCCTGCCCCGACCCAGCCGAACACCGCAATGAAGCTGCCGGAGCGGCTGGAGCGCTACGAGGCCGACATCATCCGCGAGACGCTTGGCCGCAACGACGGCGACGTCAGGCGCACGATCGAAGCGTTGGGAATTCCGCGCAAGACCTTCTACGACAAGCTCCAGCGCCACGGCATCGTGCGCAGCGATTTTTCCAGGTAATCGCCGCCGGGCCTTGACCGGACGGCTCGGCTATTTGGCGTCGTGGAAGATGATGCCGACGGTGTGGCGCATGCCGGAGCGAAGCCGGCTGACGCCGTGCCTGAGATTGACGCGGTAATTGCCCTTGCTGCCCTGGACCGGTCGATTGTGGACCGCGAAGGCGACCGCATCGCCCTGGCGCAGCGGCACCACCTCGGCGCGGCTTTGCATGCGCGGACGTTGCTCGGTCAACACGAACTCGCCGCCGGTGAAATCCTTGCCGGGTTCGGACAACAGGATCGCCACCTGCAGCGGGAACGCCAGATCGCCATAGAGATCCTGATGCAGGCAATTGAAGTCGCCGGGAATGTATTGCAGCAGGAGCGGCGTCGGCCGCGTCTGGCCCTGCTCGTGGCATTGCTTGAGGAACGCGGCGTGTTCGTCGGGGTAGCGCTGCGCGATACCCATGCGCTCGTTCCAATCGTTGGCGACCGCAGCCAGGCGCGGATAGAGCGCGGTGCGCAAACCGCCGATCAGATGGGGCAAGGGATAGCGGAAATAGCGATACTCGCCCTTGCCGAAGCCATGCCGCGCCATGTGCACATGGCTGCGGAAATGGCTCTCGTCCGGATAGAGCCCGGCGATCTGCCGGCACTCCTGCGGCGTCAGCAGCTTTTCCATCACCGCGCAGCCATAGCCGCTCAGCTCATCGGTGAGCTTGCGCCAATCATAGGCGGCGACGCGCGCCTCCGCCGATTTCTCCGCCGCTTTCGCGCCTATCGAATGGATGGTCATGGCTTCGCCTCCTGTGGCTTCTCTGTCATTGAGATGGGTGAAACGACGCGCGCGGACCACCCGTTTCTTGCCGGGTGAACTCGTTAGCGATTGTCTCGGGGACTTCGTTGAATACAATGCAGCGGGGCTTGCCGCGATGGGGGGCGATTTGATCGGACGGGTTCGACAAAGGGACGGGGCAGTCCGGCAATTCCTCGTTTGCCTCGTCGTCATGCTGGTCTCGATGCTCCCGGCCTTGTCCGCCAGCAGCGACTGCGTCAGCGACGATGAGGTCGATCCGGCGGTGCGGATTCCCGCTTGTACGCGCATGATCGAGGATCCCACGGAGCCTGTGGCCAACCGCGCGACTGCCTACTACAAGCGCGGCGAGGCACGGGCGTCACAAGGCGACTACGACCGTGCGATCGCAGATTTGGGCCAGGCGATCGACCTCGATTCGAAATTCGCCGGCGCTTACTATGTCAGAGGCGCCACAATGGTCGAAGAGGGCGAGAATGATCGCGCCATCGCCGATTTTGGCCAGGTGATCAGCCTCGACCCGACAAACCCCGAGGCGTACAACAGCCGAGGTGTCGCCTGGGAGCACAAGGGCGACTACGACCGCGCCATTGCAGACTATGATCAGGCCATCAGCCTCGATCCGAAGCATTCCGATGCCCACAGCAACCGGGGCAACGCCTGGGCAGACAAGGGCAACTACGATCGTGCCATCGCCGACTACGACCAGGCAATCGGCCTCGATCCTAAAAATGCGGGGGCCTACAACAACCGTGGTGTTGCCTGGAAACAGAAGGGCGAATACGACCGAGCCATCGCCGACTACGAACAGGCGATCAGACTGAATGCGAAAGACGCCAAAGCCTACAGCAATCGTGGTGCTGTCTGGGTACTAAAAGGCGACTATGACCGCGCCATTGCAGACTATGATCGTGCGATCAGCCTCGACCCGAAACATGCCGACACGTATGGAGATCGTGGCATCGCTTGGGCACGCAAGGGCGACAATGACCGTGCCATTGCCGACTACGATCAGGCAATCGGCCTAGGTCTGAAAGAGGCCAGCACCTACTACAACAGAGGCCTGGCCTGGGCACGCAAGGGCGACTACGACCGCGCCATCGCGGATTATGACCAAGCGATCGGCCTCAATCCTCAGGACGCTAGTGCTTACAACAATCGAGGCGTTGCCTGGAAACACAAGGGCGATTACGACCGCGCCATCGCGGATTATGACCAAGCGATCGGCCTCGATTCCCAGGACGCCACCGCTTACAACAACCGTGGCATTGCCTGGAAGAAGAAGGGTGACGACGACCGCGCTGTCGCCGACTACACACAGGCAATCAGCCTCGACCCAAAAAACGTTGATGCCTGGTACAACCGGGGCCTCGTCTGGTCTGACAAGGGCGACTATGACGGCGCCATCGCCGACTTCAGCCAGGCGATCACGCTCGATCCTAAAGACCCAACTGCCTACGACAACAGAGGCAATGCCTGGGCACACAAGGGCGACGATGACCGTGCCATCGCCGACTACAGCCAGGCGATTATGCTCGATCCAGTACATGCCAAAGCCTTCAGGTACCGAGGCCGTATCTGGCACAAGAAGGGCGACGATGACCGCGCCCTTGCCGACTACGACAAGGCGATCAGCCTCGATCCGAAAGACGCCCGTGCTTACAATGGCCGGGGTGTTGTCTGGTCGGCAAAGGGCGACTACGCCCGCGCGACCGCCGACTACGATCGGGCAATCAGCCTCGATCCGAAATATGCCTATGCCTATTTTGGCCGCGGCATTCTCTCCTTCTATTCGAGCGCGCTGGCCAAGGCGCAAGCCGATTTCGAACACGCGGCCACGCTCAAGCCCGACGATGCCTATTTTGCGATCTGGCTGGAGGTGACCGAGCGGCGCAACGGTGCGGTGGGCCACCTGCAGGAAGCGACAGAAAAGCTCGATATGACCAAATGGCCGGCGCCAGCGGTTCGCATGCTGCTTGGAGAATTGACGCCGGCCGAGGTATCGGCGGCTGCCGACGACGCCGACCCAGCCAAGAAGCGTGGCAATTCGTGCGAGGCGAACCTGTTCATCGCCGAACTTGATCGGCTGCAACGCCATGACGACGAAGCCTTGCGGCTCTACCGGGTCGCCGCCAACGATTGCCCTGGGGACTATTACGAATACGCTGCGGCCAAGGCCGCTCTGCACGAGTTGGGCGCGGTTCCGTGAAGACAACTTCCGAGACTTTTGATGGCCGAGGAGCGAATTGACCGGACCGGTTAGAGAACGGCACAGGTTTTTCTGGCGCACGCTGGCTGGTCTCATCCTCCTGCTTGTCACGGGGCTTCCGGCGCTGGCTGCCAGCAGCGACTGCGTCAGCGATGACGAGGTCGAGGCAAGCACGCGGATCGCCGCCTGCACGCGCATGATCGAGGATGCGACAGAGCCCGTCGAAAACCGTGGTATTGCCTATTTCAAGCGCGGCAATACCCTAACGGAACGAGGCGACTATGACCGCGCCATTGCCGACTACAGCGCGTTCATCGGCATCGCCCCGACCGTCGCCAGCGGCTACTATAACCGGGGCATCAGCTGGGTCTTCAAGGGCGACTACGACAAGGGCATCGCCGATCTGGACAAGGCGATCAGCCTGGATCCGAAATATGGCGATGCCTACTACAACCGCGGCGTCGCCTGGACCTTCAAGGGCGAGAACGACCGGGCTTTGGCCGACTATGACAGGGCAATCAGCCTCAATCCCGGAGACGGCAGAAATTACCACAATCGCGGGCTGATATGGTCACGCAAAGGCGACGACGATCGCGCGATAGTCGACTTCGATCAGGCCATCAGGCTCAACCCGAATGACGTCGGTTCCCTGAATGGCCGCGCCGATGCGTTGACCAGCAAGGGCGAAGAGGAGCGCGCGCTGGCCGACTATGACAAGGTAATCAGCCTCGATCCGAAAAACGCGCATGCCTACTACCGGCGCGGCAACGCCCGGCTGACGGACGGCGATTTTAACGGCGCCATCACCGACTACGATAAGGTCGTCGCGATCGATCCGAAGGATGCTAGCGTCTACTACAACAGGGGCCTCGCCTGGTCGAACAAGGGCGACCATGACCAGGCGCTGGCCGACTTCGACATGTCCATCAGCCTCGATCCGACATTTGCACCAGCCTATTACAGCAGAGGCGTCACTTGGGCCAACCAGGGGGACCATGACCGCGCCATAGCCGATTATGGCAAGGCGATTGGCATCGATCCAAAACTCGCCGTCGCATACTACGCGCGAGGTGCGGCCCGATCCGACGCAGGTGACGCCGATGGCGGCATCGCCGACTATGGTCAGGCCATCGCGCTCGATCCGAAATATGTCGACGCCTACAACAACCGGGGAATAGCATGGTCGGCGAAGGGCGATTTCGACCGCGCCATCGCCGACTACGACCAGGCGATCAGACTCGATCCGAAACACGCCATCTCCTATTCAAACCGGGGTCTGGCCCGAGCAAACAAGGGCGACATCGATCGTGCCATCGCCGATTACAGCCAGGCGATCACCTTCGATCCGAACCTTGGCAATGCCTATTTCAACAGAGGCATCGCCTCGCTTGCAAGGGGCGATGCGGACAGTGCCATTGCCGATTACGCCCAGGCGATCAGGCTCGATCCGACAAATCCGAAAATCTACGTCAACCGTAGCGAGGCCTGGTCCAGGAAGGGGGAGGACGATCACGCCATTGAGGACTCCAACCGGGCCATCGGTCTCGATCCGAAAGGCGCGATGCCCTTCAACAACCGTGGCATGTCCTTGTGGCGAAAGGGCGAGGCCGACAAGGCCATCGCTGATTTTGACGAGGCGATCCGCCTCGATCCGAAATACGCCGCCGCATACGCCAATCGAGGTGCAGCCCTGGCGGACAGGGGCGATAGGGACCGTGCGCTGGCCGACCTCAACCAGGCGATCACCATCGACCCGGGTCGGACCGACGCCTATCTGCATCGGGGCATGATAGATACCGACAGGGGCGATTTCGACGAGGCGATGGCCAATCTCGACAAGGCGATCAGTCTTGACCCGAAAGATACCTATGCTTTCAGCGCTCGGGGTTTCGTGTGGTTCAAGAAAGGCGACAATGACCGCGCCATCGCCGACTACAACATAGCGATCGATCTCGATCCGAAGTGTGCCGAGACTTTCAACAACCGGGGGATGGCCTGGGCGCGCAAAGGCGACGTCAACCGCGCCTTCGAAGATTACGGACAAGCCATCAACCTCGATCCAAAATACTCAAGCGCCTATTACAATCGGGGCATAGCCTGGTTCGCCAAGGGGGACAATGACCGTGCCATGGCCGATTACGACCAGGCGATCAGCTCCGACCCCGGGAACATCGATGCCTACAACAACCGAGGACTGGTGTGGGCGGCAAAGGGCGAGTTCGACCGTGCCATCGCCGACTACGACCAGGCGATCGGCCTCAACGCGAAAAATACCTTTTCCTATTCCAATCGTGGAATCGCGCGTGCGGGAAGGAGCGACAATGACGGCGCCATTGCCGATTTCGACAAGGCCATCGGCCTCGATCCAAAAGATCCTTCTGCATTTTTCAACCGGGGCATAACGTGGGTTGCCAAGGGTGATGCCGAGAAGGCTATCGCCGATTTCGATAAGGCGATCAGCCTCGATCCGAAACTGACGCTCGCCTACTACAGGCGCGGCGAGGCATGGCTGGAAAAAGGCGACAACGACCGGGCGATCGCCGACTACAGCCGGACCGTCACGCTCGACCCGACAAAGGCGATCGCCTACAACGACCGAGGTTTCGCCTGGAGCAGGAAAGGCGAATACGACCTTGCCATCGCCGACTACGACCGCGCCGTCAGCCTCGATCCGAGACTTGTCAAGAGCTACCAAAACCGAGGCATCGCCTGGACGGCAAAGGACCAATACGACCGCGCTATCGCCGACTATGGCAAAGCAATCAACCTCGATCCGAAAGACGCCCCTACCTATGCCGGCCGGGGCATCCTGTATCTCTATTCCGGCGCGATGGCGAACGCGCAGGCGGATTTCGAACAGGCGGCCGCTCTCACGCCCGACAATGCCTATTTTGCCATCTGGCTTGATATTGCCGCGCGGCGCAACGGCGCGGCGAGCCATTTGAAGGAAGCGAAAAGCAAGCTCGACATGACGAAGTGGCCGGCACCGCTGGTCAGCATGCTGCTGGGTGAAAAGACGCCCGCCGAAGCGCTTTCGGATGCTGGTGCTGTGGGCCTGGCCCAGAGAACCGGACAAGTCTGCGAAACGAATTTCTACACGGCCGAGCTTAGCCGGCTCCAGGGGCATAGCGAGGAAGCCTTACGGCTTTACCGGCTCGCCGCTAGCGATTGTCCCAGGGATTTTGTCGAATACCGAGCCGCCATGAGTGCGCTGCACGATCTGGGCGTGCCGCCATAACTCTGCAAACGACCGTCTCTTTTGCCGAGAAGATCGTTGGCGAACAAGGCGATAGAGACGCACCCTGCCCGACTGATCCAGGCCGGCCATCCGTCATGAGCCTTCGCCACTGCCGATTCCAGTCTCCGCCGCCCCGCGCTAGACTGGCAGCAACCGCAACCGGACTGCCCCTAGCATGATCGTCCAGACCTGCATCAATGGTGCGCGCAGCGCCGATTTCCACCCGCGACTGCCGCTTGATCCCGAAGCCATGGCGCGCAACGGTGCGACCTGCGTCGCCGCCGGTGCCGCCGAACTGCATGTTCATGCCCGCGGGCTGGACGGCCGCGAAAGTCTTGCGCCGGTGACGATGGACCAGACTGTGCTAGCGCTTCGTCGCGCCTGCCCTGGAACGCTGATCGGCGTGTCGACCGGCGCCTGGATCGAAAATGACGACGAGCGGACGCTGGCCGCGATCGCCGGCTGGAGCGAGCTGCCCGACTATGCCTCGGTCAATCTCAGCGAAGACGCCGCGCCCGCCGTGATGGAGCGTCTGCGCCAGCGCGGCATTGGCATCGAGGCCGGGCTCGCCTCGGTCGCCGATGCCGAGCTTCTGGTGAGCCTCGACCATGGCAACCGCGTGCTGCGCATCCTGATCGAAATCTCCGAGCAGGAGCCGGACGCTGCACTGGAGATCAGCGATGATATCGCCGCCGTGCTCGACGGCGCCGGGATGCGCCGGGCGATCCTGCTGCACGGCGCCGACGCCACGGTCTGGCCTTTCGTGCACCGGGCGGCGGTGCGTGGCTGGTCGACGCGTGTCGGACTGGAAGACGGCAAGGAGCTTCCTGATGGAACGGTAGCATCCGGTAACGCCGCGCTGACAGCGGCAGCCGTCGCTATCTTCGAGACCCGTCGTTAGCGCGGGGAAACGGCCAATCTTCTCCTCTTCACAGGAAGATGCCAAATTTTGGCAACGAGGCAGGCCAAAGTCGGCGAACTCAAGTGTGGCGGCACGCTAACGTCAGTAAAACTTATATAAAACTTTATGTATTAATGAAACCAGCAATTAATCAGCACATCAACGATCGCATGTGTTAATGCTCCCCCGCACCGGGGACCATTTTTTGATGAACATCATCCCAGAGAATGATCGCGCTGCGCCGCGTCGGGTTCAACAATATACATCGATACAGGTCCTGCGCGGGCTAGCAGCCCTCATGGTTGTTATCTATCATCTTCCGGCCGCACTGGGCATGCTCGATCTGCGTATTCCCGTTCTAAACAGTGGCGTCGATCTGTTTTTCGTCATCAGTGGTTTTGTCATGGTTCTCTCGACGGAGAACAGACGTCGCGATCACCGTGCTTTTTTGATGCAGAGGTTCACGCGCGTCGTTCCGTTCTATTGGGTCATGACCTTCCTCATGGTCGCCGCACTTTGGTTGTTTGCCGGTCGTGCAGTGTCTCTTGAGCAGATCAGCAATAGCCTGCTTTTCATACCCTATCTCGATACGGTCACAGGCTATGTCCAACCGGTGCTTGGGGTGGGTTGGACGCTCAATCTAGAAATCCTGTTTTACATTCTGTTCGCGGCGACTATGCGTTTTGGCAGGTTGACGCAAATGGCCGCGGTCGGCGTTGTCTTTGCAATCGCCGTGGCGGCGCGCATCATCTTCAAACCCGCCGCCGACACTGTGCTGTTTTTCTATACCACGCCAATCCTGTTTGAGTTCCTTGCCGGCATGGCTCTCGGCCACCTGGTCGGCAGACTGGCGCGTTTGCCTGCCGTCCCGGGTGTCTCGGCAATCGTGTTCGCCATCGTGTCCATGCTGGTGATGGTACTTGGCTTCAACTTGCCGCGAACCCTCGCTCAGGGAATCCCGGCGTTGATCCTTGTCGCGGGTTGCATCAGCCTGGAAAGCTACTTCCGGCTTTTTGCTCCTCGCGTGCTGGCAAGGTTGGGTGATGCTTCCTACTCTCTCTATCTGACCCATCCTATCGTGCTGCTTGCGACCGCTCCTGTCGTTGCAAGCGTCAGCGTATCACCATGGCTTGCAGGCATGGTTATTGTCGCAGCCTGCATTGCCGTCTCCCTGGCCAGCTACGGTTTTGTTGAAAAGCCGCTTTTGGCCATTTCGCGGATGAGCCTTTCCGCCCGTCAGGTGAAGGCATGAATTGCGGCTGCGCCCCGCAGAACGACGCTGTCCCGCCAACCTTAAACCGGCGGCGCTGAACCTTCAAAAGATCCGGAAACAAAAAACCCGCCTCGGGCGGACGGGTCGTTGGAGCCAATTGGCACCATACCCAAATTAGTAGCATAGCTGCCGGCACAAAGCAAGAACAAAATGTGGCGCCTGCGACGAAACTGCCGACAGGCACAGAACCATGGCGGATGACATGGCTCTTGCCGTTGTTAAAAATCTCTCATAAGGTATTTTCATATTCGAAAGAAAATCCAATCGTTTCTTTCCCTTTATGAAAGCGTGAGCGTTTGCGGGAACATCTCGATCAGACCGACCGGCGACTGGTCAAGCTGCTGTCGCAGGATGCGCAGCTTGGCGTCAACCGCCTTGCCGAGAAGATGGCGATCTCGGTGCCGACGGTGCGCATGCGGCTGCGCAATCTGCTCGACCGCAACCTGCTCAAGATCGTCGGGCTGCTCAACCTGACCGAACGCCCCGAGCTGATCTCGGCGATCGTCGGTATCAACGCGCAAGGGCGCGGCCGGGCGCGAGAACTGGCGCAGCGCATCTCGGAATTGCCTTTCGTGAATTCGGCCGCCGTCGTCACCGGGCGCTTCGACATCATCGTCGACGTAACCGTGGCCGGCGATGTCGCCGATCTCTACCGCGTCACCAGCGAGCTGATCCCCGGCGCCGGCGAGCCGGGCGAAGTCGTGCGCAGCGAGACCTTCGTCGTCATGGCGTCCTGCAACAAATGGGTCAGCCTGCCGGAAGGCTGCTGGTCGGACGATACGCGGAAGGAAATGGCATGAAGATCGCGGTTCTCGGCGGCCTCGGCCTGCAAGGCCGGGCGGCGATCGCTGACCTCGTTGCCAGCGACGGCGTCGAGCAAGTGGTCTGCGTCGACACTGCAACCGACGGCGCTGCGCGGCTTGGCGGCCTTACCGACCTTGCCCGGGTGCGTTTTGTCGTGCCGGAGGGCGCGATCGGTCCGGTGCTGGCCGATGTGATGAAGGACATCGACGCGGTCATCGACCTGTTGCCGCAGCCGCTGATGCGCGAGGCGGTGCAGGCGGCGATCGCGACGCGCACGCCGCTGGTCACCACCAATTACGGCAAGACCATCGCCGATCTGGCGCTAGAGGCCGAAAAGGCTGGCGTGTCGATCGTGACCGAATGCGGGCTCGACCCCGGCATCGACCTTGTGCTCTACGCGCGCGCCGCAAGCCAGTTCGACACCATCACCGCGATCGATTCCTACTGCGGCGGCATTCCCGAGCCGAAGGCGGTGGTCGAGCCGCTGCGCTACAAGGTGAGCTGGAATTTCGACATGGTTCTGGTCAGCCAGAACCGCGACAGCGTGCTGGTCGAGGACGGCAAACGGGTCGATGTGCCGGCCGCCCGCCAGCACGACAATCGTTTCATCCACGACATCGAGATCGCCGGGCTGGGCAGGCTGGAAGCCTTCCCCAATGGCGACGCGCCGCATTATGCCGGCATGCTCGCCGCCGCCAAGGGGCTGCAGCGCTCCGGCCGCTATTCGCTGCGCTGGCCGGGCTGGTCGGCGTTCTGGGCGCCGCTGAAGCAGCTCGGCTTCCTGTCCGAGGACAAGGTGCCCGGCACCGGCGTCAGCCCACGCGAATTTCTCGGCCGGCTGCTTGGCCCGCAACTGCAATATGGCGCCGATGAGAAGGACCTTTGCGTCATGCGCAACGTCTTTGTCGGCAGCGAAGGCGGCCGCCGCAAGACGGTGACCTCGGAGCTGGTCATCGAACGCGACCTCGCCTCCGGCCTGTTCGGCATGAGCCTCGGCGTCGGCTATCCCGCCAGCATCGTGGCGCAGATGCTGGCACGGCGCGAGATCGCCGCGCCCGGCCTGCTCAATCCGCTGCTGCATGTGCCCGATGGCCGCTTCCTCGATGAACTGGCAAGGCGCGGCATCAAGGTCGCCGAAACGGTGAGCTGGGACTGAAGGATTTTCGAACGGTGGTCGCCGCCGGCAACGGCGCTGCCGCTCAAAAAGCACCTCGATGGGGTGAAACAACAAGTGGAACAACAAACGACAACAAGGAGGAATGCCCAAATGAAGATTGCCAAGCTTTTCATCGCCGGACTTGCGCTCGCCGGCCTCACCGCCGCCGCCAGTGCCGGAACCCTCGACGAGATCACCAAGCGCGGCGAGTTGCGCGTTGCGGTGCAGACGCAAGGACCGCCCTTCTCGCTGGTCGGCGCCGCCGGCGAGCGCACCGGCAGTTCGGTCGAACTCGCCGAACTGATGGCCAAGGAAATGGGCGTCAAGATCACCTTCCTCGACTTCGACTGGGATGGCCTGATCCCGGCGCTGCTGTCGGGCAAGGCCGATCTTCTGGTCGCCGACATGACGCCGACACTGGCGCGTGGCATGAAGGTCGCCTTCACCAAGCCTTACATGTACACGGGCAGCACCGTCTTCACCAAGGCTGGGACCGCCTTCAAATCCACCGAGGACTGCAAGGCCAAGGGCACCAAGATCGCGGTGCTGCTCGGCGCCACCGGCGAGAAGGAAGCCAAGGCCGCCTTCCCCGATGCCGACATCAAGAGCTACAAGGGCGGCGGCCCGCTGCTGCTCGACGCAGTCAACAACGGCCAGGCCGATTGCGGCGTCAACGACGTCTCGGCGGTCAAGGGCCAGTCGACCGCTTATCCGGCCGGCAGCTTCATCATCATGCCGGACATGCTGTCGAAGGAGCCGCTGGCCTTCGCCACGCGCTATGACGAGCAGGACCTGCTGACCTGGATGAACCTGTTCCTCGACCAGGTCAGCCTAGACGGCCGCCTGCAGAAGAACCTCGACTACTGGGTCAATTCCGACGCCTGGAAGAAGGATCACTGAGTAGAGGGAATAGTGAATAGTGAATAGTGAATAGTGAATAGTGAGTAGGGATCAGTAAGCGCTATTCGCTATTCGCTATTCGCTATTCGCTACTCACTACTCACCATTCACCATTCACCATTCACCGCCCCACCCATGCTCGAAAACTTCAGCTTCCGCACCATCGTCGAATATCTGCCCCTGTTCGGGCAGGGCCTCGTCACGACGGTGTGGCTGTCTGTCCTCTCCTTTGCCGGCGCGCTCGCCGTCGGCATCGTGCTCGCCGCAATGAACCTGCAGCGCGGCCGGCTGTTCCGCGTCCCGGCCAAGGCCTATATCGACGCGGTGCGCGCCACGCCGCTGCTGGCGCAGCTTTATTTCCTCTATTTCGGCCTGCCGCGGCTCGGCTTCGTCCTGCCCGAGTTCGTCGTCGGCATCCTGGCCCTGTCGCTGAACAGCGGCGCCTATGTCGCCGAGATCATCCGCGCCGGCATCCTGTCGATCCCGCGCGGCCAGGTCGAGGCCGGCGTCGCTTCGGGCATGACCTATGTCCAGCGCATGCGCCTAGTCATCCTGCCGCAGGCGTTCAAGGTGACGATCCCGCCGCTGCTCGGCCAGGCGATCGTGCTGGTCAAGGATTCCGCGCTGTTGTCGCTGATCTCGGTCGCCGAACTGACGCGCGCCGGACAATTGCTCGCCTCCGACCGCTTCATGCCGGCCGAAGGTTTCATCACCATCGCCGCCTTCTACCTGCTGCTCTATTACGGGCTGAAGGGGCTGGCGGCGCTCTCCGGGCGCTGGCTCGGCCTGGCGGGGGCACGGACATGATCTGGCAGCAGCTGCAAAGCATCGCCGGCAGCTATCCCCTCGCGCTGCGCGGCCTCGGCATGACCGTGGTGCTGTCGCTGATCAGCCTGGTGCTAGGCACGCTGCTCGGCTTCGGCCTCGGCATCCTGCGCACCGGCGGCAACCGGCTGATCAGCGGCGCGATCGGCGCCTGGGTCGACCTGATCCGCGGTACGCCGTTCCTGGTGCAGATCTTCCTGATCTTCTTCATCCTGCCGGAGCTCGGCATCGAGCTCGACGCCTTCACCGCCGGCATTATCGCGCTGACCAATCTGGCCGCCTGCTTCATCTGCGAGATCGTCGTCGCCGGCATCCGCTCGGTGCCGCATGGCCAGGTCGAGGCGGCGCTGGCGTCGGGCCTGTCGCGCTGGCAGCGCATGCGCCAGGTGGTGCTGCCGCAGGCGATGCGCATCGTGCTGCCGCCGCTGGTCGGGCAATATGTGCTGCTGATCAAGGATTCCTCGGTGGTCTCGGCGATCGGGCTCACCGACCTCACCCGCGTCGGCTGGCTGGTGGTGCAGCGTGTGCCGAACGGCCTGCTGGTCTTCTTCCTCGTCGGCCTCGGCTATTTCATCGTCTGCTACCCCCTGATCATGCTGGCCCGCCGGCTGGAGCAACGCATGGGCGCGGCGCATGGCGAGGTGCAGTTGTGACATCGAACCCCAAGGGTCCGGCAATATGACCAAAACCGGCATGATCGAATTTCGCGGCGTCAACAAATGGTTCGGCCAGCTCAACGTGCTCAGGGATATCACGCTGAGCGTCGAGCCGCGCGAAGTGGTCGTCGTCTGCGGCCCGAGCGGTTCGGGCAAGAGCACCCTGATCCGCTGCATCAACGGGCTGGAGACGATCCGCGACGGCGACCTTATGGTCGACGGCCAGCGCCTCGGCGACCCCGCCACCAACATGACACGGCTGCGCACCGAGATCGGCTTCGTCTTCCAGTCGTTCAACCTCTACCCGCACAAGACGGCGCTCGAGAACGTCACGCTGGCGCCGATCCATGTCCGCAAGATCCCACGCACCGAGGCCGAAAAGGCCGGGCGCGAGCTGCTCGCCAAGGTCGGCCTCGCCGACAAGGTCGATGCCTATCCGGCGCAACTCTCAGGCGGCCAACAGCAGCGCGTGGCGATCGCGCGCTGCCTCGGCATGCGCCCCAAGATCATGCTGTTCGACGAGCCGACCTCGGCGCTCGATCCCGAGATGATCTCGGAAGTCCTCGACGTCATGGTCGCGGTGGCCGAGGAAGGCATGACCATGATGGTGGTGACGCACGAGATGGGCTTTGCGCGCAAGGTCGCCCAGCGCGTCGTGTTCATGGACGCCGGCGCCATCGTCGAAAGCGGCACGCCGGACGAGTTCTTCTCCAACCCCAAGACCGATCGCAGCCGCGCCTTTCTCAGCAAGATCCTGCGGCATTAGGGCTCAAACTCAATCAGTTGGCTGCCGCCGATGGCCCGAGATGGGTGGAAAGCGGCCCTTCGCTGGACGTTCCCTAATACGACAGATGCGCGCCGGGCTTCCTCTTAGGGCGGCCATTGCCGCACTTCCACCAGCCGCTTCCCTTATGCGGGCATCAAATCGATGACCCGCATGATCGCGACCGCACTGCTCGTGTTCTGGGTGCCTTCTGTCGTAGCGCCATTAGCGCAGGCCCAAACATCGCCCTTCTTGACTGTGAACTTTTGTTTGTTGTGAACGACCGAAAGTTCTCCCTCAGTCATGTGGCAGAGCATGTCGTTCTTCATCATGTTGTCAGTCGTCTTCGCTCCGGGCTGAATGACAACATCGCGCAGCTTCACCGTTGCATAGGCTGGTATGACCGACTTGCGCTCACCAAGCGCTACAACTCTGACGCCGGGTGAGACCTCCTTGCCCTCATCGGGGCCGTAAGTCTGGGCGGCTGCTGGTGTCCCCCAAGCGATCAGAGGCGTTGCGGCCAGTGTAAGGCCGAGTGCAATTGTGGATCTACGATTGACGGCTTCCATTGTTTCCTCCCTGTTCAAAAGTTGGTCGGAAAGGTAGGCCAACAATCAACGATGGGCCGTTGCGGCGAAGAGTCAACTGACCTTCCGAGTTAGTTCAGTCTCGCTCGCGGCTAGCGAGTTTCACAAACCACTCGGGTCGCCGAGACGGAGAGGGGGAATTGCGCTGACCATGTCATTGCGTGCGACCTTGTCCCGACATCAAAGACATTTCGTTCTTGCGAAGGCCCTCGCTGCCAAAGACCCCTCTCCGGCCGCTTTGCGGCCACCTCTCCCTCGCCCCGCCGCGAGGAACCCAGGCCTATTGCGCATCCGCGTGCGTGCTCAATTCGGCCCGCTTCTCATCCGAGACGACGGCGAGGTCGAGGACCTTCTGCAATTCGGCCGCGTGGCGAAATGACGGTTCGGCCTGGACGCCGTTGCGCACTGCATCAACGAAGCGCCGGTAGTTGGTCGCCACCGTTCCGGCATCCAGAACCTGCCATTTGGCGTTCTCGACGTCTTCGCCGATGCAGGTTTTCAGCTCCGAGCCGGTCAGATTGTGCACGACTTCGATGCCGCCCTTGTCGCCGTAGATGCGCAGGCGGAGTTCGTTCAAATGGCCGGTCGCCCAGCGGCTGGCATGGACAACGCCGAAGGCGCCATTGCTGAAATCCAGCGACATGGTGAAACTGTCATTGGCGTCGAGCCCGTACTCGCCGATCCGGTTGCCGGGCGCCTTGTCGAAGGATCTCAGCCGGCAGAACACATGGTCGATGTCGAGCGCCGCGCCATAGCTGGCGAAATCGAGGATATGGAGGCCGACGTCGCCCAGCACGCCATTGGAGCCGTGGCCGCGCGACAGCCGCCACAGCCATTTCGGATCGGTGCGCCAGTCGCCCCAGAACTTGGACACCAGCCAGCTCTGCAGATAGGACGCCTCGACATGCCTGACCGTGCCGATCTCGCCGGCCAGCACCATGGCGCGCGCTCTCTGCAACGGCGCGACATTGCGATAGGTCAGGTTGACCATGTTGATGATGCCGGCCCGCTCGGCGGCATCGGCCATTTCACTGGCCCTCTGGTAATTTTCGGCCAGCGGTTTCTCGCACAGCACCGGCTTGCCCGCCGCGATCAGCATCATGGTGGTCGGATGGTGGATGCGATCGGGCGTCACGTTCGCCACCGCGTCGAACTTGCCCCATGCCAGCGCCTCGTCCAGCGACGCGAACCGGTTGGGGATACCGTAGATGTCCGAAAACTTGTCGACACGCGTACGGTCGAGATCGACGGCGCCGATCAGTTCGACGCCCTCGATCTTGCCGAACTGCCTGGCATGCTCCTCCGCCATCCAGCCGGTACCGAGTATCAACAGACGCATGATTCTTTATCCTTAGGACAGGGCTTTATCTTCTTGTTTGATCATGGATTTCCCGAACCAACGGTTCGGGATCGTAGCCTAGCGAAAGCCGGCTTCGCCCGCGGAATGAAGTTTTCCGCCGCGCTCGACGATCGGCTCGAGCGCCTTTTCCACCGGCACGTTCGGCGCATCGAGAATGGCCGGATTGGAGCCTTGCGGGTTATGCGCCCATTTCACCGCATTGCGCAGCACCTTCTGGACATTGGCGTCGTGATAGGTCGGATAGGTCTCGTGGCCGGGCCTGAAATAGAAGATGTTGCCGGCGCCGCGGCGATAGGTCAGCCCCGACCGGAACACTTCGCCGCCCTGGAACCAGGAGATGAAGACGGTTTCGAGCGGTTCCGGCACGGCGAACTGCTCGCCATACATCTCCTCGTTCTCGAGCTCGAAATACTCGCCGATCCCGGCAGCAATCGGATGGTTGGGACTGGTCACCCAGAGCCGTTCGCGCTCGCCCGCCTCGCGCCATTTCAGCGTGCAGGGCGTGCCCATCAGCTTCTTGAAAATCTTCGAGAAATGGCCGGAATGGAGAACGATCAGCCCCATGCCCTCCCAGACGCGGCGCGCCACGCGCTCGACCACTTCGTCGGCGACGGTGCCATGGTCCTTGTGCCCCCACCACAGCAAGACATCGGTCTCGGCCAGACGGTCGGCCGGCAGCCCATGCTCCTTCTGCTCCAGCGTCGCCCACGACACCGAAATCTCCGGGTCAAGCTTCAGCGCATTGGCAATCGTCGCATGCATGCCCTCGGGATAGATGCCCGCGACCACCTCGTTGGTCCGCTCATGAATATTCTCGCCCCAGACGACAGCGCGTATTGTCATGATGTCCTCTTGATTGTTTGAAGCTGGAGCCGCCCCCACGGGTCAGTCATAATATCCTCGGCCGGGAATGAAAACCGTCTCGCGGCCGGCTGCTGACAATCTGTTGGAAATCGGGCGGGAAAGTCCACGCGGCAAAACCAGCGATGCCGGCGGGACAGCGCCCCCCTCTGTCCTGCCGGACATCTCCCCCACTTGTGGGGAGATTGGCTGTTATCCGCGATTTCGCCAATCGCCAGCGTTGCAGGATGACGGCAGACAAACGCGAAGTCCGATCTCCCCCTTGTGGGGGAGATGTCCGGCAGGACAGAGGGGGGCGCGAAGGATCGCGACAAAACGGCTTTCGTAGTGCGTCGCCGCAACCGTCTAAGCGCCGCGGCCCTCTTGGGCGACGCGTGTCAGCGGCTTCGACAGCCGCGGCACCACGACGAGGCGCTTGATCTTGCCTTTCTTGTAGGCGGCGAGGAAGCGGGCATAGTCCTTGAAGACGACACAGCCATTGGATTCGGCGCGGCCGCCGCGCAGCATGTAGGTGTGGGCGAGCAGGCCGTCGCGGCCATATTTGTTGCTGCCGCTGGTAGGGGTGAGACGCAGTGCCTCGACGCCGTGGAAGCGCGATTCCCGCAGCGTCAGATTGTAGGTGTCGGGCGGCGTCGGACCGACATTCTTCTTATGAACGTAGCGCGGCTGGTCGACCATCGAACCGTATCCCGAATGTGCCTCCAGCCGCGAACCGTCGGGCATATAGACAGTCTTGGCCGAGATGTCGTAGACGGCGACGCCGCTGCCCATGCCGGGCGTGGTGAACAGGTTCCTGAAGGCCCCGCCGAGACTGCCGGAAGGCATGTCGGGCTTGGCATAGGCCAGCATGTCGCCGCCCTGCGTCTTCGACCGTTTGCCCGGCTTGCCCGACACCGCCGGCACTGCCGCTTGTGACGAATTGCGAGGCGACAGGCTGCCGGGTTGCGTCTCGGCCGGCGGAGCGTCGGCCGTCTGCACCTTGTTCGCCCTGGCTGCCTGGGTCTTGGATGCCTGGGCCTTGGATGCCTGGGGCGGCTCCGTTTTTGCTGCCTGGGCCTTTGAGGCCTGATCCTTGGGCGCCCGGTCTTTCGGCGCTTGGGCCTGCGGCGCCTCGGCCGGCTGATCGATGACCGCCCGCGGACGCAGCGTCGGCAGCGGAATGCTGTCGGGCATGTCGTCTTGCGGCGGCAGCGAGGCCAACTGGACCTCAGGTTCTTGCGGCTCTTGTGAAACTGCGGGCTCGCTTGCCGCGACGGCTGCCGGGAGCACGTCGATCATCTGCTCCGGCAATGTATTGGCCAACGCCAGCGCCAGGCGCGACGAACGTTCGATCTCCGCCACCGCCGGCCCGAAGCGCACCGATGCCGGGCCGTTCGGGTCGGGAATGCGTACCGGCTCGGCGAACCGGGCGCCGGCCGGCAGGCTTGCGAGCATGACGGGTGAGCCGGAGGAGGCACGGGCAAAGGCGGCGGCAAGCTTTTGCGGCGACAGCGCGGCTTTGGCCACCACGTCGTCGAAGCTTGGATGCCGCGATGCGTCGGCGATATGCGGCACGGTATTGCGCTTGAGACGCGCCGATTTTCCCCGGTGAACGAAGTTCGATGCCGACCGCAGGCAGTTCGCATCGCACCCATGCTGCAGCAGCTGGGCCGACAGCGCTGCGTTTGCCGCGGCCCATGTCGGGGCCTGCGCCTTTGCAAGGCTGCGGCGAGGATCGGCGAGCGCGATGGTGCGCGGCGCGAGCAGGCTTTGCGGAAGACCGTTGGAAGCGGCGGTGAGCGAGGTGCCCATCGAATAGAGGCCGGCCAAGGTCGCCACCGACCATAAAGCAATGGCTGCGCCGACGGCCGGAACCGCGACCCAGCGCAGGCCGGGCCTCATCGAAGTCAATCCAATTGCAGGACTGTCACCCCGGGTTTTCGCACTTACAAACGCCATTCAACCACTCTCAATCGGCCGATGCCGGCTAGCGGATTTCGCAGCCGTGACATTCACAGTTCGCCTGGTGCCCCCAGCACACTTCGCGTCTGTTGCCGATTGATTCAAAAGATGGACAAAGTTGGTTAACCAATCCCTCTACCGACCGCCGATTGGGCGACGGTCACACCGAAAACGCCCTCCAAAACCTGCATAGTTGGCAAAACTGCCCTCCAATGATGACTTTGCTGCCCGTTTTTGTCGGCCGAGTCAAGAAAGCGAAATGACTAGACCTTGCTGGGCGGAGTCGGCCGTGGCTGCCAAAGTGAAGCCAGGCCGACCAGAATCGCGTGGCCGGCAGCCGCCGCCATCAAGCCCCGGCGATCGGTCAAACCGGCGATTATCGACTTGGCATTTGTCGACCTGCCACTCGGGCGAATGAACGGTTAACGTCTGAGAATTCGGGACAGCGGCAAGATGTTTGCCGCACAGCAGCTGAATGTCGCCAAGTGCTGGAGCGGGATATCCAACACCTAGACCACAGCCACCACTATGTGAGCCTGGATTTTGGCAGCAACCTCGCCGCTGCCATGCCTGTCTGCAATGGCGGCTGCGGCATAGTCGGTTGCAGCGTCCAGTTTTCCCGCCTCTCTGGCCTCGATTTCGTTGCGAAGGAGAGTGCCCTGGCAATAAGCAACGGCTGGAAGGCGCGGCGAGGAGGCACGGCTTTGTTCGGCCCTCGTCTCGATCACCACACCGGAAAACCCTGCGTCCTCCAGCTCGCTACGGATCAGTGCCGTATCGTGGTAGCCATGCGGCGTGCGTGCCAGAAAGCGCGGCGGATCGTTCGGAAAAATCCTCGCCAGAGCATTCGTCACATCGTCCGCGAATACATTCTCTTCGATGCGATCCCATACGCTGAATAGAAAATGTCCTCCGGGTTTCAGGACTCGCCGGGCTTCGCGGTAGGCAGATGAGCGGTTGGGAAAGAACATCGCGCCGAACTGACAACAAACGAGATCGAAGGCCGCATTTTCGAACGGTAGCGCCAGAGCATCAGCCTGACGCCATTTGATGCGATCGTCGGGAGCTTGCCGCGAAGCGGCGTAGTCGAGCATCGGCTGGTTGAGGTCGGTTACGACATAGCTTGCATCGGGGGACAGCTTTGGCGCCAATGCGCGGGTGACAACCCCGGTGCCCGCGGCGGTTTCCAGAACGGCGCTTGGCGACAAGGACGCTGCTCGTTGTGCAAGATCAGCGGCGAACGGCTCGAAAATCAACGGCACCATATAGCGGTCGTAGTTTTCCGGAATCGAGCCAGCGAACACCTTGTCCGTTTCCAACATTGCTATCCCCCGTCGCCCGTTTGATGCTCGTTAGCATAGCATGGAATGTTTGTGTTTCGGTCGCATTCGACCGCGAGGCGGTTCGCTCCCGGAAGCTCCCAAACGCCGTGCTGCAATTAACTGCAAATGTGCTAATATATTGTGGCCATGCGCATTGGTGCGTGGCCAATATAATGGGAGGATGCGATGAAAACCATAAATCGCAGATCTGCGATTGCGCTCGGCGTGACAGCGGCCGCGGTAACGCCTTTGTTCACGCTGGCGGCTGCTGCAAAGGTCAAGAAATACGGCCCGAAGGAAGGCAAGGAAATAGCCCCCGGCGTCAGGGTGGTTGAGGTCGGCACCGGCAATTCCGACATCCCCGCCTACAAGAGCATCTCAATCGTCGATGTGGTCTTTCAGCCGGGAGCAGCCGCTCCTGCAATGGTAATGGACAACGACATGGTGTGCACCATTACCGCCGGTGAATTCACGATCAAGAAAGCCGACAAGGAATTCAAGCTCAAGGAAGGTGACATGTATACCTGCTCCAAGGGTAAGACCGAAGCGGCAGCCAACACGAGCAAGGTGGTCGGCATCCACCGTATCGCCGTCTTGATACCTGCCTAGCGCATGCCAACGAAAGCCGGCCCGCGTCCTCGTCGGAGACGCGGGCCTTTTTGATGATGTTCGTGGCGGTTTCTCCCTCGGTCCGCTTTGCAAGTGTGCGTTTATATTAGAGATCACGCAGTTTCTGGATCACTGCAGGCCGGTCTGCGCCCCTGCATTGGCGCCCCTGCATCGCCGCATTCGCAAGCCGGCAGCGCGCTGAGCGTTTGGATTCACGAAATGGCCCGGTGCTCTTCCCGAGCGGCCTCCCAGACCTCGCGCGCCGCATCTGCATTCAGTGCCGCGATTCCCAGGCCGACGATCAGATCCGGCCATGCCGAGCGCCATAGGAAGGCCGTCACCGACCCGGCCAGTATGATCGCGATGTTGGCGACGGCGTCGTTGCGGGCCGAGAGGAATGCCGCCCTGGTAAGACTGCCGCTGTGGTGGCGGTAGCGCGCCAGCATGTAGGCGCATGACAGGTTGACCGCCAAGGCGCCCAACCCCGCCAGCGTCAGGGCCGTTGGCTGCGGCGGCACCGGCATGTTGAACTTTTCCCACGCGGTCCACAGCGTCGCCAGGCCCGGCACCAGAAGGATAAGCGCCAGCGCCATGCCGACCCGCGAGCGGGCACGCAGCGACCATCCCATGGCGAGCAGTATGAGGAGATTGACCGAGGCATCTTCCAGAAAATCGACGCTATCGGCGAACAGCGACACCGAGCCGATCGCCAGCGCCACGGCGAATTCGATGCCGAAATAACCAAGGTTCAGCAGCGCGACGACAAGCACCACCCGGCGAAGGCCGTCCGACGTAATAGCTTGCTGCATGGCCTGTCCTGATGTGGTGGCGTTGACGCTCTTACCAGCTGCTCTTCCAGCGCAACAGCCGCATGGCATTGGCTGTCACCAGGACCGTCGCCCCGGTGTCGGCGAGAATGGCCGGCCACAGGCCGGTGATACCGGCGATCGTCGTCACCAGGAACACCGCCTTCAGCCCCAATGCCATTGTAATGTTCTGTTTGATGTTTGCTATGGTTGCTTGGGACAGCCTGATCATGGCGGCGACGTCGCCGACGCGTCCATGCAGCACCGCTGCGTCAGCCGTTTCAAGAGCCACATCGGTGCCGCCACCCATGGCGATGCCGAGATCGGCCGCCGCAAGTGCCGGCGCATCGTTGATGCCATCTCCGACCTTGGCGACCCTGAGCCCCTGCCCCTTCAACTCGACAACGATGCGCTGCTTGTCTTCCGGCAACAATCCGGCGAGCACCTCGATGCCGAGTTGCTTGCCGATGGCAGCGGCGGTGCGCTTGTTGTCACCGGTCAACATGACTGTTTTGATACCAGCGTCAGTCAGCGCCTTCAGCCCGGCGAACGCGTCCGGCCGGGGTTCGTCGCGCATGGCGATGAAGCCGGCAAGAGCGTCGTCGATTAGCAGCACCGACACCGATTTTCCTTCATCGTTCAGTGCCGTGATGCGTGCGGCCAGGTCGGCTGGCAGCGGCGCCTTTTCGCCGGCAGCGGCCGGCGAGCCCAGAAACAGGCTCTTGCCGCCGACGCGACCGACGACGCCCTTGCCGCCAATCGCCCTGGCCTCGACAGCAGGTGGCACCGGAACCTTGTCAGCATTGGCCCTTTGCAGAATGGCCTGGGCCATCGGATGGCTGGAACCGGTCTCGAGCGCTGCCGCCAGGGAAAGGATCTCGCGTTCACTGGCGCCGACTGTAACCACGTCGGTGACCTGCGGCTTGCCGAGCGTCAGCGTGCCGGTCTTGTCGAGCGCCACGGCAGTGATGGTGCCGAGCCCTTCCAGCACCGCGCCGCCCTTCATCAGCAGGCCGCGCCGGGCGCCCGCCGAAAGCGACGCCGCAATTGCCGCCGGCACAGAAATGACCAGCGCGCACGGACAGCCGATGAGCAGCAGCGCCAGACCTTTGTAAATCCATTCGTTCCAATCGCCGCCAACGAGCAGCGGTGGCGTGATCGCCACGAGCGCCGCGACGGCGACCACGCCGGGCATGTACCAGCGCGAGAAACGGTCGATGAAGCGCTCGGTGGGCGCCTTGCTTTCCTGCGCCTCCTCGACCAGCTTGACGACCCGTGCAATCGTGTTGTCGGCGGCGGCCGCCGTCACCTTGACGCGCAGCACGCCGTCGCCGTTGATAGTGCCGGCAAAAACCGTGTCGCCAACTACTTTACGAACCGGGACGCTTTCACCCGACACAGGCGATTCATCAATGGCGCTGTCACCCTCGGTGATCTCGCCATCAGCCGGAATCCGATCACCGGGCCGCACCAGAATGATGTCCCCTACGGACAGACTTTCGGCCGGCACCTCGCGGCTCGTCCCATCCACTTCGACTAGCGCCGTCTTGGGAACCAGTGTGGTGAGCGCCTGGATGCTAGAACGTGCCTTCCCAGCGGCCACCCCTTCCAGTAATTCGCCGATTAGGAACAGGAGGACCACCGTCGCCGCTTCCTCGCCGGCGCCGATGATTACGGCGCCGGCGGCCGCCACGGTCATCAGCATTTCGATTGTGAACGGAATGCCGGCGACTGCGGCCATGACCGCTCGGCGCGCGATCGGCACCAGGCCGAGCAGCATGGCGGCGATGAAGGCCCATGGGCCGGTCGCGGGCCAGGCGTCATGAACCGCGAAAGCCACCGCCAGTGCGACGCCGCTGGCGATGGTCAGGCGGCCCTTGGCGCTGTTCCACCATGGCCCCGACATCGGCGCATCATTGTTGCCATGCAATCCCGCTAATTTCTTGTCGTGACTGTGCGTTCTGTGGTCATGGTCGGCCAATTGATCGGAGGCCGGCGCTCCAGACTTGGCGGTCAGCGGAGCAACAGCGTAGCCGAGGCCGGTGACTTTCCTCGCGATCGCGTCAAGATTGCTTTCGGGAGTATGAATGACCGTCAGAGTGCCTACCGAAACGGATACGCTAACATCCTGCACACCAGGCATCCGCCGCACGAGGGTATCGATTTTGCTGGCACAGCTGGCGCAATCCATGCCTTCCACGCGGTAGCGGGTCTGTTGTTTGGTCGCAGCCATGGTGAACCTCTTGCGTCTTCGATCGCGACGCTACATCCTCTAGTGACTAGAGGAGCAAGCGAAAAAATGTCAGCAGGTGTGACCATCGGTGAAGCAGCCCGACGCAGCGGCGTGAAGGTTCCAACCATCCGCTACTATGAGCAGATCGATTTGCTTCCAGCGCCTGCCCGCAGCGAAGCCAATCGCCGGCATTATGAAGCGGCCGACTTGCGCCGGCTCGCCTTCATCAGACACGCGCGCGAGCTTGGGTTCGAGATCGAGGCTATCAGGACGCTGCTGACGTTGCAGGATAATCCCAATCAGCCATGTGGAACCGCCGACGCCATCGCCCAAGCCCGTCTGGCCGAGGTCGTCCAGCGAATACGCAGCCTTACCGCATTGAAGATTGAGCTGGAGCTGATGGTTGAGGGCTGCCGGCAAGGGAAAGTCTGCGAATGCCGTGTTATCGAGGTGCTGTCAGACCACGATCAATGGGAGGGTCCTCACCATTGATTTGCCGGACCAGAACTCGCACCAGCGCCGATGTCGCGGCATGCGGAGCTTGCAAAAGCCGCACTTTGCAGTCAACCTGAGCGGATGATGGCACGCCTGTCGCCAAAACGCCTCCTGGTCATGCTGCTCGCGTTCCTCGTGACCGCCGGGTTCAGCCTGTCCGCCGCTCAGGCTGCCGTCATGTCGGCGAGGATGGCGATCGACAGCCGCATGATCATGGCCACAGATACCGGCACCACCGACGCCGATATGGCCAAGATGGCCGATGCCAAGGGCGGCGACTGCAACGCGTGCCTCAAGAACTCGGCCGACAATGACAAATCGATGCAATGTGCGCCGACCTGCGTCGCACCGGTTCTGGCGGTGCTGCCGGAAGCTCTCCCCATGACGGGACTGCTGCGGCCCGAGCTGCCGCCGGCGCTTCCCGCCGCGTTCCTGCACGGGCGAAGTCTACTGCCCGAGCCATTCCCTCCAAGACCCAGCGCTCTCGTCTGACGCCGTTTCTGCCGTTCCGCGGCTGATTGGCGGCGTTTGATCGCCCGGTTGCGCGTACTGCGCAACGGGCGCGGCAGCAATGCAATCGATGTCGCGATGTTCGCCGTCGGTTACCGCAAGGGTCACAAGGGTGAATTCCGTTTCAAGTCCGTTCATAACGCGCCGCAAATTCCTGTTTGCGGCGGCGAGCATTGCCGCCTCCGCAGCGATCCGCCCTGCACTGGCGCTGGCTACCGGCGAACACCGGATCAGGGTGGCGCCAGGCCAGGCACGGCTCACCGGCCCCGATGGTCCGCGCACTCCGGTATGGGCCTATGATGGCACGGTCCCAGGCCCGACACTGCGCTTGCGCCAGGGGCAGCCCGCTCGCATCATCGTCGAGAACGGACTGGACGAGGACACCACGGTTCACTGGCATGGCATCCGCTTGGCAAACGCCATGGATGGCGTGCCGGGATTGACCCAACCGCCGATCAGGCCGGGCGAAAATTTCGTGTACGAGTTCACCCCGCCCGATGCCGGCACCTTCTGGTACCATCCGCATGCCGACAGCCTCGTGCAGCTCGGCCGCGGGCTGGCCGGCGTACTCATCGTCGAGGAAGCCGAACCGGTCGCGGTCGACCGCGAGCTTCTATGGCTGCTGCAGGACTGGCGGCTCACCAAGGATGGGCAAATCGCTGCCGGCTTCGGCAACATGATGGATGCGGCGATGTCGGGCCGTGTCGGCAATGTCGTCACCGTCAACGGTGCACCGCCGGCCGACCTGACCGTGAAGGCCGGCGAGCGCGTCAGGTTGCGGCTGGCCAATGCGTCACTCGCTCGCATCATGGCTTTGCGTTTCGAAGGCCACCGTCCGATCATCGTCGCCATCGACGGCCAGCCCTGCGACCCGCATGAGCCGGAGGGCGGACGCTTGGTGCTTGCGCCCGCCATGCGCATTGATGTCGTACTCGACCTGCAGGGCGACCCAGGCAGCCGGCATGCGGTGATCGACGATTACTACGATGGCCTCGCCTACACCCTGACCACGCTCGCCTATGACGCCGGAGCGCTGCGCGACCATCCTCTCGATGCGCCGCTTCGCCTGCCGGCCAATCCGCTGCCGGCCCCCGACCTGGCCAAGGCCGAACGGCATGAAATCGTCCTGCAGGGTGGCATGATGGGCGGCGGCAAGCTGGCCGGCGTCGGCGGCATGATGGGCATGGCGATGCCCGGCATGAACGGCGCCGCCTGGGCAATCAACGGCATGTCGATGACCGGCGACGGCCACGCTGGAATGGCGCCGCAGTTCACGCTGTCGCGCGGCGCCACCTGCCGTCTCACCATCCGCAACGAAACCGCCTGGTGGCATCCCATGCACGTCCACGGCTTCAGCCTGTCGGTGCTTTCGCGCAACGGCTCGCCGGTACCGCACCGGCAATGGCAGGACACGGTGCTGCTCGCCCCCAAGGACACGATCGAATGCGCCTTCGTTGCCGACAATCCCGGTGACTGGATGCTGCACTGCCATGTCGCCGATCACCAGATGGCCGGCCTGATGACAGTGTTCCGCGTGACCTGAAAGCTTTATCCAACCAAGGAGAACTGCAATGAAACTGACCTACCGCCTAGCCGCACTGTCCCTGCTGATCGCAACGCCGCTGCCCGCCTTCGCCGCCACGATCAACGCCGTGATGTACAAGAACCCGCAATGCAGCTGCTGCGAATCCTATGCCAACTATCTCGAGCACAACGGCTTCAAGGTCGACATCAAGCCGGTCAACAATCTCTCTCAGATCAGCAGCGATGCCGGCGTGCCGGCCGACCTCGAAGGCTGCCACACGCTGATGGTCGACGGCTATGTCGTCGATGGCCTGGTGCCGGTCGAGATCGTCAAGAAGCTTTTGACCGAACGCCCGGCCATCACCGGCATAACGCTGGCCGGCATGCCGACGGGCGCTCCAGGCATGGGTGGTGAGAAGCAAGGCCCCTTTGTCGTCTACGCCTTCACCAAGGACGGCAAGGCACCCACCGTCTACGCGACCGAGTGAGGCTGTTGTGAGCAAACTGGCCATGGTCCTGATTGGCATGCTGCTGGCATTTTCGCTGCCGGTATCAGCCGCTGAGCCGCCGCAGAACTTTGTCGTTCACGAGGCGCCTGTCCCCGTGCCGGAAATCAGCTTCAAGGACGGCAATGGCAAGCCGAAAACGCTTGCGGATTTCCACGGCAAGGTCGTGCTGCTCAACGTCTGGGCGACATGGTGCGCGCCCTGCCGCAAGGAGATGCCGACGCTCGATCGGCTGCAGGCCAAACTCGGCGGTCCGGATTTCGAGGTCGTCGCGCTGTCCATGGACCGTGCCGGTCCTGAGATTGTGAAGAAGTTCTTTGCCGAGATCGGCATCAAGCACCTCGCCCTCAACATCGATGCCTCGGGCAAGGCCATGTTCGCCATCGGCTCCGTCGGTCTTCCGGCAACCCTGCTGATCAATCGCGATGGCAAGGAGATCGGCCGGCTGATTGGGCCGGCCGAATGGGACGCGCCCGACATGGTCGACTTCATCCGCAGCCGCATCGCCGCCGAGTGAGAAAGGAACAGATATGTCCGGGTTGAAGGCTCGCTGCGTCGCAACGGCTTTGAACGAGTGGAGGTGTTTGCTGCTGGGCGTAATTGCCATTGCGGCGCTGGCCGTGGGCTTTTCGTATCAGGCCCAAGCCCACTCACTCGACGAAATCGACGCCATGCTTGAGGGCGACGAGAAATATTTCCAGACGATCGACAAGCCGGCACCTGATTTCACGCTGCGCACCGCCGATGGGCGTGTCGTGCGAACGGCAGACCTGCGCGGCAAGGTGGTCGTCCTCCACTTCATCTACACATCGTGCCCGGATGTGTGCCCCCTGCACGCCGAGAAGATCGCCGAAGTCCAGAAAATGGTGAACGGCACGCCGATGAAGGGCCAGGTCACCTTTGTGACCATCACCACCGACCCTGCCAGGGACACGCCGGACGTGCTCAGCAAATACGGGCCGGCGCACGGGCTCGACCCCGTCAATTGGCTGTTCCTGACCACGACGGCGGATCAGCCGGAAGATGCGACCCGCAGACTGGCGGAGGCCTTCGGCCACAAGTTCACGCTGACGGATGATGGTTATCAGATGCACGGCACCGTCACCCATGTGATCGACAAGGAGGGCCGCTGGCGGGCGAATTTCCATGGCCTGAATTTCGCTGCGGTCAATCTCGTCACCTTCGTCAATGCGCTCACCAACAATGTCGAGCGCCCGCACCATGAGCCGGAAACGGGATGGTGGGCGAAGATCAAGGGCATATTCTGAGGCACCATTCACATGCCGGCGGTCCGGCGAAACAGAGGGAAGGAGAACCCTGTGATCCACAAGTCCAATCCATTGCCCGGAGCCATCGGCAAAATGGCCCGTGCCTTCGTCCTGGCCGGTGCGACGGTCTGGCTCGCGCTCGGTCTCCACGACCAGGCGATCGCCGCCGTCGAGATGTCCCAGGACCAGTTCGACCAGCGCATCCACGACTATATCCTCGCGCATCCCGAGGTCGTCATGGAGGCGCTGCAGAGCCTCGATGCCCGCCAGCGCGAGGCTGCGGCAAAAGAGGCGAAAGCCGCCCTGGTGGCGAAGGCCGACGATATCTTCCGGGACCCGGCGAGCCCAGTCGGCGGCAACGCCGAAGGCGACGTCACCATGGTCGAGTTCTTTGACTACAACTGCCCCTATTGCCGGCAGGTTGCGCCGATCATGGCGCAAGCCGTGGCCGACGATCCGCAGCTCAAGATCGTCTACAAGGAATTCCCGATCCTCAGCACGGATTCCGTATTTGCTTCCAAGGCGGCTCTCGCCGCAATGCGCCAGGGCAAATACATGGCATTCCACAAGGCCTTGTATGCGGTGAAGACGCGGGTGACCGAAGCGGTCGTGCTGAAGGTGGCTGCCGACGTCGGGCTCGACGTGGCTAAACTGAAGACCGACATGCAGCGGCCCGATATCCAGGCGTCGATCGACCGGAATACGCAACTGGCCCAGGCGCTGAAGATCAGCGGAACGCCAAGCTTCGTCGTTGGCGAGCAGATTTTCCCCGGCGCGACCGACCTCGCAACGATGAAGAAACTGATCGAGCAGGCGAGGAAAAGCAAATGAGCCGGATATGCTATCCAACCCGCCGGACGGTTGTTCTGGGCAGCGCCTTTGGCGTCGCTGCGGTCGTCGGCTTGCTCAAGGGGCCGGATTTGGCGATCGCCGCGGAGGATTCCGATCTGGTGCGCCGTTTCAAATATCTCAGCCAGAACGGCAACAGCACGTGTTCGGCCAAGTTCACGAAGTCGATTGCGACCATGCCGGCGATGTCGCGGATCACGGGCTCGTGCTGCAGCCCTATGGAGACGAAGCGCTATGCCGAGCAGGTGAGCGGCCTGGCCAGGTACCGCGAGATCGCGATGATTCCAAGCGATCCGTACGATATTCCGGCCGGCATCGCACAGAAGATGATGCCCTACTACGATGTGAAACTCTCCGGCGACGAGCAGCAGGCCTATGACTATGCGATGGCTAATTCCAACGAGAAAGGCCCTTGCTGCTGCCAATGCTGGCGCTGGAAAGTGTATGGCGGATTGGCGAAGTTCCTGATCCGCGAGCACGGTTTCACCGGCAAGCAGGTCGTCGACGTCTGGGATCTCTCGGACGGCTGCGGCGGAGGTATGTGAGACGGCAAGGACAGGACACTTCCGGTTAGCGGGACAAGGCGACGGGCGGCCGATCGGTTTCCTGGTCGTCTTGACCGAATTCCACGGCGAGCTAATTGCCTTCGCAGTCGCCGATGCTTACCGACGAAGGCGGGCCTTCACTGACCGTAAAGGTGATTGCAATGATGAATGGTCCAATGGGTACGTGGATGATGGGCGGCATGGCGCTCGTCTGGGTCCTGGTGTTCGTCGCCCTCTTGCTCGCGATTGCAGCGCTGGTCAAATACCTGCGAACCTGAAGCCCGTAGGGCGCCTACGACCATACGGTAGCAAATTCCCAACAGAAGGGCCCATGTTGCCGCCGGTTGCCGCCGTGGCATGTAAGGCGACCAGGGCAGCACGACGCCCCACCCCTCGTCAGGCAAAGCCGGGAACCGGCTTGGTCTTGCCGCTCAGTTGCGCGCCCAGTGTCAGTGCCTGCGGGAAATTCCGGACGATCGCCGCCATCACGGTAGCGCTGCCCGGGCGAAGGGCAATTCCGGCGAGGGCCGCGGCAGCGTAGACCCGTGTCGAGAACAGTCTTTTCCAGGCCGCCTCATAGCGTCTGGCGGCGGCCTCGCGCCCTGCCCGGCCACTTGGCGCGGATGCGAGTTCGCAGGCCAGCAGCCAGCCGGACTGCAGCGCCATCGAGATGCCCTCGGCGATGACAGGATGAGACTCTCCGGCTGCGTTGCCGACGCGGAAGATGTCCCCTTCGTAGCAGGAGCGAATTCCCGGCCGGATCGGACCTGCGGCAAGCCACGGACCGTCGAGAAGCGCCGGTTCCAGGGCGTCTCTCACGCCCCGGCATGAGTCCACGAGATGGCGGGAGACCGCATCGGCGGCCGACACATGGCTCCGGTGTTTGGGGCCATGTTGTTTGCGTAACCGCGCGAGCATATCGCGGCGGATGCAGCACGAGATCGACAACCGGCCATGATCCGCCGAGACCATGCCGCCATAGCCGCCGGGGAAGGCCAGCAGAGGCATTAAATCCGGCACGAGCGACGACCCGGTGAAATGCGCCTTGAAGCCGAGCAGGTCCGACGGGCGATTGGCCTTTGCGGGCTGGCTGGGCAGTGGTCCCGGGTCCCAGGAGCCGTGTGCGGCGACAATCACCGGCGCACGCAACATCGCCGTTTCGTCCCCGGCTTGAATTCGCACCCTTTGCATCTCGCCATCCCGCTCGATAGCGACGGCGCGGCAGGGCTGAAAGATTTCGACACCCGCCGAGCGTGCCGCCAGCAAAAGCAGGGAATCGAGAATGTCCCGGCCGAGCGCCCGGCCGAAGCCATCTTTTGCACGTGGCCCAGCTCCTGCACGTGGCATTGCCGCCTCGACGCAGGTCTCGCCGGAAAACAAGCCGACGCGGCGGATTTCGGGGCCGGCATTGGCACGCCAGGCGTCGCCGATCTCCAGCCGGTCGAGAAGCGCAAGATTGCTTGCCGAGATATATTCGCCGCAGACCTTGCGGCGCGGGAACTCGGTCTTTTCCACAATTGCCACCGCCCATCCGCGCCGGGCCAGCGTGAGCGCGACGGAGGTGCCCGCCGGGCCGGCACCGATGACGATCGCGTCATGAGTCGACAATCGCGTCATGAGTCGCTGCCGGCACTGGCGCCGACGAAGATATGGGAGAAGAGGCCGGCGCGCCGCTCCTCGACCGGCTTGCCGCTGGCCGCAAGCCAGAGGCCGGAAAGCTCGCTACCGCGAAAGCCGGCACGCACGCTTTGCGCCGCGTCGTTCCGTGTGACGTCGTTGGCGCCGATTGCCGGGAGAAGATGGGTCGCGGTCAGCGCCAGTTTCGCCCGCAACGGCTCTGTCGCCAGGAGCAACGGGGCTTTCGGCCTAATCAGCGAAAACAGATGCATGAGCTGTGCATCATCGAGGTGATGCAGGAACAGATTGACGGTGACGGCGTCGAACCGTGCGCCCTCGATCTTTTCTGCCCAGTCGAAGACATCGGCGGTGACGCCTTCGGCCTTCCATCCCAACCTGTCAAAATCACCGCGCAATTGCGCAGTGACGAGGTCGACGCGGTCGAGCATTACCAGTTCGACCCCAGGCCAATGCCTGGCCATGCGCCGCGCCACCGCGAGCATGAAGGAGCCATCGCCGGCGCCGATCTCCAGGATGCGGCGTGGCGATTTTGGCACAAACCTCTTCAGCAACGACGTCATGATCGGCACCTGAAACATCAGCATGTTGATGCGCCGAAGGTCGCGACGCGCGGTCAGCGCTCGCGGATCGTCGGCCGCAAGTCCGTCGAGGATTTCCGGCGCAAGCTGCCGATGCTCCAGGCCGCTCATGACACCGTTCGAAAGAGCATGGTTTCGGCCGTCAATCCCGGCCCGAACGACATGCCGCAGCCGAGCAGGCCGGGTGGCGCCTTCAGCATCTCTTTCATCACGAACATGACGGTCGCAGACGACATGTTCCCATACCGGCGCAACACCTCGCGCGATGGTTCCAGCGCGGTGGGTTCCAGTTTCAAGGCCCTTTCGACGGCGTCGAGAACCGAACGTCCACCCGGGTGCACGGCCCATAGGTCGATCGCCTCGGTCGGCCGGCTGCCGAGGATGGCGGCCTGGTTGTTCCGCAACGCTTCATGAATCGCCGCCGGCACCTGGCCGGAAAGAACCATTTCGAAGCCGTGGTCGCGAATATTCCAGCGCATCAGATCCCGCCGCTCCCTCGCCACTAGACAGTGAAAGCTGTCGAGCTCGATGCCGGCTGGCTCGGCGGTGACGAGCGTGGCCGCACAGCCATCGCCCCAGAGGCAGAACGACAGCAGCTTTTCCAACTCGGTGGTTTGGCGCAGATGCATCGTGCAGAGTTCGATATTGACCAGCAGGACCTTGGCTTGCGGGTCCGAGCGGACGATGTGGTGCGCCAGCTTGAGACCGTTGATCGCCGCGTAGCAACCCATGAAGCCGATCATCGTGCGTTCAACCGTATCCGGCAGCCCGCAACGCGCAACCAGCTCGAGGTCGATGCCCGGCGCCGAAAAACCGGTGCAGGTGGTGACGATGAGATGGGTGATGCGGGAAGCGTCGTCGCCAAGCTGCAATCCGTCGATGCCCTTTTGCGCCAGAACAGGTGCGGCATCGTCGAACATAGCCATTCTCATGGCGGTTCCGGGAAAGGCGCCCCGGATGAAGGTCCCGGCCAGGTCGGCAGACGGTCCTTCAGGGTCGGACGCCGGCGCAAAGCAGGAATAGCGGTGCTCGATGCCGGCAAGATCGGCCATGCGTTCGAAGAGTCTCCGGCGATTGGCCGCGAGCATGGAGGCCGCGAAACGCAGGTAGAATTGATGGACCTCGTGCTCCGGCACCGCCGTCGCGATCCGGTTGATATACGCTTTGACCGGCATATTCTGTCTCCTCGGCGTATGCACGGTGTAGCGTGCCGCCGGAGGGTCCTTGCTCATCGGCACCCGGTGTCGGACGCCGGGTTTTGAGCGCTGTTCGATAAACGTTTTCGAAAGCTGATTTCTTCCCGAAGGTTCAGTATGGCTGTTGGCAGGCAAACGGTTGGAGCCGACGGGCGGTTGCATCGGGCATCCAAAATCGCCACATCATGTTGACCTTCCATCTACTGGAAGGTCTATTTCCCCCACAAAGGAGATTTTCCACCATGAACATCGGCGTCGCATCCGAGAAATCCGGCCTGCCGGCCAAGACGATCCGTTACTATGAGGATATTGGGCTCTTGCACCCGGCCCGGACAGACAATGGCTATCGCGATTACTCGACGGCCGATATTCACCGGCTGCGGTTCCTGCAGCGCTCGCGAAGCCTGGGGTTTTCGGTCGACGAATGCCGCCAGCTGCTGTCGCTGTACCAAGACAGGGAACGTGACAGCGCCGACGTGAAGGCGATCGCGAAAGCCAAACTGGTGGAGATCGACAGGAAGATCGCCGAACTGGTCGGATTGCGCGGCTTGCTCCACCATCTGGTCAGTCACTGCCACGGTGACGAGCGGCCGGATTGCCCGATCATCGACGAGTTGGCGGGACAAGGCGTGGCCCAGTGAGGCTCGCAGCCGCTGTAACGGTGCTGTCGCTTGCCTGCGTCTCTGTCGTGCTCGCTGCCGCCCATTCGAGCCGTGATGCGGTCATCGAGGCTCGCCAGGCCTCGATGAAGGAAATGGCCGCGGCGGCAAAGGCGATCGCCGGGATGTTCGACGGCAAGCAGGCCTATGACGCCGCGGCTTTCAAGGCGGCGGCCGAGACAATCCGCGCCCGCACCGGCCCTGCCTTGATTGCCGAATTCCCCAGTGCGACGTTGGGTGCACCTTCAGGCGCCAAGCCGGATATCGACCCCGCCCGCGCGGAGTTCGAAGGGCTGGCTCGCCACATCGGAACGCTGGCCGGCGCCCTGGCTTCCGACGCCGAGCGGGCACCACCGCATATCACCGACGACATGAGAATGGGTTCCGGCCTGGCGATGGGCGGCGGCAGCCTGCTTGGCAAGCGGCCGGGGCTCGCGGAAGCCGATCCTGCCAAATTGCCGGCGGAGCACCTCCTGCATCTCATCTTGCAGGATTGCTCGAGCTGCCACTCGAAGTTCCGGCAAAAGGTCGAGTGATAGCGTCAGCTCCGCTGCAGCTGAGCCGAAATAAAATTGCGCCAGCCGCCGAAATGCGAAATCTCCTCTGCATTGGTAAGGCCGGCACTTTCGACGAGGAAGCCTTTCGGCGAAGTTCCGTCGTCGAGCAGAAGCGTCCCGATGCCGAGCGGCGGCGGGATCGCGGCAACAAAGCGGCCGAAGGCTTGCGGCGACAGCCGCCAGACTTCAACCTCGATCGCTGCCCCCTTGCCATTGCAGATCCGCTCGAGCCCCGGCCGCGGCACCGACTGGCCGGCGAGCGCGTAAAGCCGATAGAGCGGCGCCGTTCTCGCAGCCCGGGCGAAAATCGCGCCGAGCTGCTGCAACTGGCCGTTCAGCGCCATCCCCGATAGATGCGCGCCGACCACGGCCAGTTCGATCGTGCCTTCGTCCACGTCCACGCGAGGATCGCCACGCTGCGGCAGCGGCCAGCCTGTAGCGCCCAGCGCAAGGCCGCTTGCCGCATGGATATCGCGAGCAAGCGAGGCCGTCAGGTGGTCCTTGCCCGCCGCGGCAAGCAAGGTGACGCTCATCGGCAGACCGTCGCTGCGGGTTCCGCTCGGCACGGCGATGCCGCACATGTCGAGCAGGTTGACGAAATTGGTGTAGGTGCCGAGCCGGCTGTTGGTGACGATGGGGTTAGCCAACACCGCTTCAACCGTGTAATGCGTCGGCGCGGTCGGCACACAGAGAAGATCGACCGAGGCGATGACCGGCGCAAGCTTGGCCTTATAGCCTTGCAAGGCATAGAGCCCCTTAAAAGCGTCCGCTGCGGAAAGTTTTCGCGCACCGCCGATGATCTGCCGCGTCACCGGATGCATGGCGGCCTCGTTGGCATCCATGAAGTCCCTGATCGCGGCGTAACGCTCGGCTACCCAGGCGCCTTCGTAAAGCAGATTGGCCGTGGCGTAGAAATCGCCGAAGGGGATTTCGACCAGCCTGCAGCCCAGCGTCTCCAGCGAGGCAAGAGCGGCCTCGAAACCCGCCTGCATCGCCTGGTCGCCGAAGAAGGTCCAGTCGGCCCTGGCCGGCACGCCGACAGTCAGCACCGGCGGGCGCGCGGCAAAGGCCTGGACACCGAGGTCGCGCGAATAGGGATCGGCGTCGTCCCTTGCCGCCGCGACCTCGAACACGCTGTAAGCGTCGTCGACGGTGAGCGCGAAGACCGAGACGCAGTCGAGTGTCCGGCAGGCCGGCACGACGCCGGCGGCTGATAGCGCGCCGACGCTTGGCTTGAGCCCGACGATGTTGTTGAGGCCGGCGGGAATGCGCCCCGAACCGGCGGTGTCGGTGCCGAGCGCGAACGAGACGATGCCACGCGCCGTCGCCACGGCCGAGCCGCACGATGAGCCGCCAGGCACCAGTTTCGGGTCGATCGCATTCCTCGGGATTGGATAGGGCGTGCGCACGCCGACCAGGCCGGTGGCGAACTGGTCGAGATTGGTCTTGCCGACGACCAGTGCGCCGGCGGCCTTGAGCCGCGCGACGACGGTGGCGTCTTTCGCCGGCAAGTAGGCATATTCCGCGCAAGCCGCCGTCGTCGGCATGCCGGCAACATCGATGTTGTCCTTGACCGCGAATGGCACGCCCCACAGCGGCTTTGCCACCGGATCGAATGGGCCGAGCCTTTCCGCTTCGGCGAGCATCTCCGCCCTGCTCGCGAGATGGATGAAGATGCCCGGGTCATCGGCCGCCGCAAGCCGCGCATGGACCGCGTCGATCATCTCGCCGATGCTGACGCCGGCCTGATAGGCAGCGTGCAAGCTCGCTATATCGAAGCGGATGTCGCTCATTCGGCCTCGCCCAGAATGACTACCGGCAGGTTCCACTGGATGAGCACGACGCAGCCGTCTTTTGTCCACACCGAATGCTCGGTTCCGACCGGGTTCAGGATCACGCTGCCCGCGGCATAATCGCCGTTCTCGTCGCTCTGCGTGCCTTCCAGCACGATGATCGTTTCCAGCCCGGCGTGGCGGTGACGCGGCACGCTGGCGCCCGGCCGGTAGTTCAGGATCGCGACCGACGGTTCTGTCGGTCCGCCCTTGAGCAGCCAGTGCGCCGTAATGCCATCGCGGAAATGCTCGAACGGCAGATCGCGCCAGCCACCATTGAGGAGGCCGGCAAAGGCAAGGTTAGGCATTGGCAATCCCCTCGAGCACCTGATCGGTCGTTGCCGTCCAGCCAACGATGGCGCCCTGCGCCCTGATCATCGCCAGCGCGGCCGCCTTGAACTCCGGAAAATAGCTCTCCGTCGCATCCTCGGCGAGCAGGCATTCATAACCGCGGTCGTTGGCCTCGCGCATCGTCGTCTGCACGCAGACCTCCGTCGTCACTCCGGCAAAGACCAGTTGCTGTGCGCCGAGCCGCTTCAGGTCATCGCCGAAGCTGGTGGCATAGAACGCGCCCTTGCCCGGTTTTTCGATGACGATCTCGCCAGGCAATGGTGCGAGTTCATCGAGGATCGCCGTTCCCGGTTCGCCGACGATCAGCACACGGCCCATTGGACCGACATCGCCGATCCTAATCGACGGATTGCCGCGATTGCGCTTGGCCGGCGGCAGGTCCGAAAAATCTGCCTTGTGGCACTCCATCGTGTGGATGACCGGCAGGCCGGCGGCGCGAAATCCCTCGATCAGCCTTTTCACCGTCGGCACGATCGCCGTGATCCGGCTGACGTCATTGCCGAGGCTGGCGCCGAAGCCGCCGGGTTCGGCGAAATCACGCTGCATGTCGATGACGACCAGCGCCGTCGCCTCAGGCCTGAAGGCAAACGGAAACGGCAGCGCCTCAATCTCCGCCATCAGTGATGTCCCGCCATGTGCTCGCCGATCGTCTGCACGCTCGCCTGCGCGATCGGCGTCTCGTAGACCAGCGCGCCGTCCGACATGACGAAGATGCGGTCCGAGAGCTCGAGCAGTTCATCGAGGTCCTCCGACATAAGGAGCACTGCGGCGCCGGCATTGCGCGCCTTCATGATGCGGGCGCGTATTTCGGCGACGGCGGAGAAGTCGAGGCCGAAGCAGGGATTCGACACGATGAGCAAGTCGACGTCGCCGGTCAGTTCCCGCGCCAGCACCGCGCGCTGCACATTGCCGCCCGACAGCGACGAAATCGGCGAAGCGAGCGAGGCCGTCTTGACCTTGAACTGTTCGACCAGACGGGCCGCGTAGACCCTGATCGCGCTCATCCTGATCCAGTTGACCGGCTTGCCGGCCTCGTTGAGGTCGAAGGTGCGGAAGGCCATGTTTTCCGCCACCGTCATCTTCGGTGCGCAGGCATTGCGCAACGGCTCCTCCGGAATGAAGCGGACATTGAGCGTGCGCCCCTCGCCACGGCTGGCGCCATAGGGCGAGCCTTTCACCAGAACGTCGCCGCCATTGCGCGCCCGCTGTCCGGCAAGGACTTCGAGAAACTCCTTCTGGCCGTTGCCGGAGATGCCGGCGACGCCGACGATCTCGCCGGACTTCACGTCGAGCTCGCTGATGTCGATTGTTTTCAGGCCGGTTCGGTCGGGTGCCCTCAGCGATTTTACCGTCAGGACCTGCCTGGCGCCGGCCGGCACCGGGGCGCGGCTGTCGAGCGCTGCAATCGGTTGGTCGCCGATCATCATCGCCGCCATTTGCTTGTGGGAAAGTTCGGAGACCTTCCCGGTTCCGGTCAGCCTGCCCTTGCGCAGCACTGTGATGTCGTCGGCAAAGGCCGTCACCTCGTGGAATTTATGCGAGATCATTAGCGCGGTGAGGTCGCCGGTCCTGGTCATGTCGCGCACCAGCCCAAGCACTTCCTGTGCCTCGCCGGGGGTGAGCACCGAAGTCGGCTCGTCGAGCACCAGGAAACTGCGGCCGAGATAGAGCTGCTTGATGATTTCGAGCTTCTGCTTCTCGCCGGCCGCAAGTTCCGCCACCTTGACGTCGAGCGGCAGCTTGAACGGCATACGCTGCATGAATTGCGCAAGCGCGGCGCGCTCCTTGCGCCAGTCGATGACGCCAGGCACCTTCTCGCGCGAAATGACCAGGTTCTCCGCACCCGTCAGCGACGGGACGAGCGTGAAATGCTGGTAGACCATGCCGAGCCCGAGCGCCGAGGCGTCCTTCGGACTGGCGATCGCGACCTCGCGGCCGTCGACCAGCATGTCGCCGGAAGTCGGCTGGTAAAAACCCATCATGCATTTGACCAGCGTCGACTTGCCGGCACCGTTTTCGCCGAGCAGCGCATGGAACGATCCCGCCGGCACCTTGATCGAGACGTCGTCCAGCGCGGTGAAGGCGCCGAAGCGCATGGTCATGCCGATGGTCTCGACGCCGACGGCCTTCTTGCCGATGCTCCCGCTCAAGATCATGTCCTCACGGCAGTTGCGCGACGAAGGACGCCGAGCTCGACACCGCGCCGAACACCCCGCCCTGCATCTTGATCATCTTGATTGCAGCGAGATGGTTGCCGTAGTCGGTCGCGCCGCAGCAATCCTCCAGCATCACGCATTCGAAGCCGCGATCATTGGCCTCGCGCATCGTCGTGTGGACGCAGACATCGGTGGTGATGCCGGTCAGCACGATGTTTTCGATGCCGCGCTGGCGCAGGATCAGCTCCAGATCGGTGGCGCAGAACGATCCCTTGCCCGGCTTGTCGATGATCGGTTCGCCCGCCGCCGGATAGAGGTCGGGGATGATGTCCCAGCCGGGTTCGCCGCGCACCAGGATGCGCCCGCAAGGTCCGGGGTCGCCGATGCCGGCATTGATGCGGCGCGAGCGCCAGCGCTTGTTGGCCGGCAGGTCGGCGAGATCGGGCCGGTGGCCCTCGCGCGTGTGAATGATGGTGTAGCCCTTGGCACGCATGGCTGCGAGCACCGACTTGATCGGCTCGATCGGCGCCCGTACCAGCGAAAGATCGTAGCCCATATGATCGACATAGCCGCCCGGCCCGCAGAAATCGGTCTGCATGTCGATGATGATCAGCGCCGTATTGTCCGGCCGCAGCTCGCCATTGTAGGGCCATGGATAGGGATCGGCGTCGATGTAGCGCTGGGTGATCTCGGCTCTGGCGTTCATCGGAAAAACTCCAGTCATTTGGTGATCGACAACTCGCCCGGCGCGCCGGCAAGTGTGCGGCTCGGCGACGAGGTGGCAATCATGATGATGAGCGTGAGGATGTAAGGTGCGGCGTAGAAGAGATAGTAGCCCTGGGTCACCCCGACCGATTGCAGTGCCGGGCCTAGCGCGCCGGCACCGCCGAACAATAGTGCCGCGGCAAAGCAGCCGAGCGGGTTCCAGCGCGCGAAGATGACCAGCGCCACCGCCATCAGGCCCTGCCCCGACGAGATGCGTTCGGTCCAGCTGCCGGGATAATAGAGCGACAGATAGGCGCCGCCGATGCCGGCGAGCGCGCCGCCGACACCTGTCGCAAGCAGGCGCACGGTGTTCGGATTGAGGCCCATGGCGCGCGCCGCATCGGAGCTGTCGCCGACGACGCGCACGATCAGGCCGGCGCGGGTGTTGCGGAACGCCCACCACAGGAACAGCGCAAGTGCGGCACCAATCAGGAACAGCACGTTGACGTTGAGCGCCGCCTGCACCTGCGGAATGTTCGACCAGCCACCGAAGGCGATGGCCGGCAGGTCTGACGCCGAGGGCTGGATGAACGGCTTGCCGAAGAAGAAGGCGAGACCCGAGCCGAACAGCATCAGCGCGATACCGATGGCGATGTCGTTAACGCCACGGAATTTGCAGATCCAGCCATGGAACAGCCCGAAGCAAAGACCGGCACCGGCGGCGGCCAGCAGGCCGAGCCATGGCGAGCCGGTCACCACTGCTACCGCATAGGCGGTCATTGCGCCGAAGACCAGCGTGCCTTCGAGGCCGAGATTGATGCGGCCGGAACGTTCGGTAATGGCTTCGCCCAGCGACACGAAGATGAACGGCGTCGAAACGCGGATGGCGCCGCCGAGAATGGCGAGCGGCACGCCCCACAGGCCGATCTCGGTCGCGTCCATCAGGAGCCCCTCTTCCACAGATCGGGATTGAAGACCTTGAAGCGGCCGTAAAAGGTTTCGCTGAACAGGATGACGACGAAGAGCATGCCTTGCAGCACCAGCACGGTGGCGTCGGGCAGGTCCATGCGGCGCTGGATCAGTCCGCCGGAAGCGCCGATGCCGCCGAGCAGGAAAGCGACCGGAATGATGGCGAGCGGATTGTGGCGGGCGAGGAAGGCGACGAGGATGCCGGTATAGCCGTAGCCGGCGGCGAGCGAGGCGTTGGCGCTGCCTTGCACGGCGCCGACCTCCAGCATGCCGGCCAGCCCGGCAAAGCCGCCGGCCAGCCCGGTGAAGCCGACGATCAGCGGCCCGACGGCAAGCCCTTGCACCTGGGCCGCCCTGACATTGCCGCCGGCGATGCGGGCGGCAAACCCCCAGCGCGTCTTTTCGATCAGCAGCCAGGACAGGACGCAGGCGAGAATACCGACGACGAGGCCCCAGTGCACGTCCATGCCTGGAATGTTGCCGATGCGGTAGGCATCCCCCAGCGGCTCGGTCGAGGGTTTGTTGAGTGAGGCCGGATCGCGCAGCGGCCCTTCGACAAGATGGTTCATCAGCGCGATGGCGATATAGGCCATCAGCAGGCTGGAGATGGTTTCGTTGACGGCGCGGTAGTGGCGGAGTGCGCCGACGGCACCGATCCAGATGCCGCCGGCGACCACGCCCGCCGCGCCCATCAGCAGGATGACCAGAAAAGCCGGCGCGCCATTCGCCGCGACGCCGATGGCGGCGGCGGCAACGCCGCCCATCACGATCGCGCCTTCGCCGCCGATCACGACGAGCCCGAGCCGTGCCGGCAGCGCCACGCAGAGCGCTGCCAGTAAAAGCGGTGCTGCCCGCGACAGCGAGTTCTGGATCGAGAACCACGAGCCGAAGCCGCCGCGCCACATCGTCTCGTAGAGTTGCACCGGCGATTTGCCGACCAGCGCGATGAACACGCTGAACAGCGCCATGCCGACGATCAGCGCCGCGAGCGGTATGACGAAGGCTTCCGCGCGCCGCGCCGCCCATTCGAGCGCTGCCGGATAATTCCTGGCGCCAAACAGCGCCGGTGCGCCCGCAGTGCTGACCGTGTCTGCCATGGCCCCGTCTCCGATCCGGTTCAGGCGGTCGAACCGACGACGCCCTCGACTAGGTAGTCCATGCTTTCGAGTTCGAGCGCGGTCTCGACGAAGGCCTGGCCCTCGGTCGCGACGACGACGCCCTTGTTGCTCTTCAACGGACCCTTGATGACCGAAAAGCCGCCTTTCATCATTTCGGCCAGCTTGCCGTCGAACTGCTTGCGGGCGGCATCGCCGACGGCGGGGCCGAGCGGGCTCATCTTTACGAAGCCGTCGGCCAGGCCACCGCGCGTGAAATTGGGCAGCGGCGTGCCGGCCACCAGGTCGTCGACGAACATCTTGTAGACCTTGGCCCAGTTCCATTCCGCGCCGGTCAGGTATTTTTCCGGTGCCAGCGGGCTCTGGTTGGCATGATAGCCGCAGACGAAGGCGCCGCGCCCGGCCGCCGTCTCGACCACCACCTTGGGGCTGTCGACATGACAGGTGATGACGTCGGCACCCTGGTCGACCAGCGCATTGGTGGCCTCCGCCTCCTTGACCGCCAGCGACCACTCGCCGGTGAAGATCACCTGGCAGGAGATTGTCGGGTCGACCGAGCGCGCGCCGAGCAGGAAGGAATTGATGTTGAGCAGCACCTGCGGGATCGGCTTTGCCGCGACGAAGCCAAGCTTCTTGGTCTTGCTGGTGTGGCCGGCGACGACGCCGTTCAGATACTGGCCCATGCCGATATAGCCGAAATAGGAACCGGCATTCATCGGATGCTTGTCCTTGTTCCACATGCCGCCGCAATGGCGGAACTGCACGTCGGGGAATTTCGCGCACATGGCCAGCATGTGCGGATCGAAATAGCCGAACGAGGTCGGGAAGATCAGCGACGCACCGTCGAGATTGATCATCGATTCCATCGTCTTTTGGACGTCGACCGTCTCCGGCACGTTCTCCTCTTCGACGACGGAAATGCCTTCGATCCCCTTCAGCGTGGCGGCGCCTTCGGCATGCGCCTGGTTGTAGCCGTAATCGTCCTTTGGCCCGACATAGATGAAGCCGACGGTGGCCGTCGCGGCGAAGGCCCTGCTGATCGGAAACGATGCGGACGCAAGGCCGAGCGCCGCTCCGGCGGCGGAGGTCTTGAGCAGGTCGCGGCGGCTAAGCATGAATCTCTCGGACATTGAATGCTCCCTCTGTGGGGCCTTTGGGGCCGGTTAACACCTCAATGAAAGAAGTGTATGCAATCAGCGTGCCAGTTTCAGGAATTGGATTTATTCAGCAATATCAATGAGTGTGCCGATGTGAGCTGCACAAAGCCGGAGCAATTGCATACACTTTTTGCCTCCAAAATCGTCAATTTGACATGAAGGCTAAAACATAGGCATACAGAGCTGCGGAGGAATCGAAGCCGGTGAGTGGCTTACGGCTCTAGCGAAATGACTGGACGGAGGAGACGTGTCTGGAAAGCGCAATTTGATCAGGTCGGGCACGACCGTCGATCAGATGGTGAGGGCGATCAGCGACCGGATCGTCACCGGGTTCCTGCGTCCCGGCGAAAAACTCGACGAAGCCTCGCTCGCTGCCCGCTTCGATGTCTCACGTACGCCGATCAGAGAAGCGCTCAGCCGGCTCAGCGCCATGGGGCTGGTCGAAAGGCGGCCGAACCGCGGCGCCACCGTCGCCGTGGTGACGCAGGAGCACCTCGCCTCGATGTTCGAGAGCATGGCCGAGCTCGAAGCGATCTGCGCGCGCTTCTCGGCCGAGCGCATGACGGCCGGCGAACGCCGCACGCTGGAGGCCGAGCATCAGGCCTCGGCGCGCTTTGTCCAACTCGGTGCCGAAGAAGAGTATGAGCTTTTCAACACCGAGTTCCACACCCGGCTCTATCGCGGCGCCCACAGCAAGCACATTTATGAACTGACCGTCATGACCCGTGGCCGCCTGGCGCCGTTTCGGCGCGCGCAATTCATGCTGCCCGGGCGGCTGGCCCAGTCCTGGCAGGAGCATGACGCCATCGTTACTGCAATCATGCGCGGCGACAGTGCGGCTGCCGGAACAGCCGCCAAGGATCATGTCTCGATCGTCAGCGAGGCGAGCGCCGTCTTTGCCATCGGCGACCGCCCCAAAGGCAAGACCGAGCCGTTTCCGACATCGGCCCCTAACCCTTAAGGGACCAGCACGGCCACCACGGCGGCACAGTCACCGGCCTTGACCAGCCCCGGAAAATGCCGCGCCGCCAACAGACCGGACATTTTGGCCCTGATCTCCTGCGGAGCGCCGCCGGTGCGGCCTATGGAATGGATGCGCGCCAGCACCTGGTTCTCTGCCACCGGCTCGCCGAGATCGATCATCGTTTCGATCATCCCGTCGTCCTCGGCGAACGAGAAGCAATCGCCCGACGGCATGTCGAGCCAGCGGGTCGGCTGCATCGCGATCGCGCCGGCGACGATGCCGGAATGGCGCAGCACATTGAGCACGCCCCGACGCGCGATCCGCACGGTTTCCGCGCGCGAAGTTCCGCCGCCCCCGAGCTCGGTGGTGATGAACAGCTTGCCCATCTCTTCGGCGGCGGTGTCGAACATGCCGACCGCGTCGATCTCCAGCATCTTCATCGACCAGGGCGCCGAGAACGCTTCCACGGCAGCGAACCCCTTCTCCTCCAATATTTTGTCGGGCCGGATGTGGGCGGCGCAGAACGGCACGAAGTCGAGCGTCTTGCCGCCGGAGTGGAAATCGAGCGCGATGTCGGTGCGTGGCAGAAGTTCGCGCTGGAAATAATCGGCGATCTTCTCGGTCACCGTGCCGTCGGGCCGGCCGGGAAAGCTGCGGTTGAGATTGCCCTTGTCAATCGGCGAGGTGCGCGTGCCGGCGCGGAACGCCGGATAGTTCATCGCCGGCACGATGATCACCGTACCGCTGACGTCTTTCGGCTCGAGCGTGCGGGCGAGATCGTAGAGCGCCAGCGGCCCCTCATATTCGTCGCCATGATTGCCGCCGGTGAGCAATGCGCTCGGCCCGTTGCCGTTACGGATGACGCAAATCGGGATCATCACCGAGCCCCAAGCGGAATCGTCGCGGCTGTAAGGCAGGCGCAGGAAACCGTGCTGCGTGCCGTCGCGCTCGAAATCGATGGTCGGCGTGATCGGTGACGGGCGAAGGCTGGACATCGGGCTCAACTCTTCACCACCAGCTTGCGCGGCACATTGGCCAGGCACTCGACGCCAGTCTCGGTGATCAGGATGGATTCGGTGATTTCCAGCCCCATCGTCTCCAGCCACAGGCCGGTCATGAAATGGAAGGTCATGCCGGGCTTCAACTCGGTGCGGTCGCCGGGACGCAGGCTCATCGTGCGTTCGCCCCAATCCGGCGGATAGCTAAGCCCGATCGGATAGCCGGTGCGGTTGTCCTTGACGATGCCGTATTTCTTCAGAACCGCGAAGAAGGCATTGGCGATGTCCTCGCATGTGTTGCCGGGTTTGGCGGCGGCAAGCCCCGCCTCCATGCCTTCCAGCGTCGCCTTTTCGGCGTCGAGGAACTCCTGCGTCGGTTTGCCGAGGAAAACGGTGCGCGACAGGGGGCAGTGATAGCGGTTGTAGCAGCCGGCGATCTCGAAAAAGGTGCCCTCGCCCGACTTCATCGGCCGGTCGTCCCAGGTCAGATGCGGCGCCGATGCATCGGCGCCCGACGGCAGTAGCGGCACGATCGCCGGATAGTCGCCGCCGATGCCGTCGACGCCGCGCGTGCCGACATCATAGATCTCGGCGACCAGGTCGCATTTGCGCATGCCGACTTCGATCTTGTCGACGATGCGCTGGTGCATTGCCTCGACGATGCGGGCGGCTTTGCGCATGTAATCGATTTCGGTCGGGCTCTTCACCGCGCGCTGCCAGTTGACCAGTGCGGTGGCATCGACGAAGCGGGCATTGGGCAGATGCTTCTGCAGCGATGCGAATGCAGCGGCCGAGAACCAGTAATTGTCCATCTCGACGCCGATGCTGAGCTTGCCCCAGCCGCGATCGGAGAGCACGCTGGACAGAAAATCCATCGGATGGCGCTCGGTCGACTGCACGTAGTGGTCGGCATAGCCGACGATGTTGTCGTGCGCGAGATAGGCGGTGCGCTTGGCGCCGTTGGCGTCCTGGCCGCGGCCGTACCACACCGGCTCGCCCGACGGCGGCACGATGACAGCCTGATGCACATAGAACGACCAGCCGTCATAGCCGGTCAGCCAGGCCATGTTGGACGGATCGCTGACGACGAGCAGATCGACGCCCTTGGCCTCCATCGCCTTCCGCGTCTTGGCGAGGCGCTCCGCAAATTCGCCGCGCGAGAATTTCAAATTGGGCTGCATTGTTCTTGGTCCTCGTATGTTGGGCCTTGCGGCCGGTATCAGCTTTCGAAAATCGTACCGGTCTTGGCTGCACGCGCGCGGTCGCGGGCGAGCGTGGCGATCGCCGTGTCCTGCACGCCGGTGCCGGTCAGATCGGCAATGGTGATGTCGCTGGCCGAACGCCGGCCATGCCTTTCGCCGGCGATGATGTGGCCAAGCTCGGTGATCTCGGCATCGGCCGCCATCACGCCCGCCGCGATGGCATGGTGCAGTTCGCCCAGCCGCCGCGTCTGCTTGGCGCTATCGGCGACGTAGAGATCGGCCATGCGCAGGATCGCCGGCGCGATCTCGTTCTTGTGCTCGGCATCCGAGCCCATCGCGGTGATGTGCTGGCCGGCGGAGACGAAGCCGGCCTTGATCAGCGGTTCGGTCGCGGGTGTCGTGGTGACGATAATGTCGGCATCGGCGGCTGCTTTTGCCGCGTCTGGCTCGGCGTGAACGGCGATGCCCAGTCTTTCGGACAATGCGTCCGCCGCGGCTTCGGCCTTGGCGGCATCCCTTGCCCAGATGCGGGCTTCTGTGATTGGCCGCACCAGCATCAGCGCCTCGAGCTGCAGTCCGGCCTGAACACCGGCGCCGAAGATCGCGGCAACGGAGGAGCCCGGACGCGACAGATGTTTGGCGGCGACCGCGCCGGCGGCGGCCGTGCGGATGTCGGTGAGATAGCCATTGTCGAGCAGCAGCGCCTCGACCAGCCCGGTTTTGGACGACAGCAGCACCATCATGCCGTTGACGCTGGGCAGGCCGAGCTTGGGATTGTCGAAGAAACCTGGGCTGATTTTGATCGCAAAACCGTCGATGCCCGGCACATAGGCGGTCTTGACGTCGACCTCGCCGCGATGCTCTGGGATATCGAGCCGCAGGATTGGCGGCATTGCCACCGGCAAGGTAGCGAGCGCGCGAAACGCGTTCTCGACGCAGGCGACGGCATCGAGATCGAGCTTCACGATCTTGCGCAATTCACTTTCGGTGAGGATCGTCATCCGGCTCATGCTGCGCTCTCCGCAATTGCTTCGCCGCAGATGATCTTGCGGTGCAGTGTCATTTCGATGTTGCGACCGGACAGAACGAGCACCGTCGGGCCATTCGCTTTGACCTTGCCGGCAAGCACGGCCGCGATGCCGACCGCGCCGGCGCCTTCGACGATCTCGCGCTCCTGCTCATAGGCATGGCGGATGCCGGTGGCGATCTCGTCCTCGCTGAGCAGGATCACATCGTCGAGCAAGTCGCGGCACATGGAAAAGGTCAGCCGGTTGTCGAGGCCTATGCCGCCGCCGAGGGAATCGGCCAGCGTCGGCAGTTCCTCAACCAACACCGGATGCCCGGCGTCGAGGCTCGCCTTCATCGCGGCACCGCGCGCCATCGAAACGCCGACGACCCTCGTCGCCGGGCTGACGCCCTTCACGGCAGCAGCGACGCCAGCCGCCAGCCCACCACCGGAAAGCGGCACCAGCACCAAAGCGGCGTCCGGAACCTGCTCGATGATCTCCAGCCCGAGCGTGCCTTGCCCCGCGACGATGGCGGGGTGGTCGAAAGGCGGCAGCATAATCAGCCCGTCTTCCGCGACCAGCCGTTCGACCTCCCGCTGCGCATCGTCCTGGCTGTTGCCGACGATGCGGATCTCGGCGCCGAGCCGGCGGATTTCGTCGAGCTTGTTCTGCGGCACCAGCCGCGACATGCAGATCGTCGCGTGGATGCCTTGCAGTCGAGCAGCATAGGCAAGCGCCCGGCCGTGGTTGCCGGTCGAGGCAGCGACGACGCCACGCGCCCTCTCCTCTTCTGTCAGCGAAGCGATAGCGTTCGAGGCACCACGCAACTTGAAGGCGCCGGTGGTCTGCCGATGTTCGAGCTTGAGATAAACAGGAGCGTCCAAGTGCTGGGAAAGACTCCGGGACGTGACGGTCGGCGTGCGCTCGACCTTGCCTGCGATGCGCTCGCGCGCGGCGTGGATGTCGGAGAGGCTCACCTTGGAAGCGGTCATGGCTCATCAATCAGTTCAGCGGCAGCGTCATCAGACGGCCGAATTCAGGGCGCGACATCTCATCTCCGCAGAGCCGCAGGCAATTCCAGGCCGTCGCCTGGTTGCTGGTGACGACGGGGCGGCCGATGGCCTCTTCCATGCCGACAACTGCCGCCGCCGACCGCAGCGCCGTACAGGACACGAACAGCGCGTCGGCCTGCGGGGCCGTCATCTCACGGGCCAGATCGACCAAGGATTTCGGTGCAATCCGCGCCATCTCGCGGTCGTCCTCGAAGCCGAGGCAAATGAAGCTGACGATTTCGAATCCATGCTCGGTGAAATAGGCCGCCATCGGCCGGCTGGTCTCGACCGTATAGGGAGTGAGGATGCTGATCGCCCTGGCGCCTAGCGCCTTCAGGCCGCGCACCCCGGCCATCGGCGGCGTGACCACCGGCACGCCGGGCTTGGCGGCCTGCACCGCGGCCTCGATTTCGGCATCGCCGATCACGACGGAAGCCGAGGTGCAGGAATAGCAGATCGCATCGAGCGGCTCGTCGGGGAGGATCAGGGCCGCACCCGCCGTCAGTGACGGCTGCATCTTGCGCAAATTCTCCGGCGTCGTCGGGTTAGCGTAGGGAATACGCGCGACATAGATGCCGATACGATCGCTTGCCACCATGCGGTGAAAATCCGGTTCGCTCGTATGGTCGGTGGCAAGGATGATCAGGCCGACCCGCTTTTCCAGCGGACGCGCATCGAGCGGCGGCCGGGCCGAGTGCAGGCGGATATCGGGTGCAGCGCTCATCGTTCGATCCGCCCATAACGGTGTTCCAGCCAGCGCAGCAGCACCACCGAGAACAGGCTGATGGCGAGGAAGAAGGCGCCGACCAAGGTGATCGGTTCGATATACCGGTAATAGGTATTGGCGACGCTCTTGGCCTGGTTCATCAGTTCCAGCACGGTGATCGCCGACAGCAACGGCGTCTCTTTGAACATGGCGATGAAATAATTGGCAAGCGCCGGGATCATCGGCGGAATTGCCTGCGGAATGATGATGTGCGTCCAGGTTTGCGTGGCGTTCAGGTTGCAGGCCTTGGCCGCTTCCCATTGGCCGCGCGGCACATTGTCGATGCCGGCGCGGTAGACCTCGGCTGTGTAGGTGCCGTAGTGCAGCCCGAGACCGATGACGCCCGCCACCAGCGGCGGCAACAGGACGCCGAAATCCGGCAGCACGTAGAAGATGAAATAGAGCTGCACCAACAGTGGCGTGCCACGGATGAACTCTGCAAGAAAGCCGACCGTGCGCGACAACGCCCTGTTCGGTGACCGGCGCGCCAACGCGATGCCTAGCCCAACGATGGCCGCCAGCACCGAGCCGAGCAGCGTCGCCAGGATGGTGATCTTCACCCCCTCGATCAGCGTCGGCAGGATCTGCCGGACAAAATCCCAATCCCATTCCATTATCAGGCCCGATCCATCATACGCGCACCCCGTCCAGGCCACGCGCCATGCGGCGTTCCAGCGACCGCACGCCCCATGAGATGAGCAGCGCCAGTGCGAAATAGATGACGAGGATGGTGCTGAACGGCACCAGCGTGTTGCCGGTCTGCGAACGCACCACCTGCGCCTGGAAGGTCAGGTCGGCGAGCGAAATCAGCGAAACGACGGCGGTGGCCTTGAGCAGCTCGATGGCGTTGTTGCCGAAGGTCGGCAGCATCACCAGAAGCGCCTGCGGCAGGATGATGTGGCGCATGGCTTGCCAGCGGCCGAGATTGAGCGCGGTGCAGGCCTCATATTGTTCGCGGCCGATAGACTTGATGGCGCCGCGCACCACTTCCGCTGCATAGGCGCCGACATTGAGGCCCAGCGCCAGCACGCCGGCCTGCAGCGGCGTCAGAGAAATGCCGGCAAAAGGCAGCACGAAATAGGCCCAGAACAGCTGCACGAAGATCGAGGTGCCGCGGAAGAACTCGATATAGGCGGTGGCCAGCGCGCGTAGCACGAAAAACCGCGACAGCCGCCCCAGCCCGGCGAGAAAGGCCATGACCAAGGCCAGCACCGACCCCATCAACGTCAATTCGATGGTGACAAGCGCTCCTTGCAAAATCAAGCCGAAATAGCCGGACCATTGGGTCATTGGTCGAAAGGGCTCCGCATTGAATATTTGGCGAGGCGATCACTTCAGCGTCCTTCTCCCCGTTCACGGGGAGAAGATGCCGGCAGGCAGATGAGGGGCAGAGCCAATCTGTCAGAAACTGGCGTCGCCCCTCATCCGGCCCTTTGGGCCACCTTCTCCCCATCAACGGGGAGAAGGAAGAACGCGCCTACTTCGCCGAGCAGAGCTTGTCGCGGCTCGTCGACATCGCCGCCGCCGCCGAGAAGCCGTAAGGCTCGATGATCTTGGCGAACTCGCCGGACTTCTTCAGTTTCGCCAATTCGACATCATAGGCGTCGCGCAGCGCTTCGTCGCCCTTCTTGAAGGCCGCGCCGTCGCAATAGACCGGCGCACCGACCACCGGCGCGATGACTTCGAGGTTCGGATCATTGGCCTTCTTGACCAGGTCGTTGATCGACAGCACGGGCAGCGAATAGGCATCGATGCGGCCGTCCTGCAGCATCTTCAGGCCGCTCTGGCCGTCCGGCACGACGATGACGCGCTCGCGCGGCACACCTGCGGTGAGCGCCAGCTTTTCCTCTGTGCCGCCACCCGGTGCGCCGATCGTCGCGCTGGTGTCCTTGGCGACATCCTCGTAGCTCTTGAAGCCCTTCGGGTTGCCCTTCTTCACCAGCATCGCCTCGGCGTCGCACAGCACCGGTTCCGAATAGGCGACCGCAGCACAACGTTCCGGCTTCATGAACAGGCCGGCGGTGACGACGTCGAAACGGCCGGCCTGCAAGCCGGGGATCATGGCGCCATATTCCGAGATCGAGGCGACGATATCGTTGACGCCAAGGCGCTTGAAGATCTCACGGGCAACGTCAGGCGCCGCACCCGAAACCTTGCCGTCGGCAGCGACCGCCGTATAGGGCGGCTCGTTGGCGATGGCGACGCGGGCAAAGCCTTGCGCCTTGAGCTCTTCGAGCTTGCTGTCATCGGCCGAGCCGGCCGTCGAGGCAGCCAGCACCGCCGTCAGGGCAATACCGGCGACGCCGGCCAAAATGGCAAATTTCTTCATTGTTCCCAACTCCTTGTTTGTCTGTCTTCTTGGCTTGCTTGAGGCGTCGCCGCCTCGCATGGCAGTCAGACCCGATGTCCGGCCGCAATGATCTTCTTCAGGAAACCTTGCGTGCGCTCCTGTTTGGGATGGCGGAAAATCTCGTCGGGCTTGCCCTCCTCGACTATTCTGCCGCGATCGAAGAACAGCACCCGGTCGGCGAAGTCATGGGCGAAACCCATCTCGTGGGTGACCAGCAGCATGGTCATGTCGGTCTCGGCGGCGAGCTTGCGCATGACGTTGAGCACCTCGTCGACGAGTTCCGGGTCGAGCGCCGAGGTGACCTCGTCGAACAGCATGATCTTCGGCGACAGCGCCAGCGCCCGGGCAATCGCGACACGCTGCTTCTGTCCGCCGGAAAGCTGCGCCGGCATCGCTTTGGCCTTGTCGACCATGCCGACCATGTCGAGCAGCTCCATCGCCCGCTTCTCGGCGGCGGCCCGCGGCACGCCTTTGGTCAGCATCGGTGCGAGCGTCACATTGTCGATGACGCATTTGTGCGGAAACAAATTGAACAGTTGGAAGACCATGCCGATCTTCTGGCGCATTTTTGCCAAATGCCGTTCATCGGCCGTCAGCAGCCGGCCGTTACGCTCCATGTGGTACAGCTGTTCGCCGTCGACCTGGATGTGGCCACTGTCGATACGCTCTAGCGTCATCAGGATGCGCAGGATCGTCGTTTTTCCCGAACCCGACGGGCCGATCAGCGCCAGCTTCTCGCCGGGCATGACCTGCATCGAGAGGCCATCCAGCACCTTGAAGGTGCCGAAGCTTTTCGAAATGCCGTCGATCTTGATGATGGGCGCCGACAATGAATTTCCCGTGCTGGAGAAGCTGTGCCTTTAACGATGCGGATCGCGGCAAATCATGTCAATCAAGAAAATAATATCATGACAATATTTCGGACTCCGCACAATTCCCCGCCAATTGTTGCCTAGATCGCAAGCAGGAGATGCTCGGGATCGCCGAGCAGAAGCTTGGTGACAACGCCGAGACCGGCACGCAGTTCCCCCTCCGTGGTCGAGCCAAGCGAAATCCGCACAGCTGGATGCCAAGGCGTCTGCGAAATGCGAAACGACGTGCCGGGCGCGATCGCCACGCCCTGCAGGCGGGCCTGGGAAACAAAGCTTTCCTCGCCGCGATCATCGGGCAGCCGCAGCCAGACATGCAGCCCGTCGCGATGAGCCCGATAGTCCACTCCGGCGAGCACCTCGGCGGCGATGTCCAGACGCCGCCGCAAAGCCACGCGCTGCCATCGAACGAGTTCCATCGCGGTGCCGTCGGTCACCCATTTGGTGGCGATCTCGGCCACCAGCGGCGTCGCCATCCAGTTCGAGACGAGGTGGCGGTTGGCAACCGCGGCGACATAACGATCGGGCGCCGCGAGATAGCCGATGCGCAGGCCCGGCACCACGATCTTGGTGAAGGAGGTGACGTAGAGCGTGCGCTCGGGTGCAAGCGCCGCGACCGGCGGCGGCCGGTCCTCGACCAACGGGCCGAGGACGTCGTTTTCGATAATGGCGATATCATGCCTGCGCGCAACGGCGGCAATCTGTTCGCGCCGGGCGGCGTCCATCAGCGTCGCCGTAGGGTTGATCACCGAGGGCTGCACGAACACGGCGCGGATGTCCGACAGCCGGCAGGCCTCGTCGAGCGCTTCCGGGATCAGCCCATTGTCGTCGATCGGCAAACCCTCAAGGTTGAAACCGAGATAACGCGCCAGCGGGATCAGCGTGTGGTGGCCGATCGCCTCGGTGGCGACGGTCGAACCGGGCGGCGCCACGCTCATCAGCGCTACCGTGATGCCGGCCGTAGCGCCGTTGGTCAGGCTGATGTTCTGCGGCGACACGTCGAGGCCGCAGAGGCGTAGCCACTCGACACCCACAGCGCGGTGGCGCGGGAACACCATGTTCGGCCTGAACGACAGCGCCGCGCTCGACGGCAGGTTTTCGGCGAGCCAGCCCAGCGCCTGCCTCAGACGGTCCAGATGCATCGGTTCGCAGACCGGCTTCAGGATGGAGAGGTCGATGACCTCGCCCAGCCGCTCCGGCAGATAGGGCGGCTCCGGCTCGCGGCGCTGTGTCTGCACGAAGCTGCCGCGGCCGACCTCGCCGGACACCAGCCCGCGGCGGATCAGCTCCTCATAGGCGCGGCTGACCGTCTGCACTGAAAGTTTCAGATCGTCGGCCAGTTGCCGGTGCGTCGGCAACCGAGCGCCATTCGCCAGGCGCCCGTCATGGATGGCCCGCGCGAACTGGTCGGCGAGCGATTGATAGGCCGGCCGCCGGATAAGAGCGGGATCTGGTCGCCAAAATGTCATGACTTATTAGAGATCGAAATCAGTGCAATTGACAATCGAAATAATGCGCCATCATGGTGTCCGGCACTGGAAGTGGACGATCATGGCTGCAGCGAAACTCGATCCGATCGACCTGAAAATCCTCGACGCCATCCAGCGCGACGGGCGCATCACCAAGCTGGCGCTGGCCGAGAAGGTCGGCCTGTCGCCGACGCCTTGCTGGATGCGGCTGCGCAAGCTCGAAAAGGCCGGCATCGTCTCGGGCTACCATGCCAGGATCGCCATGCGCGCCATCGCGCCGGTCGCCACCGTGCTGATGGAGGTGACGCTTGCCAGCCACCGCCAGGCCGATTTCGACCGTTTCGAGCGCGTCATCCGCGACATCCGCGAGATCGTCGCCTGCTGGTCTGTCGGCGGCGGCGTCGATTACCTGCTGAAAGTCATGGCGCGCGACATCGACGCCTATCAGCGGCTGGTCGACACTCTGCTCGAGCGCGAGATCGGCATCGACCGCTATTTCACCTATATCGTCACCAAGACGGTGAAGGAGGAGAGTGTGCTGCCAGTGGCGGATCTGTTGCCGGCATCTTCCTGATACCGGAGAGATCGTCTGGCTGGGCAGGGCAATAGAGACAATCTCTCTACGTGCAGGCACGCAAACAGCCTCTCTGTTTGCGCGGCAGAGATAGTCTTGCGGCATCACCCGAACCGGGAGCCCGATGATGTCCGCACATTTTGCCCGCTCGCACCGCCATGAAGCGCTTGATCGCCTTGCCGACCGACGGCTGCTGCGCGAGCTCGCCTATGTCGACGGCCACTGGACGGCAAGCGAGACCGCGGAGAGTTTCGAGGTGACCGATCCGGCCACCGGATCCACCGTCGCTTTTGTTGCCGCGCTCGATGCCCGGCAGACGACATTGGCGATCGATGCGGCATCGCGCGCCTTTCCTGCCTGGCGCGCATTGCTGCCGCAGGAACGGTCGAAAATCTTGCGCAAATGGTTCGATCTGATCGTCGCCGCCAAAAATGACCTGGCTCTGCTGATGACGCTCGAACAAGGCAAGCCGCTGAAGGAATCGCTCGGCGAGATCGACTATGCCGCCTCTTTTGTCGAATGGTATGCCGAGGAGGCCAAACGCCTCAACGCCGAAAGCGTCACCAGTCATCTGCCAAACGCTGAGATGATGGTGCGGCGCGAACCGCTTGGTGTCGTCGGCGTCGTCACGCCGTGGAATTTTCCAGCTGCGATGCTGACCCGCAAGGCGGCGGCCGCCCTCGCCGCCGGCTGCACCATCGTCGCGCACCCCTCGTCGGAAACGCCGCTGTCGGCACTGGCCCTAGCCGAGCTTGGCGAGCGCGCTGGCGTGCCGGCTGGCGTCTTCAACGTTCTCACCGGCAAGGCTTCGACCATCGTTGGGCGGATGTGCGAAGATCCGCGCGTCCGCGCCATGAGCTTCACCGGCTCGACCGAGATCGGCAGGTTGATCGCCGCGCAGAGTGCGCCGACGATGAAGCGTCTGGTGATGGAACTCGGCGGTCATGCGCCGCTGATCGTCTTCGCCGACGCAGATCTCGACAAGGCTGTGGCCATTGCGGTCGACGCCAAATTCGCGACCTCCGGCCAGGACTGCCTCGCCGCCAACCGCATCTATGTCCAGCGTCCGATATACGATCGGTTCTGCGCTGCTTTCGCCAGACGCGTCGAGGCATTGCGGGCCGGCAATGGCCTCGCTGACGGCACTGAAATCGGACCCTTGATGCACGAACGCGCGGTCAAGAAGGTCGAGGAGCAGGTGGCCGATGCGCTCGCCAAAGGCGCGCGTTGCCTGACCGGCGGCAGGCGTCATCCGGCCGGGCCGCTGTTTTACCAGCCTACCCTGCTGGCCGATGTTGACGATGACGCCCTGATCATGCGCGAGGAGACCTTCGGTCCGGTCGCCGCCGTGACGCCCTTCGACAGCGAAGACGAAGTCGTCGCCCGCGCCAATGCGACAGAATACGGCCTCGTCGCCTATGTCGTCACTGAAAACGGTGGCCGCCAATTGCGCATCGGCCGGGCACTCGACTATGGCATGGTCGCCATCAACCGCGTCAAGATCACCGGCGCGCCGGTCCCGTTCGGCGGCGTCAAGCAGTCCGGCATCGGCCGCGAGGGCTCGCGTCACGGGCTCGAAGCCTTTACCGATCTCAAATATCTCTGCCTCGATGTTGCGTAAGCCGCGCCCGACACATTTTCCTCAGGAGTAGAAAAATGCTCGACCAGTCAAACGAACTCGCCGCCTGGGATCGCGATCACTTCTTCCATCCCTCGACCCATATGGGAACGCATGCGCGTGGCGAGAGCCCGACGCGTGTGATCGCCGGTGGCGAAGGCGTCATCATCTGGGACAATAACGGCCGCAAGAGCATCGATGCCTTCGCCGGGCTCTATTGCGTCAATGTCGGCTATGGACGCCAGAAGATCGCCGACGCGATCGCCGCACAGGCCAAGAACCTCGCTTATTATCATGCCTATGTCGGGCACGGCACCGAGGCGTCGATCACGCTTTCCAAGATGATCATCGACCGCGCGCCGCAAGGCATGTCGAGGGTCTATTTCGGCCTCTCCGGTTCCGATGCCAACGAAACCAACATCAAGCTGATCTGGTACTACAACAACGTGCTCGGCCGGCCGGAGAAGAAGAAGATCATCTCGCGCTGGCGCGGCTATCACGGCTCCGGCATCATGACCGGATCGCTGACCGGCCTCGACCTGTTCCACAACGCCTTCGACCTGCCGCGTGCGCCGGTCCTGCACACCGAGGCGCCCTACTATTTCCGCCGCGCCGACCGCTCGCTGAGCGAAGAGCAGTTTTCGCAATACTGCGCCGACAAGCTCGAGGAGATGATCCTCGCCGAAGGGCCGGAAACGGTCGCAGCCTTCATCGGCGAGCCTATCCTCGGCACCGGTGGCATCGTGCCGCCGCCAGCCGGCTATTGGGAAAAGATCCAGGCGGTGCTGAAGAAGTACGACGTGCTTTTGATCGCCGATGAAGTGGTCACCGGCTTCGGCCGATTGGGTACCATGTTCGGCTCCGACCACTACGGCATCAAGCCCGACCTGATCACCATCGCCAAGGGCTTGACCTCGGCCTATGCGCCGCTCTCCGGCGTCATCGTCTCAGACAAGGTCTGGCAGGTGCTGGTGCAGGGTTCCGACAAGCTCGGCTCGCTCGGCCATGGCTGGACCTATTCGGCGCATCCGATCTGCGTGGCCGCCGGCGTCGCCAACCTGGAACTGATCGACGAGATGGACCTGGTGCGGAACGCTGGCGAGACCGGCGCCTATTTCCGCGCCGAGCTGACGAAAGCCGTCGGTGGCCACAAAAACGTCGGCGAGGTACGCGGCGACGGCATGCTGGCGGCAATCGAGTTCGTCGCCGACCGGGACGACCGCGTCTTCTTCGACGCGTCGCAAAAGATCGGACCGCAGATCGCGACCGCGCTTGCGGCAAGCGGCGTCATCGGCCGCGCCATGCCGCAGGGCGACATTCTCGGTTTCGCGCCGCCGCTCTGCCTGACGCGGGAAGAGGCCGACATCGTCGTCTCCAAGACGGCCGATGCGGTGAAGAGCGTGTTTGCCAACATCTGAAGAACCGACATGAATGCCATGACCAAGACCATCCCCGCCACCATGGCCGCCGTGCAGTTGATCGGTCACGGCGGACCGGAAAAGCTCGTCTACCGCACCGACGTCAAAGTACCTTCGCCCGCTCTGGGCGAGGTGCTGGTCAAGGTCACCGCTTGCGGCATGAACAACACCGATGTCTGGGTGCGCCAGGGCGCCTATGGCACTGAGGAGGATGCCGCGGCCGTGTCGACCTGGCGCCGCCAAGGCAACACGCTGACCTTCCCGCGCATCCAGGGCACCGACACGGTCGGCAACATCGTTGCCGTCGGCGACGGCGTGTCGCCGGCCCGCATCGGCGAGCGGGTGATGGTCGATTTCTCCATCTATAATCGTGACGACGATTCATTGGCCGACATCGACTATATGGGCCATGGCCGCGACGGCGGCTATGCCGAATACCAGACAGTGCCTGCCGAGAACGCCCGTATCGTCGACACCGACCTGACCGACGTCGAACTTGCCACATTCTGCTGCGCCTATCTCACCGGCGAGCAGATGTTGGAACGCGCCGCATTGAAGGCCGGCGAGCGCGTGCTGGTCACCGGCGCGTCGGGCGGCGTCGGCTCCGGCATCGTGCAGTTGGCGCGGGCGCGCGGAGCCATCCCCTATGCCGTCGTCGGCAAGGGCAAGGAACAGGCGGTGCTCGACGTCGGCGCCGAAGCGGTTATCACCCGTGGCGTGGCTGACCTGCCGGCTGCGGTAAACGAGGCGACTGGCGGCCAGCCGATCGACGTGGTTGCCGACCTCGTCGGCGGCGCGATCTTCAATGACCTCTTGCGCATCCTCAGGCCCGAAGGCCGCTACACCACCGCCGGCGCGATTGCCGGGCCGGTCGTGCAGCTCGATCTGCGCACCATGTATCTGAAGCAGCTGCAATTGCATGGCTCCAGCCAGGGCACGCGACACGATTTCCGCCGCATCGTCCGCTACATCGAGGAGAAGAAGATCCGGCCGCTGGTCGGCGGCGTCTACAAGCTATCCGATTTCCACCGCGCCCAGGCGGATTTCATCGCCAAGGATTTCGTCGGCAAGCTGGTGGTCGTGCCGGATGCGGTCGGCGTCGCTAAATAGCGCGATCAGCTCTGCGATCGGACCTGCTTGGCGGCAGCCTCGAGCGACCGTTCAAACGCGTCGATCACCTGGTCGACCTGCGGCTCGGTGATGATCAGCGGCGGGCAGAAAGCCAGCGCATCGCCCATATTGCGCGAGATGACGCCGTTCTGTTGCATGAAGCCGTTGACGAGCCCGCCCAAGGCACCAACCGTGCCCCACGGCGCCCTGTTCGCCTTGTCGCCGACCAGCTCGACCGCTGCGATCAGGCCGATGCCGCGCACCTCGCCGACAAGCGGATGCGAAGCGAGCGTGCGCAGCCGCTTCTGCATATGCGCGCCGACCGCACGCGCATTGCCGACAAGGTCGCGCTCCTCGATCAGCTTCAGGTTCTCGATCGCGACCGCAGCTGCAACGGGATGGCCGCCGCCGGTGAAGCCGTGGCCGAACGTGCCGATACGATTGCTTTCGTCGGCGATCGGCGCGAATACCTTGTCGTTGATCAGCAAGGCCGAGATCGGCAAATAGGACGAAGAGATCTGTTTCGACAGCACCATGATGTCGGGCCTGATGCCGAAGATCTGCGAGCCGAACATCTCGCCTGTTCTGCCGAAGCCGCAGATCACCTCGTCGGCGACGAGCAGGATGTCGTATCTCGACAGCACCGCCTGTATCTTCTCCCAGTAGCCGGCCGGCGGAACGATGACGCCGCCGGCACCCATGATCGGTTCGCCGAAGAAGGCGGCGATCGTTTCCGGTCCTTCGGCGAGGATCAGCTTTTCCAGCTCGTCGGCGAGCCGTGTCGAAAACTGCTCTTCGTGTTCACCCGGCAGCGCCTCGCGCCAATGGTGTGGCGTCGAGGTGTGCAGTACATTGGCGATCGGCAGATCGAACGAAATGTGGTTGTTGGGCAGTCCGGTCAGGCTCGCCGAGGCGATGGTGACGCCGTGATAACCCTTCTTGCGGCTGATGATCTTCTTGCGTGCCGGCTGGCCGAGCGCATTCGATCGGTACCAGATCATCTTCATGGCCGTATCGTTGGCCTCGGAGCCGGAATTGGTGAAATACGCCTTGCTCATCGGCACCGGCGCCATCTGCACCAGTCTCTCGGCGAGATCGATCAGCGGCGAATGCGATTTGGAGCCGAAATCGTGATAGTAAGGCAGCTTCGACATTTGCCGTACCGCCGCATCGACCAGCCGCTTCTCCGAAAAACCGACCGCGACGCTCCAAAGCCCGGCCATCGCCTCGATATAACGGTTGCCGGCAAGGTCCTCGACATAGATGCCGTCGCCCTTCTCGATGACGAGCGGTCCCGACTCCTGATGCTTGCGGGCATTCGTATAGCCATGCATGTGAAAGCTTATGTCGCGGGCTTCGGGAGAATTCGGTCGTGCGTCCATGATGGCTCCTGTGCTGCACGCGGAAACAGTCCTGCCGCCGGTCCGCCTCGGCAGGTCCCCGTGCATTATGCCGTTTGATGCATCTTTCTCGAACGGTATAGTGTCAAGCGCTTTCGACAGGGCCAGCGGATGGATGGACGCATGCAGAACTTCGGCTTGACCTGACCGTGGACCATGTCGACTGCATTGTCGCGGCGCCGGCGTTGTTGGCCTGGCGATCGCGCGAGAGATGGCGCAGCGCGGCATCGATACGCTGGTCCTGGAAGCCGAGAGCGCTATCGGCACCGGGATAAGTTCGCGCAATTCCGAGGTCATCCATGCCGGCCTCCACTATCCGGTTGGATCGGTGAAGGCCCGGCTCTGCGTGGCGGGCCGGGAAAAGCTCTATCGCTATTGCGAGGAGCGGGCGATCCCACACGCGCGCTGCGGCAAGCTCATCGTTGCCACAAAAGCCGAACAGGAGCCGGTGCTCGCCTCAATCCGGGCCAATGCGCGCGCTTGCGGCGCCGGCGACCTGGTGCCCTTGAGCGAAGCCGAGGCGCATGCGCTGGAGCCCAGCCTTAAGTGTACGGCGGCGTTGCTGTCGCCCGCCACCGGGATCATCGACAGCCATGCTCTGATGCTTGCCTTGCTGGCTGATGCCGAGGCGCACGGGGCGGCACTTAGTCTCAACACCCGCATCGCCTCCGGCCGCATCGAAGCGGGCCGCGTCGTGCTCGAGACGGTGGACGCTACCGGCGGCGAGCGCTTCGAGATCGCCACTCCGCGCTTCGTCAATGCCGCCGGGCTTGGCGCCGCAGCACTTGCCGGGTCGCTTGAAGGGCTCGACCAGCAATTCGTGCCAAAGCTCCATTATGCCAAGGGCAACTATTTTTCGGTGGCCGGCCGGGCGCCCTTCTCGCGATTGGTCTATCCGGTGCCCGAACCCGGCGGGCTCGGTGTTCATCTGACGCTCGATCTCGACGGCGTCACCCGCTTCGGGCCGGACGTCGAATGGACCGATCAACTCGACTATCGCGTCGATCCAGCTCGTGGCGAGCGCTTCTACAGCGAGATCCGCAAATACTGGCCGGACCTGGACGATGGCAGCCTGCAGCCCGCCTATAGCGGTATCCGGCCGAAACTCTCCGGTCCCGGTGAGGCCAATGCCGACTTCGTCATCCAGGACGCAGCGGTGCACGGCGTGGATAGCCTGGTCAACCTGTTCGGCATCGAAAGCCCCGGCCTGACCTCCTGCCTGACGATTGCCGACCATGTCGCGCAGTGCCTCGCGACGAAGTTGTAGTGTGCGGCGCCCCGCGCCACGATCTGCACTGTATCAAGGCGCATTGCGTGAACTTTCAGACGCAAGTCGCCTATGAGGCACATCGCGCACTTGCAGCCCGCTCCGCGCTCTGATTCCCTGCATTCTGGGCTGTCCTGATTCGCACTGCCCGGTTCAGAGTTTTCGCAGTGCGCCCGGGACAAGCTTCCAGCGACCACTCGGCGTATCCAGGGAGAACGGCAATGAACACCGCGACGAGGCCGGTAATCTCGGAGATGAGGCCCAAGATCACCGTCGTCGGGGTCGGCGGCGGCGGCGGCAACGCCGTCAACAACATGATCGCCGAAGGCCTGCAGGGCGCGGAATTCATCGTCGCCAACACCGATGCCCAGGCCCTTGCCATGTCGAAGGCAACGAGGCTGATCCAGTTGGGCGCTCATATCACCGAAGGTCTCGGCGCCGGGTCCCTGCCCGAGGTCGGCCGTGCCGCGGCCGTGGAATCCATCGACGAGATCATGGATCACCTTGCTGGAACGCATATGTGCTTCGTGACCGCCGGCATGGGAGGCGGAACCGGCACCGGTGCCGCGCCTGTCATAGCGCAGGCAGCGCGGGCAGCCGGAATACTGACCGTCGCCGTCGTTACCAAGCCATTCGTCTTCGAAGGCAGGCGCCGCATGTACGCTGCCGATGAGGGCATCGAGCGCCTGCGCGAAAGCGCCGATACCGTCATCGTCATCCCCAACCAGAACCTGTTCAGGATCGCCGACGCCAGAACCACGTTCGCCGACGCCTTCGCCATGGCCGACCGGGTTCTCTATGCGGGCGTCGGCTGCATCACCGATCTGATCGTCAAGGAAGGCCTGATCAATCTCGACTTCGCCGATGTAAAGTCGGTGATGCGCGACATGGGCCGCGCCATGATGGGTACAGGCGAGGCTGCCGGAGAAGGCCGCGCCAAGAAGGCGGCGGAAGCGGCAATCGCCAACCCGCTGCTCGACGAAGCTTCGATGATGGGCGCCAAGGGCGTCCTTGTCTCGATATCGGGCGGCATGGACATGACGCTGTTCGAGGTCGACGAAGCCGCTACCCGCATCCGCGAGGAGGTCGACAACGATGCCGACATCATCGTCGGCGCCATCTTCGACAAGGCACTCGCCGGAAAATTCAGGGTATCGGTCGTGGCGACCGGTTTGCGGCGTGGCCTGGAGATTCCACTGCTTGCCGAACCGGAAGTTCGCATGAACTGAACGCGTATCGCTGCAAGTCGCTCTGCCGACTGCCAGCCTTACATCACCAGGGCCGCGCGCCGTCGATGACCTCCATGGCGCGCGCAGCAAAACGGCCGGCCAGCGGTGCCACATTCGCCGCATCGGCCGCAACCGCGCTGCCGGCCAACACGCGGTCGGCGATGCCGACGAAGATCACCGCAAAGCGGAACATGGCAAACACCAGATGGAACCGCTGCAGCGGCGCCGTCGGCACGGCGTGGGCGAAGTAATGATCGAGGAATTCGCGCTGTGTCGGAATGCCGAGCGCCGCCTGATCGAGGCCGAGGATGCCGCCATATTCGTCTGATGAGGAGTGCCAGGGCATCGAGCAAAAGCCGAGATCGGCAAGCGGATGGCCGAGCGTCGACAATTCCCAGTCGAGAATGCCGATCACTTCGGGCCGCTCGGGATGGAAGATGAGATTGCCGAGACGGAAATCGCCATGGGCGATCGAGACGTGGCCGTCGTCTGGCGGAAGATTTCGCGGCAGCCATTCGGCTACGGCTTCGAGCGCGGTGATGCGCTCGCTCGGCGATTCCCGCAACTGTCTGGTCCAGCGCGCGATCTGTCGTTCAAAATAGTTCCCGGGACGGCCATAATCGCCGAGCCCGACCTCTTCCGGCCGGACTGCGTGCAGCTTTGCCAGCGCCTCGGCCATGCCGAAATAGATGCCGCGCCGCTCGTCCCGCGCCAGTCCCGGCAACGAGCCATCGTGGAACACCCGGCCGTCGAGCCGCTGCATCAGATAGAACGGCGTGCCCAGCGGCTCGTCGCCGTCGTGAAAGAGCACCGGCCGCGGCAGGGGCACGTCTGTTTCCGCTAGTGCTTCGATCGCCCTGTATTCGCGATCGATGGCATGAGCGCCGCGCAGGATCGGTCCCGGGGGCTTCTTGCGCAGCACCATGCGGCGGCCGCCATAGTCGACGAAATAGGTCGGGTTGGATTGGCCGCCGACGATCCGCTCAAGCGACATCTGGCCATCGCCAAAATGCGCTCTCAGAAAGTCCTCCAGGCGTACTGGATCGAAATCCATCCTCATTGCCGGCTCAGCGGTTCCCGCCGCGACCTGTTTCGTCTTGCGTGCCGGCTTCGACATGCCAGCGCCAGAAGCCTGCACCCTCCTCGTTGAGAAAACGGTTGAGCACCATCTTGTGGACCTCGTCGGCGCCGTCGACCAGGCGAGCCTGGCGGGCATAGCGGTAGATCCATTCGAGTACAGTGTCCTTCGAATAGCCGCGGGCGCCGTTGATCTGGATCGCCACGTCGGCGGCGTCATGCAGCACATTGGCGACCTGGATCTTGGCCATGGAAACCTCCTTGCGGGCAAAGCCACCGCGATCGAGCTCCCAGGCCGCCTTCATCACCAGCAGCCGCCCGATCTCGATGCGCATGGCAAGGTCGCCGAGCATCAGCTGGATACTCTCGCGGTCGGCCAAAAGCTGCCCGAAACCGCTACGCTCGGCGGCATAGGCGCGCGCGATTTCAATGCAGCGCTTGGCAAGGCCAAGCCAGCGCATGCAATGGGTGAGCCGCGCCGGACCGAGCCGGACCTGGGTAACCATGAGGCCGCTGCCTTCGCCGGCAAGCACATCCTCGACCGGGACTTCAAGCCCGTCGAATTCCAGCTCGCAATGGCCGCCATGTTCTTCCGGTCCCATGATCTCGATGCGCCGCAGGATCCGCCAGCCCGGCTGGTCCTTGTGGAACAGCAAGGCCGAAAGGCCGTGACGCGGATCGTCCGAAGTGCGCGCTATGAGAATGAAGTGGCTCGCCTCTTGCGCCCCGGTGATGAACCATTTGCGGCCTTTGACGACATACCTGTCGCCGCGCCGTTCGGCTCTGGTCAGGATCATCGACGGGTCGGAGCCGCCCCCCGGATGCGGTTCCGTCATTGCAAAAGCCGAGCGCACCTTGCCCTCGACGATCGGTTTCAGCCATCTTTGCTTCTGCTCCGGCGTCCCCAGCCGTTCCAGCACCATCATGTTGCCATCGTCGGGGGCCGCAGAATTGAACACGACCGGACCGAAGATCGAGCGGTTCATCTCTTCATAGCAGACGGCCATATCCATCTTCGAGAGGCCGGCCCCGCCGGTCTCGGGTTTCAGCTGCAGGCACCACAGGCCGGCTGCTTTCGCCTTGCCCCGCAGCGTTTCGAGCAGCGGCAGTGCGACATTGCCATGGCCGTCATAGGAAGCCTTGTCTGCCTCGAGCGACAGTATCTCGCGCTCGACGAAGTCGGCGATCCGGCTGCGGAAGGCCTCGGTGCGGACGGAAATGTCGAAATTCATGGCGCTCACAAGGATGAAACGAGATGCCGCCATCGGCTCCGATGGTCGCGCCGGTAGTGTAGCTGCCGTCGTTGACTGGGAGCAACAGCGGTGCGCCGGCCGTTCCTTGCGCACGTCAAAGCGCCGGTTCGATATGGATCGATGCCGGCGTGCTGCCGATGCCGGTCGAATTCCAGGATCAAAGAGTACTCAGGTTTCGTATAGCTAACGTCCGCGACAATGCTCAGATCAATTCGATGACAGCGCAGCCATAGCCGTCCAGCGCCAACACTCCGGAGACAGGCACTTCGCTATCGAGCAGGTTGCTGCCGGAGGGAACGCCGGTTACCGCAACGGGCGTGTCTTTGATGTTTTGCACGAACAACAGCCGGCGTCCGCAATTCTCGCGCATCGTGACCTCGACGCCGTCCGGCAGATCCGGAACCAGAGGCTCCACATTCGCATCCACGAAAGTGCGCGTAGCGAGTTGAGCTGTCAGCTCCGGGGTTAGATAAGTGCCGACATAGAGCACACGGCCCTTGCCGACGGCGCGGGAGGTAATTGCAGGCGTTCCTGCCGCGTAGCGGTTCGACCAAACCCCTACAATTTCGACTTCCGGTTCGACTGCGAGGCTCTCATAGAAATAACCGGCATCGAACTCGTGGTTTCCGACGGTGAAACGACGGATACGGCGGCTGGATTCGGCCGGTCTGTCGGGAGGAATGACGAGCCCGCCGGAGCGCGACATGGTATTGAACAGGCCATTGGCCCCAGGTGCCGCCAGCCGCCCGAAATCCTCGACGCGAACGCCGGTCAACTTCGACAGCGACCGGCCCGGCGCTGTCTCGCGGATGACGTGGTTGTTTTCGTCGCGGGTTCCCGTGCGCGCGCCGATGATGACGGTACCGCCATTTTCGGCAAAGACTTGCAGCCGCTCGGTCCAGCTGTCCTTCCAGATCACCCAATGCGGCACGTAGAACACCTTGAGCTTCGACAGATCGTCTTCCGGGTGGATGAAGCCGCAGGCGATGCCGCGGTCATAGCAATACTGATGCAGCAAGGTTGCGTCGTCCTGCGGGCTTGGCAGGCCGATGGGGAAGGTCTTGTGGGCTTCCTGATTGTCAAAGTCCGAGCCGGCGATGCCGACATCCATCCGCACATAGGTGCCGAGGATCTTGTCTTTCAGTGCCGTCATCTCGGTGGCGAACTGCCTGGCTTCGTCATAGCGGCGGCGAGCGACATCATCGTGGTCGATGATGCCCATCCAGTATATCTCCGCACCGAAATGCGCGGGGCGCCAGCGGAAGAACATGATACCATCGGCGCCACGTGCAACCGACGACATCGCCATGCGTCGCATTTCGCCCGGCTCCGGCGTCAGCGTGCAGAAGCCCGGCTGGGCGCCAAAGCCCGACTGTTGTTCCGGCACTATGTAGTTGCCGGAAAATCCCCTGCAGATGTCGAGATGCAGCGCCTGGATCTTGGCGTGGTTGCCTAGGCGAAAGAACTCGTCATAGAGGAACGGATAGATGTCGTAGCCGACGAAGTCGAGATCGGTGGAGAATTGGCCGCGAAAGTCGATGTCACGCAATCCGCCGAGATTGTGGAAGATGAACCAACTGGCGTTCGCTTCTCTCAGGATCTCGACCTGGTCGTGCTGGAACCGTGCTGTCGAAAAGGCGAGAAAGCGGTGGTAGTCCTGGAGGTGACCGGGACCGGGAAAGGACGGTGAGAATTCCAGCGGGAAGACAATTTCGCTGAAATCGCTGTAAGCCGTCGCCCAGAAGTCGCCACCCCAGGCGAAATTCAGCCTATCTATCGTCTGGTAGGTTTCCTGGAGATAAGCCTGGAATTCCTTCAATGCCGACGGCGAATAGGATTCCGGCATGCTGGTGTTGAGCTCGTTGTCGGTCTGCCAGCCAATGACATTTGCGTTGTCGCGGTAGTGGTCCGCCATCGCCTTGGTGATCTTGCGGCTATAGTCGCGAAACACCGGGCTGCTGGTGTCGGCATACTGGCGTGAGCCGTGGCTCATCGACCGGCCATTTCCATCACGCCGCAGGATTTCCGGATGTTTTGCCGTCAGCCAGCGCGGCGGGGTGGCGGTCGGCGTGCACAAGATCGTGTTGACGCCGTGACGCGCGAGGCCCTCGATTGCCCGGTCGAACAGATCGAAATCGAAGGTGCCTTCACGCGGTTCGAAAATGTGCCAGGCGAATTCGCCGAGGCGGGCGACGTTGAAGCCGGCCTCAGCCATGCGCCGGGCGTCGTTGTCCCAGTAACTCTCGTCCACATGTTCGGGGTAGTGCGGCGCGCCGACCAGAAAGCGGTCGGTCTGGATCGTGCGCCAGACCGACAGGGCGCGGCCTTTTGAAGTCTTGTTCACGAAGGATACTCCTGCAGATCAGTCGGTGATGGTGGATTTGCGGGCACTGATCGTCCGCTCATCGACAGAGGAAAAGAGATAGACGTCACGCGGCTCGACCTTGAAGCCGACGGTCGCATCCGCAGCGACGGCACTTGCATGGCCGATCTGGACGGTGACGTTGCCGCTGCCGCTTTCGGAACTGACGCATTGCAGCGGGCCGGCGTCGGCATAGAGGATGGTCTCGCGGCCGAGATGCTCGACCAGCCGTGCCCGTCCGGCAAAACTCGCCGTCTCTTCCGCGGCCAAGCTGATGCTCTCCGGCCGGATCCCCATCGTCACCCTATCCCCGACCTGCACGGATGCAGCTTCCGTCAATTCGACAGTCAAGGGAGAAAGACCGGCGGTCGACAGCGTGGCGGCGCCGCCGGAGACAGCGGCGACCGTCACTTCGAAAAAATTCATCCGGGGTGCGCCGAGGAAGCCGGCGACGAAGAGATTGGCCGGATTACGATAGAGTTCGAGCGGAGCGCCCACCTGCTCGACCGAGCCGCGATTGAGCACGACGATACGGCTTGCCATTGTCATCGCCTCGGTCTGGTCGTGCGTGACATAGACCATGGTGGCGCCGAGCCTGGCATGCAGATCGGAAAGCTCGACGCGCATCTGCGTGCGCAAAGCTGCGTCGAGGTTGGACAATGGTTCGTCGAACAGGAACACGTCGGGCGAGCGGGTTATCGCACGGCCGATGGCCGCACGCTGACGCTGGCCGCCGGAAAGCTGTTCCGGCCGCTTGTCGAGCTGGTCGGCAATGCGAAGGATCTTGGCGGCTCGCAGCACGGCGGCGTCGATCTCGGCCTTGGGGCGATGCGCCATGCGCAGGCCGAAACCCATGTTCTCGGCGACCGTCATATGCGGGTAAAGCGCATAGGACTGGAAGACCATGGCAATGCCGCGCTCACCCGGCTCGGTGGTGGTGACATCACGGCCGTTGATGAGAATCTTACCGGTCGAGACGGTTTCAAGCCCGGCGATGATCTTCAACAGCGTTGACTTGCCACAGCCGGACGGCCCGACGGTGACAATGAACTCGCCCTGTTCGACGCTGAGATCGATGCCGCGCAGCGCATGGTAGCTGCCATAATTCTTTTGTATCTGCCGGAGTTCAAGACTGGTCATGGAGCCCTGCTTGCGAAATCAGTTTCGGATCGGGTGGGCGACGCCTTGAAGCCATGGTCGCTCATCCCTTGACCGCTCCCATGGTGAGGCCGGTGATGAAGTGCTTCTGCATTAGGAAGAACATGGCAACCGGCGGCAAAGCCACGACGATGGTGCCAGCCGAGATCAGGTTCCAGGCCGAGACCCATTCGCCGCGCAGATTGGCGAGGCCGGCGGTGACCGGTTTGACAGTATCGCTGATGGTGAGCACGACCGCCCAGAAATAATCGTTCCAGATAAAGGTGAAGAGCAGGATGGCCAGCGCCGCGAGAGCCGGCCGCACCAATGGGACCACGACATGTACCAATGTCTGAAACGGCGTCGCGCCCTCGGCCCTGGCGGCCTGAAACAGTTCTCCCGGCAAGGCGGCGATGAAGTTGCGCATGAACAGTGTCGCAAACCCGGTCTGGAAGGCGACGTGGAAGATGATCAGGGCCGCCATCGTGTCGTAGAGGTTGAGCCGCACCATGAGATCGCGCACCGGGATCATCATGATCTGGTGCGGCAGGAAGTTTCCGCCGACGAACAGGGCGAAGACGAGCATGTTGCCGCGAAACCGATAACGGGCGAGCACGAACCCGGCGAGCGTGCTCAAGATGAGAACGCCCATCACCGAGGGGATGGTGATGGTCAGGCTGTTGAGGAAGTAGCGGGCCATTGGCGTCTGGGTGAAGACCGCCGTGTAGTTGTCGACCAGGCCGAATTGCGTCGGCCAGCCCCACAGATTGCCGCCCATGACATCCTGCGTAGAGCGGAACGAGGTGAGAATGATGGCAAAGAGCGGTGCCAGCCAGACAATCAGGATGCCGGTCACCAGCACGACATAGAGGCGACGCCGCCAAATAGCCGTTTCGGGAAACGGGCGAGGAAACATCAGCCGCCCCTTTCATCGGCGCGGATCATCCGCGTCAGGTACCAGGCGATGAAGACCGCCATGATCACGAACAGCACCGAAGCAATGGCCGCGCCATAGCCGAAGCGGTAGGAAAAGATGGACTGCTCGAACATCTGATAGGCAAGCACCTCGGACGAACCGAAGGGGCCGCCGCTGGTCATCACCGAGACCATGTCGAAGGAACGCAGTGCGCCGACGACGGTGACGGCGATGGCGATAAAGGTGACCTGTGTCAGCTGCGGCAATACGATGTGGCGCAGCATGTTCCAGCCGCTGGCGCCGTCGACCCGCCCGGCGCCGATCAGGTCCTCGCTGAGATTGTTGAGGCCGGCGAGATAGAGCACCATGCAGAAGGCGATCTGCGGCCACAAAGCTGCGATCACGACGGCGAAAGTGACGAAGTTTTCATCCGACAGCACTGCCGGGGCGGTCGCGCCGAAGGTGCGGAAGACCAGGGCGAGAAGCCCGAATTCCGGCGTATAGACCCAGGTGAAGACAACGCCGACGGCAACCGAAGCCAGCACCAGCGGAATGAAGAACAGCGATTTGAGCAGGCGCATGCCGCGGATTTTCTGGTTGACGAGCAGCGCGATGACGAGGCCGAGCGGCGGCGCCAGCATGAACATCACCAGCCAGATCAGATTGTTCTTCAGCGAAACATAGAACTGCGGATCGGCAAACAATTCGCGGTAGTTGCCAAGGCCGATCCAGACCATCGGGCTGAAGCCGTCCCATTCGTGCAGGCTGATCCATAGGCTCTCGACCGCAGAGGCCAGAATGACGACGGAAAACAGCAAAGCGGCGGGCAGGATCAGAAGTGTCGGTGTCAGCCACCAGCGATGGCGGCGCCAAAGCTTCGTCATTTTGGGAGACCTCATTCACCGGAACGCATCGGGGAGCGGGCAAGACCCCGCTCCCCTCCGCTGGGAGGCGCTAGACCTTGAAGATCCGGCGACGGGTTCCCTCGAGACGCTGAAGAATGGCATCCCGGCGCTCCGGCTTGGCCATGAATTCCTGGAAGCCGACCAGACCCGCCTGGGCCATGTCGGGATCGGTGTCACGGTCGTAATATTGCGACGTGCCGGCCACCGTCTTGAGGCTTTCCACAGCTGCGTTGACCAGCGGGTCCTTGCTGGCCGGAAGGTCGTTGCGCGGCGGAACGTTGCCGCCAGGTTCCAGATAAGGGCCGAAATTTTCCGGCTGATAGAAGAAGGCGAGGAACTCGCGGGCACCCGCCTTGTTCTTGGCGTTGGCCGGGATGTGGACCGAATTGACCGAGAATTCTTCGTAGCGGTCGAGGGCGCCGTCAATCTTCGGGAAAGGCGCGAATGTCAGCTGCTCGAGATCCTGCTCAGGGAAAGTAGCCTTCACGAAGGCGCCGAGGTTCATCATGCCGGCCTTCTTCTGGGCGAGGAAGGCGCCGGCCTCCTGCCAGCCGAACGACGTCTGATCCGGCGTGAAGAAACCCTGCTTGATCAGTTCTTCCCAGTGGTCGAAAACAGCCTTCAGCGCCGGGTCGGTATAAGCCATCTTGCCGTTCATCAAGGCAAAGTGCTTGTCGAGACCGTTGATCCGCAGGTTCATCTGGTCGAACCATCCGGCCGCCGGCCAGAGTTCCTTGGTGCCGATGCTGACCGGAATAACGCCGGCAGCCTTGGATTTCTGGCCGTAAGCCAGGAATTCGTCCCAGGTCGCCGGTACCGTCAGTCCGTGCTCGGCAAAGACGTCCTTGCGATAGAACATGCCCCACATCGTGCCGCCGGTCGGCAGGCCATACTGCTTGCCGTCGACCGTGACCGCACCGGTCGTGGCACCCAGCACGTCCTTATATTTCTGCTTCTCGAACAGATCCGAAATATCGTCGAACAGGCCGCGGGTGACGAAAGCGCGCATGCGGTTTCCGGAGAACCAGAAGCAGACATCCGGCGCGCCGGCGACAAGGTAGTTGCGGATCGCGGTCTTGTGGGCCTCGTGATCCATATTGTTGATCACAACCTTGGTGCCGGACTGCTTCTCGAAGTCGGCCGCGATGCGCCGCAAAATCCGCAGGGCATCGGCATTGTTTTCGTCTGAAATGATGGTGACTTCACTCGACTGGCTGAGTGCCGGCATCGGGAAGCCCGCGAGGGCTCCAGCGGAAATGCCCCCAGCTCCCTTCAGGAAATTGCGCCGCGTCGACGGCTTTTCAATCCACTTGAACGTCATTGTTACTCCTCCCGTGTTGTCAATTCTCTACTGGCACTCTGGCCGGCGCGGTTGTTCTTCTTCAACGGCGCGGATCGGCAGCTCACCTCCCGGGCAAGAGAATATGCTTGCCCGCCCCTTCAGAGCGCGGTGACATTGCTAACCGGATTAATTTCGCTGACCCCGGTTCGGGTGTTGAACAGTCGGACAAACTTATGCATATGTTTTCTCGAGAGGCAATAATTAATTTACAAAATTAAGAAAGCGGATCCGTGAAGCTCAAGGGTGACCCGAGCACGACTCGGGCGATGAACCGCAGACTGATCCTCAATCTCTTGCGGCAGGAAGGAGCGCGCAGCCGGGCCGACATAGCGTCAGTTACCGGCCTCAGTCCGGCAGCGGTCACCTTCGTCGTGGCCGACCTCATCGAGGAGGGCCTGCTGATCGAAGGCAAGACAGTCGTGGGCTCGGCTGGGCGCCGCCCTATTCCGGTGGATATCAACTATGCCAACGGCCTTGCCATAGGTTTCAAGCTGATGGTCGGATCGGTCGAATGCGTGGTCACCGATCTTGCGACCAATCCGTTGGGCTCTCTGCGCGTCAAGCTCTCGGACAGCGATCCCGACCATATCATAGCGACCTTGGCCAAGGCGGTACCGGAGCTGATTTCGATTGTCGATCGGCCCGCTGCCAAGCTTGCCGGGATCGGCGTTTCAATGCCTGGCGTCATAGACAACCAGAAGGCTGTGTGTATCCGCAGCAATCGCTACAACTGGGACAACGTTCCCCTTGGCCCGATGCTGGCCGAACTGGTAGACGTCCCCGTGTGGCTTGAGGACGACACCAATGCCTATGCCATTGCCCAGCAACTCTTCGGCCTGGGACGCCAGCACCGCAATATGGCTGTGCTGGCGATCGGCGTCGGAATCGGCTGCGCGCTCGTCTTCGATGGCAAACTCTATCGCGGCGCGAACGGTGCCGCCGGCAAGTTCGGCCACAGCTCTTATGAGGAGAACGGCCGCCTTTGCGAGTGCGGAAAACGCGGCTGCTTGATGGCCTATTACGCCGAGCCGGCGATCCTGCGCACCTGGCGCGAAGCCACGGGGCACGACGAAGCGGATAGCAAAGTCAGCCTTATGGCAGCCTTGGCAGACCGCGAACCGCGAGCCGTCGCCATTCTCGAACAAGCCGGACATGGCATCGGCCGGCATCTCGCCAATCTTGTCAACATCACCGACCCGGAGGTCATTGTCGTCGGCGGTGAAGCCGTGTCGTTTGGCGATGCGCTGTTTGGCCCAATGCGGCTGACGCTTGGGAAAAATACCTTTCGCGCGGCACCACCAATGCTGCTGGACTGGGAGGACAATTCCTGGGCAAGGGGAGCGGCTGCACTGGTGACGCAGAAGCTCTTTGATTTCGAAACATCGGCCGGCAACGCCGCGCCGCTTTCAAAGCAGGTCCTATGGTCGGCATAGAGCGATGAACTGGGCAGCCCTGCCCTGCTCGACAATGAACAGCCGAGTGGGATTGGCGCCTCAGGCCGCCCGAACGCTGCGCGCTCCGCGCGCCCAGGCCGGCAGCCAATCGCCATGCGCAACCAGCAAATCATCGACCAGCGACCATATCTGGTCGAGGTCGAGCTCGGCCGCCGTGTGCGGGTCCATCATCGCCGCGTGATAGATGTGCTCGCGGTTCTCGGTCATCAGCGCCTGGACCGTCAGCTCCTGGACGTTGATATTGGTGCGGATCAGCGCGGTGAGTTGCACCGGCAGGTCGCCGATGAACGTGGGTTGAATGCCCGAGGCGTCGACGAGGCATGGCACCTCGGCGGCGCAATTATATGGCAATGACGTGATGCAGCCATTGTTGCGGACGTTGCCGTAGATCACCGACGGCTCGCCGGTCCAGACCGAGTTCATGATCGAGGACGCATATTCCTTCGACTGCTCCACTTCGATCTTGTCAGCCGAGCGATAGGCTTCCGCTTGCCCCTTCCAGCGTTCGATCTGCTCGATGCAGCGCTTCGGGTATTCGTCGAGCGGGATACCGAATTTCTCGATCAGATCTTCGCGCCCGTCCTTGATGAAATAGGGCGTGTATTCCGCGAAATGTTCGGAGCTCTCGGTGACGAAGTAACCGAGGCGCTTCAGCATCTCGTAGCGCACCTTGTTCGGGCAGCGCGGGTTCCACCCCGGCTTCGGCGCCCGCCCTTCGCTGTAGGCGCGCAGCAGATCCGGATAGAGATTGCGGTAGGAGCCGTCCGGCTGGCGATGCTCGAACTTCAGGTAGAAGGCCATGTGATTGATGCCGGCCGAGCGGTAGCGAATTTCCTCGTAGGGAATGTCGAGGTCATGCGCCAGCTCCATCGCCGTGCCTTGCACCGAATGGCAAAGGCCGACCTGCTTGATGTCGGGGTATTTTTCCGCGATCGCCCAAGTGTTGATCGCCATCGGGTTGACATATTGCAGCATGATCGCCTGCGGGCAGATGGCGCGCATGTCTTCGCAGATCTTCCAGAGATGCGGCACGGTTCTCAGGCCCCGCATGATGCCGCCGACGCCGAGCGTATCGGCGATGGTCTGGCGCAGCCCGTATTTCTTCGGAACTTCGAAGTCGGTGACCGTGCAGGGCTCGTAGCCGCCGATCTGGAAGGCGACGACGACGAAATCGGCGTCCGCCAGCGCCTTGCGCTGGTCCGAATAGGTTTCGGCTTTGGCCTTTACGCCAAGCGTCGAGATCAACTTGCCGACGACGATTGCGCTTTCCTCGAGCCGTTGCGGATTGATGTCCATGAGCGCGATCGTCGCGCCGGATAAAGCCGGACGCTGCAATATGTCGCCGACGATGTTCCTCATGAACACCGTCGAGCCAGCTCCGATGAAAGCGACCTTGGGATTTCTTGCCACAACGACCTCCGGCATAAGCAATCAGGCTACCTCGAAAGCGGCTTTGACCAGCCGTTCGGTGTAAGCGGTTTTGGGATGGGACAGGACTTCGTCGACCGGCCCCTCTTCGACGATCCGGCCGTGCTGCATGACGATGACGCGATGGCACAGCGCCCGCACGACCTTGAGGTCGTGCGAGATGAAGATGTAGCTCAGGCCCCGTTCGCGCTGCAGCTTGCGCAGCAGTTCGATGATCTGCGCCTGGACCGAGAGATCCAGCGCCGATGTCGGCTCGTCGAGCACGATGAATTCGGGTTCGAGCGCGACGGTGCGGGCAATCGCAATACGCTGGCGCTGGCCGCCGGAAAACTCGTGCGGGAAGCGCGACAGGATATCGCCGGGCATGCCGGCGCTGATCAGCGCCTCGCGCACCCGCTCGATCCGATCGTTCCTGGTGGTGCCGATGCGGTTGACGACCAGCCCTTCCTCGATGATCTGGCCGATCGTCATGCGCGGGTTGAGCGACGAGAACGGATCCTGGAAGACGACCTGCATGCGCGACCGCAACGGCCGCATCTGCCCCCGCGAACAGCCATGGATCGGCTGGCCATCGAAATAGATCTCGCCGCTGTCCGTGGTGTTGAGCCTGAGCAACGCCTCGCCGAAGGTGGTTTTGCCCGATCCGGATTCGCCGACGAGACCCAGCGTCTCGTGCCGCCGAAGTGTCAGGCTGAGGCTGTCGACGGCGACGAGTTCGCGCAGGTCCGGCCTCATGAACGTGCCATGCCGCAGCATGAAGGAGACGCGCACATCCTTGGCTTCAAGAATGACGTCGGCGCCTTCCGGCAACGGATTTGCCTGGCCGCGCGGCTCGGAGGCAAGCAGGTGACAGGTGTAGGGATGCTGCGGATTGGCAAACAGCTTCTCCGTCACATTGTGCTCGCGCATCTCCCCATGCTGCATGACGTAGACATAGTCGGAGAACTGCCGCACCACCGTCAGGTCGTGCGTGATCAGGATCACCGCCATGCGCAGTTTCTTCTGCAGGTTTCGGATGAGATTGAGGATCTGCGCCTGAACCGTGACGTCGAGCGCCGTCGTCGGCTCATCGGCGATCAGCACATCCGGATCGTTGGCCAGTGCCATGGCGATCATCACACGCTGGCGTTGGCCGCCGGAAAGCTGGTGCGGGTATTGCTTCAGCCGCGCCTGGGGTTCAGGAATCTGCACCTGCTGCAGCAGCTCGAGCGCTCTTGCTTCGGCCTGCCTGCGGCTCATCTTGCGATGCACCCGTATCGCCTCGACGATCTGGCTGCCGATCGTGTAGATCGGGTTGAGCGAACTCATCGGCTCCTGGAAGATCATCGAGATGCGGTCGCCGCGCAGTTTGCGCCGGGCACGCTCGGAAAATTTCAGGATGTTCGCGCCGTTGTATTCGACGGTCGATTTCGGCGACACCACCGCGCGCTTCGACAACAGCCCCATGACGGTGCGCGCCGTCACCGACTTGCCCGATCCGGACTCGCCGACAATGGCGATCGTCTCGCCGCGATAGAGCTGGAACGAGATGTCCTTGACGGCTTCGACCATGCCGTGTTCGACCTTGAAATCGACGGCGATGTTGCGGGCATCGATGACCGGGTTTTCCGAACGGCCGTCATGGTCGAGCCGGACAGGCGGTGCGAAGGATTTGACGAGCGCGTGTTGCATCATGTCACGTCAATACGGATCGACCGCATCGCGCAGTCCATCGCCAAGCGCGTTGAACGCGAAGACGGTGACAAGCACGAAGCCGACCGGCGAGAGGATCCAGGGATAAGTGCCGATGACCGAATAGGTCGCGGTGTCTTGCAGCATCAGGCCCCAGGAGATCAGCGGCGGCTTCACCGCGAAGCCGAGAAAACCAAGGAAGGATTCGAGCAGGACCACGCTGGGGATTGCCAACGTGACCGCAACGATGACGTGGCTCATCACGTTTGGAAAAATATGTTGCATGATGATGCGGCCGTCCGTGGCGCCGACCGCCATCGCCGCACGAACGTAGTCGATCCGCGCCAGTGCCAGGGTCTTGCCGCGCACCTCGCGCGACATCTGCGCCCAGCCGAGTGCCGACATGACAACGATCACGAAGGCCAGAAAGACATTCGTCGGCGCCGTCACCGGAACGAGTGACGTCAGCGCCAGATAAAGCGGCAATTGCGGAAATGCGAGCACCAGTTCGACGAAGCGCTGGACCCAGACATCGAATGTGCCGCCGAAATAGCCCGACACCATGCCGACCGTCGTGCCGATCACGGTGACGATGAAGACCACGGTCAATGCGATCATCAACGAGATGCGCGAACCATAGATCGCACGAGCCAGCACATCGCGGCCGAATTTGTCGGTGCCAAGGAAATGCACCGGCTGGCCGTCGGTCGAGCCGAAGAAGTGCCGGTTCGCGGGAAGCAGGCCGAGCAGTCTGTACTCCGCTCCCTTGACGAAGAAGCCGAGCAGCCGCGGATGGTCGTAGTCCGGCCCGACGACGGGTTGGAAGGTAACCGGGTCGAGGTCTTCCGAATCCGCCAGGGCATAGACGCGTGGCTGGAAGACGAAGTTGCCGTCTCTGTCATGGAAGCTCATCATCTGCGGCGGGGCAAAGCCGACATCGGTCACCTTGGGATCCATCGGTGCGAAGAAGTCGGCAAACACCGCCAGCAGCACCAGAAACGCGACCAGGATGAGCCCGGCCATGCCGGTCCAGGACCGTTTCAGGCGGCGCCAGACGAGCGCGATGTAGCTCTCATTGCCGCGCGGCTTGACCTTGGCCGGTTGCTCGGCAAGTGGCGGCAGCGAGGGCTCGAAAGCAAGCATCTCAGGACCCTGCATATTGGCGCACACGCGGGTCGAGCATAACGAGCAGCATGTCGGCGATGATGTTGCCGACGATCAGCGTCGCCGACAGCACCATCATGAAGGTCGCCGTGACATAGACGTCACCGACCGCCATCGAACCAACGATCGCCGGGCCGACGGTCGGCAGGGCAAAGATGATCGCCGTCTCGATCTCGCCGGTCAGCATATAGGGCAGCACCACGCCCTGATACATGACCAGCGGATGCAGCGCATTGGGCACCGCATGGCGCATGACGACCGCACCGCCGCTAAGGCCCTTGGCGCGAGCGGTTTCGACATATTGCGCATTCAGCGTGTCGAGCAGATTGCCGCGCATCACCCGCATGTTGTAGGCGAGCCCGCCGAAGGTGGCGATGGCGACAACCGGCCAGACATGCCGGACCAGATCGACGAACTTCGCCCAGGACCACGGCGCCCCGCCAAATTGCGGCGAAAAGAAGCTGCCGATCTCGGAGACGTTGAACTGGAAGACCAGCAGATAGACGATGATCAGCGCCATCAGGAAGCGCGGTACCGTCATTCCGAGGAAGGAAATCGCTGACAGCGTACTGTCGATCCAGCTGTACTGCCTGGTCGCCGCCCAGATACCAAAGCCGATGCCCAGCACCGAAGCCAAGAGGTGGCAGACAAGCGCAAGCAGCAGCGTGCGCGGCAGCCGCTCGCCTACCACGTCGGCGACGGGCTTGTTGTAATACAGGCTGTGGCCGAAATCGCCCCGGGTGACGATGCCGGCGATCCAGTTCAGGTATTGGAGCGGAACCGGCTTATCGAGGCCATGCTCCACGCTGTAAGCCTTCGCCTGGGCATCGGCCTCGGCAAAGGAGGCTCCACCCTGGTTGATGAGCTGCAAGCGAATGTAATCGGCATAGTTACCCGGCGGTGCCTGGATGATCGCGAAGGTAACCACGCTCAAAATGGCGAGAACCGGTATTGCGGATGCTATGCGCATAAGCAGAAATCGCAGCATCGACCGTTTTTCTCCTCGCTCAGGTTCTCAGTTATCCCTCACCGCTGGCTTTGTCCCGGCCGCGCCAGCAGCGCGGCCGGGAATTTTCAAGTCAGGGGAGGAAACTCAGTTCGTCGGACCCTTGTCCCCGGGCTTTCCGGGAAGCTGCTCGGGAAACAGTTCATATTTCTGCTGCTTGTCGGCGGCCACCCAGACCCGCTCGCGGACGATCGAATCCTCGGCCCAGTTGAACATGAAGATCGGCGTTCCCTGCGGGATATTGGAGAAACGTTTGTTGATGATCAGCGCGCCGGGATATTCGGTGAGCCCGACGGTATAGACGTGTTCCGTCGAGATCTTCTGGAACTGCTTCATCAGGCTGGCGCGCTGGTCATTGTCCTGCGCCGAGACGAACTTGTTGACGATGTCGACAAGGTCCTTCTCGAACGGCATCAGATCAACCTGGCCGTTTTCCGGAGCGCGGTGGTTCCAGCTGGTGCGTGGACCGACCGGCGCCAGTTGCTCGGTGTTCTGCACTACCGAGGTGAGCTCCGTTTCGTTGCGCCTTACCAGCCAGTCGAAGCGACCGGAGTAATTAGCCTGATCGCGCTGGGTACCGTTCAACCCGTTCAGGACAACGCGAAGACCTAGCTTCTCCATCTGGCCGACGATGCCCTCCGCGAGGCTCTTGTCGGTGGTGTAATCGTTGTTGACGAGCATCACGATCTCGACATTCTTGCCGCCGGCGGTGCCGGCAGGAAAATTGACGAACCCGTCGCCGTCGGTGTCCTTCAGGCCTGCCTTGGCGAGTTCCGCCTTGGCGCCTTCGAGATCGAAGGGGTAGTAGACCGTCGACTTCCGGTCGTAGAAGCTCGTACCCGAGGAGAAGCCGCCCGGATAGATGGCAGTGAACGGACCCTTGACCAGCGAGTCGCCGAGCGCCTTGCGGTCGAGCGCCATGGTGACGCCCTTGCGGAAATCCTCGTTGCGGTTCAGCTCGCGTACCGCCTGTCCGCGCTCGTCGGGGTTGCCCCAGCCATTGGCTGAGAAATTCATGCGCAGATTATAGCCGATCAGCCGCGGGCCGAAGGCAAGCCGTGCCGGCGCGTCCTTTTGCGCCGCTCGCTTCAGCGAGGCGACGAAGTTCTCCGGCTGCTCCAGATTGGAGAAGTCGCCCGCCCCCGACACCGCCTGAACGTCGCGGTCGGCCCAGGTCGACAGCTTGTAATGCAGCTCGTTGAGATACGGCAGCTGGTTGCCCTTCTCGTCGACCTTCCAATAGTACGGATTGCGGCGCATGACGATGATGTCGTCGGGGCGGTATGCCACCGGCACCCAGGCACCCATCACCGGCATGTTCATATATTCCGGCGGGAAGGCGTTCTTGAACTGCTCGTAGGTGTTCTTCGAATATTTCGGATGCTGCGGCTTGAGGATATGCGACGGGCCCGGACAGAAGGTGCCGTAAGCCATGGCGTAGAGATATTGCTTCGGAAAGGCGTCCTTGAAGGTCCACTCGACGGTATAGTCGTCGATTTTCTTCAACGTCGTGCCGACGCCGAAGGTCTCCTGCGTCGCGCCGTTCAGCGGCGACACATTAGGGTCGATCACCTCGTCGTCCCAGTAGAACATCACATCGTCGGCGTTGAACGGAACGCCGTCCGACCATTTCGCGCCCGCGACCAGATGCATCGTCAGCGTGTGGCCGTCCTTCGACCAGTCCCAACTCCTGGCGAGGTTAGGCAGCGGCTCCGTGTCCTTGGCCTCGACCTGGAAAAGCGGTGCGGTGCGCGTCAGGCATTCGGAAAGGCCGATGTCGATGCCGCCCCAGCCCTGCGTCTGGCCGGCGCCATAGTTCCAGCCCTCCGGCCGGCCGCCGATGACATGGCGCATGGTGTCACCGTAGACACCGACGCCGTCCGGCATATTGCCGGTCTTGAAGACCAGCGGCTCCTTAGGCAGCCGGTCCTTGACCGGCGGCAGCTTGCCTGCCTTGACGTATTTGTCGGTGACCCAATCGGGTTCGTGGTATTCTGGAAGTGCCTTGAACTCCAGGATCGAGTCGCGCGCGACGTGTTTGATCTTTCCCTCGGCGGGAAATTGCGCGGGCACCGGCGGCACCGTCGGCTCGGATGCATATGCGCTCAGCGCCGAGGCCGAGACGCTAAGCGCCAGCCCGGCGAGAATGCCAATGTTTCGAAAGTTCCTCATCGTCTCTCCTCCCTGTTGTTCAGGAGCGCGTTGACGCCGCTCCATTTCTCCTCGAACGATATGCAGACGGTGCGGCGCCGAAAATCCCTCCGAAACTTTACCGCAATCCGTCCTGATGAAATTCAGACGGCCTGCTTGAGAGCCGATTTTTCCGCACGCAATTCCTCGATCGAACGGACGTCGCGTCGCGCCGCACCGGCCCATTCGCGGGTCTTGACCCTGGATTTCGAAAGCCGCTCCTTCGCGGCCGGCACCGCATCGGCATATTGCGGCAGCCAGCAGGACTGGGCGACGACCATCTCGTCCACCATTTGCCAAACCTCTTCCGGCGTCGAAACCGCGCCGACCAGCGGGTCGTGCAGGACCGCGAGCTTCAGCAGGTCGATATCGCCGGAGATTGCCGCATGAACCGACATGCGCTGGACGTTGATCGAGGAAATGCAAGTGGCAGCGCAGGCCTCCGGCAGCGTGATGCCTGCCGCCATGTTGATACCGAAGCGGTCGACGAAGCCGGGCGACTCGACAATCGCGTCCTGCGGCAGGGTGGTGATGATGCCGTTGTTCTTGACGTTGAAGTGGCCGCGATAAACGCGGTTCGTCTCCAGCGCTTCGAGAATGTGGCTGGCATGCTCGTTGGAGCGTTTGGCGGGGTCTATCGGCCTGGCGGCGGATTCGAGAAATTGTGGGAATTCGGTTTCGAACCAGTTGCGCGTTTCGGTCGAATAACGAAGGTAGCCGCCGGTCTCGCCGTGGATCCAGTCGGACATGTCGATCCAGCGGGTGATTTCGTCCGGCCGCTTGCGATACCATGGCAGGTATTCGGAAAGATGGCCGTTGCTTTCGGTCGAATAGACGCCGAAGCGCTTCAGGACGTCGATGCGCAGCTTTTCCTGCTGCGAATAGACCGGATGCGCCTCGAAGGCGGCAACCAGCTCGTCCTTGCCGATCTTGCGGCCGTTGAGACGCAGGTCGATGAACCAGGTCTGGTGATTGATGCCGGAGCAGATGTAGTCGAGCTCGGTGCGCGACTTGGCGCCGAGCACTTCGGCGATCTGGTCGGCGCCATGCTGGACGCCGTGGCAGAGGCCGACAGTATCGACCTTGCCATATTCGATCGCCGCCCAGGTGTTCATGGCCATTGGGTTGGCGTAGTTCAGGAATTTCGCCCCAGGCTCGGCGACTTCGAGGATGTCCTTGCAGAAATCGAGGATTACCGGAATGTTGCGCTGGCCGTAGAGGATGCCGCCGGCGCAGATCGTGTCGCCGACGCATTGGTCGATGCCATACTTCAGCGGAATGCGGATGTCGTCGGCATAGGCTTCGAGACCGCCGACGCGAACGCAGCTGATGACGTAGCGGGCACCCTCGAGGGCAGCACGGCGGTCGGTCGTTGCCGTAACCTTGGTCGGCAGCCTGTTGAATTCGACGACCCTGTCGAGGATCGACTTGATCATCTGAAGGTTGCGCTCGCTGAGATCGGTCAGCGCGAATTCGACATCCCTGAATTCAGGAACGCACAAAATGTCGGTAAAGAGCTTCTTGGTGAAGCCGACGCTTCCGGCACCGATGATAGCGATCTTGAAACTCATCAGTCTCACCTCGACCTGATCGAATGCTAGGGCAAAGGCGGCGAAAAGAGGCCCGGCCCGCCTGCCGTGGCATGCAGGCTGGAATCCGGCACTTCCTCCCGTCCGCTCTTTGACCGCGGTTTCTTTTGCTTTTCTCGAGGGATTATGCGCCTAATTCAGCACGCGACCAGAGAAGGATTATGCTTTTAGGGGTAATTTTGTGCTGCGGAACTTGATCGACGCCGGGCCGGCGGGCAGGACGGTATCGCTGCCGCGCGGCCGCCAGCGCCTGCACACCATGCCGACAAGCACCGGCTATGAAGTTCGCGAGAACGAGGTCTACGACTGGGATGGGCGCAGGCGCGGCCAGACGCCGTTTACCGTGCTCCAGCACACGATCAGCGGCACCGGCCGATTGCGCTACGAGAACCGGAACTACCGCCTGCAAAAGGGCGATACGTTGCTGGTTCTCGTGCCGCACAACCACCGTTACTGGCTGGCCAGGGGCGAACGCTGGGAATTCTTCTGGATATCGATGAACGGCGAGGAGGCACTGCGCATCCACAAGTCGATCCTTGCCGCCGTCGGTCCCGTGCTACGGCTGAAGCCCTCGACGATCGATCATCTGGCCGATTGCAGCGTGCGCCTGATCACGGGCGCGGTCTCGCCCGGAGCCGCCTCGGCCGTCGCCTATGAAGCAGCCATGGCGCTCTACGACGATGTCTTCGGCTCGCATGCCGTCACCGACGACAAGAGCGCCATGCAGCCGGTCATCGATCACATCAAGGCCAACCTCGACAGGCCGCTCCGCGTTGCCGATCTCGCCGAGATCAGCGGCCTGAGCCGTGCGCATTTCTCGCGCTGCTTCGCCGAGAGCGAGGGACTTCCACCCGCCGAATTCGTACTGCAGCAGCGACTGCAGCGCGCGGCGAAGTTGCTGACGAAGGCCGATTTCCTGCCGGTCAAGGAGGTCGCCATCATGTGCGGCTTCGGGGATGCCAATTATTTTTCGAAGGTCTTCCGCCGCCTCTACGGCGTCAACCCGACGCAATTCCGCACCAACGGAATGTATGCCAGCCTGGGAACCGCCCGATAGGTTGGCATCGCTTGGCATCGGATGTGGGAACGCTTTTGCTTCCCCTTGGTTTAGGACAGGAGAGCCTGCTCGCCGCTGCCGCAACCCGCTCTTGGCGGAGATCAGGCCACAGATGTCACGGGAGTGATCGATGAACAATCCCGATCCGAACAACCCGAATCCACTGCCGGACAATCCCAATCCGGAGCCGGCCCGGCCGCCTGCCCCGCCGGAGACTCCGCCGGCAGAACCTCCAGGCGTACCCCCGCCCTCGCCGGATCCAATTCCAACGCCGGACCAGGAGCCAATCGGAATTCCTCCTGGCACGCCTTCCGAAATTCCTTCGGAACCGACCTTTCCCGGGCCGACCGCCTGAAGGGCGGTCGGTATGGAGGATGGCAAGGGGTGATTTTGGCGAAGCGCTCGAAACGGGTCTTGCCATGGAACGTTTTGCGCTGGCGCTCATTCACCCTTCCATCATGGAAACCGGCGGCGGGCCCTGCAACCAATGGAGGTTAAAATGAAAGTCGGCAACTGCATGACAAAGGACGTCGAGATCGCCAGTCCGCAGCAAACCCTGCGCGATGCGGCAGAAATGATGGGTCGCCTCGATGCCGGCGCAATGCCGGTGGGCGAGAACGACCGGCTTGTCGGCATGGTAACCGATCGCGACATCGCAATCCGCGGCGTCGCCCAAGGCAAGACACCTGACGCCAAGGTACGGGAAGTGATGAGCACCGAGGTCAGGTATTGCTTCGAAGACGAAGACGCGGAGGATGTTCTGCGCAACATGGCTGACCTGAAAGTGCGCCGGTTGCCGGTGCTAAACCGCGACAAGCGCCTGGTCGGCATCGTTTCGCTGGGCGACCTCGCCACCAACAGCGAGACGGCGACAGCAGGTGAAGCGCTAAGCGGCATCTCGCAACCCGGCGGCGAGCATTCGCAAACGATACACTGACCCCGCACGACCGGCCGGCCTTTGCTACGACCGAACCGCCGGGTGGATAGACGCCGGCCTGCCGGCGAAACTGTTCAGAGGCGAACTGGACTGCAACCCGATGAGGAGCAAGCCATGATTACTATGAAGGCCGTCCGTATCCACGATTTTGGTGGACCGGAGGTTCTTTCGCTGGACGACGTTCCCTTGCCTCAACCGCGCGACGATGAGGTCACGCTCAAGGTCTGCGCGGCAAGCGTCAATCCAGTCGACTACAAGGTTCGCGAAGGCTCGTCAGGCGCAGATCTGCCCGTCACGCTCGGCCGCGACGTATCCGGCGTGGTGGAACTGTGCGGCACGCGGGCCCATACGCTGAAGAAGGGCGATCCGCTTTATGCCATGCTCGGCAACGACCGCGGCGGCAACGCCGAATATGTCGTCGTCAAAGCGACGGAGGCGGCGGCAAAGCCGCAACGCTTAAGCCACGTCGAAGCCGCTGCCGTGCCGCTTGCGGGCCTTACCGCGTGGCAAGGCCTTTTCGACCACGGCGGCCTCAAATCCGGGCAGCGGGTCCTCATCCATGGCGGCGCCGGCGGCGTCGGTCATCTGGCGGTGCAGTTTGCAAAGGCTGCGGGTGCCTTCGTCGCGACGACCGTGTCCGCGCAAGATTTCGATTTCGTCCGCGCGCTTGGCGCTGACCAGGCGGTCGACTACAAGAACCAGCGCTTCGAGGAGGTCGTCGAAGACGTCGACCTGATCTTCGACCTGATCGCGGGCGAAACGCAGGACCGCTCCTGGGACGTGCTCAAGCCCGGTGGGACGCTCGCCTCAACCCTTTCTGAACCGTCGGCGGAAAAGGCCCGCCTGCATCGGGCCCGCGGCGTTTCCTATATGACCAAGCCGAACGCGGCGCAGCTTGCCGAGATCAGCCGCCTCATCGACGCCGGGAAGGTCAGGCCGTTCGTGCAGGCAATCTATCCTCTCGAGGAAGTCGCCAAGGCCGAGGAACGGCTTGAGAGGCAGCATACGCGCGGCAAGATCGTGCTTCAGGTAGCCGCCTGAGCAGAGAAGTTGGCTTTGTCGAGCTTTGGCACCTCGCCGAAGAACCGGCTGCAGGCAAATTTGCGGAGTGCTCGGACCCGGCCCGTTTCCTGCTGTTCAGAAGCCCGGCGGCCGAGAGTTTGACACAGGACGGCGCGCCGGGCCTGGCCGGCTTAGGCAGGCGCCGGCCGCAACAGCATGCGCCGGGTTTGCCGGATTACGCAAATCAAACAAATCAAGGAGATGCAACGGAGTGTGAGGTCCGTCGCGACGCCGTCGCACGGGCCGTCCGTCGCGGATCCCGAAGCGAAGGGCACAATTTTTGCCGACAGGTGGGCTCGGTTTGTACCGGCCCGTGAGCCGCAAAAAACCGCTTCAAACTGTCGGACGCCGGCGATAGGTTCGGACCATGTCTAAATCCGCCAATCCGATCTCCATTGCCCGTCGCGATCAGATGTTTCCAGCGCTGACTGAGGCGGACCTGGACCGCATGGGCCGTTTCGGCGAAGCCGTGTCCTATGCCACAGGCGAACAGATCGTCAAAGCCGGCGAGCTGGCGCCCGGTCTGATCGTGGTCCTGTCCGGCAAGGTGGATATCATCCAGGGCGGCAGCTTCGGCCGGCGCGAAACAATCGTCACGCACGGTGCAGGCAATTTCGTCGGCGAGTTGGCGCAGCTTTCAGCCCGACCCTCACTGGTGGATGTGGAGGCGGTCGAGCCGGTCGACGCGCTCGTCATCCCCTCGCAAAGGCTGCGGGACCTGATGGTGCAGGAAGCAAACCTCGGCGAGCGCATCATGCGGGCGCTGATCCTGCGTCGTGTCGGCCTGCTCGAGAGCGGCACAGCCGGACCGATCATTGTCGGACCGGTCGACAGCGGCGACGTGTTGCGGCTGCAAGGTTTTCTGGCCCGCAGCGGTCAGCCGCATCGGGTTCTCGATTCGGCTACCGATTCTTGCGCCAAGACGCTGATCGAACGCTTCCATGTCGATATCCACCATTTGCCGATCGTGCTCTGTCCGAACGGCAAGCTGCTGCTCAATCCCGGAGAGAACGAGCTTGCCCGCTGCATCGGCCTGGTGAGGCCGATCGACGCCGGCAAGCTGTACGACGTGGCCATTGTCGGCGCCGGACCGGCCGGCCTCGCGGCGGCCGTCTACGCGGCTTCCGAAGGGTTGTCGACGATCGTGCTCGATTGCCGTGCCTTTGGTGGACAGGCGGGCGCCTCCTCGCGCATCGAGAACTATCTCGGTTTCCCGACCGGCATTTCGGGGATGGCGCTGATGGCGCGCGCCTACAATCAGGCGCAGAAATTCGGCGTCGAGATGGTGATACCGGACGAGGCGAAGCTGCTGGGCAGTGCAAGCGACACGTCCGGCGCCCATTACACGCTCGCCGTCGGCGACCGGGAGACCGTGCGGGCGCGGTCGGTGGTGATAGCCAGCGGAGCGCGCTATCGCCGCCTCGATATGGCTAACCTTGCGCAATTCGAGGGTACCTCCGTGCATTATTGGGCTTCGCCGATCGAAGCGCGGCTTTGCGCCGGGCAAGAGGTAGCCCTGGTCGGCGCCGGCAATTCGGCTGGTCAGGCTGCTGTCTATCTGTCGGCGCATGTGAAGAAGGTATGGCTGCTGGCGCGCGGCAGCAGCCTCGATGCGAGCATGTCGCGTTATCTGGTGCAGCGCGTCAGGGCACAGCCGAACATCGAAGTGCTGGCTGAGACGCAGATCACGGCGCTGGAAGGCGACGACGCCAATCTTGGCAAAGTGCGCTGGCGCAACCGCGACACCGAGACAGCACGTCCGATCCGCCACCTCTTCCTGTTCATCGGCGCCGACCCGAACACCGACTGGCTGGCGCAATGCGGCGTGGCGTTGGACGCGAAGGGCTTCGTTCGCACCGGGCCTGACATTGGCCAGGAACGTGGTGCACTGGAGACGAACCGCGGCGGCGTGTTCGCCATCGGCGACGTGCGCTCCGGCTCGATCAAGCGCGTCGCCGCTGCCGTCGGCGAAGGCGCCCAAGTGGTTGCGGCGCTGCATGCATATCTGGCGCGAAACGGCAGTCTCGCCGTGGCGCCACAACTGGTCAGGAGCGTATGATGGCAGACGAATGCAGGCACGCCGGGGACATTCGCGACGTGACACCGAGCGCGCTCGGCTGCGAGGAATGCCTGAAGAGCGGTTCGCAGTGGGTGCATCTGCGGCTCTGCCGCACATGCGGCCATGTCGGCTGCTGCGACGACTCGCCCAACCGTCATGCCACCAAGCATTTTCGGGCAACCGGCCATCCTGTCATCGAAGGCTACGATCCGCCGGAAGGTTGGGGATGGTGCTACATCGACGAAATCTTCCTCGACCTCGGCGACCGCACCACGCCGCAAAACGGACCCATACCGCGCTTCATTTGAGCTTTTTGCGAGCGGGCCGCTACAGCAATTCCAGGAAAAGTGTGAACGGTTTTCGTCCGGAATTGCATCAAAACAAAAGATAGAGCTGTTCGGCGTTTCCGTGAAACGATGAACCGTTCTGATGCATGTCGCGCAAAAGTGTGCAGCGGTTTAGCGATAACGACATGGATAAAAACGAGAATCTAAAGCGCGTCGCATGAGGCCGATCGAACGCGACGCGCTTTAGTCCAAGGCTGCTTCGGCTTGAGCGGGCGTATCGCGTCCCTCTGGTGGTGCCGATGAACGCTCGCGCATATGCCTGACGGTCTGAAGGACACGATCGGCAAGAGATGCAAGCGCACCCTGTGCCGTGCGCGTCCCGATGACGGATTCCAGCGTAACCGCCTGCGTTGAGAATTTGTGTTTGAACGACTCTGCGCCACAGAGGAAATCGACAATGCTCAAGCCGTGATCGATCGACCACTGTACGTAATCCATCAACAGGATCACACCCGGCGACGCCCGGCCGAAATCCGGATCGAACGTCGTCACGAAGGCCATCATCACATCGTGCTGGACGAAGTTGATCGACACCGCGACCATCACGCCATTGCATTCGAGGACGAAGATATGCAGCACGCCGGCGCGCGCCAGCGCATCGACGAGCGCGGCGAGTACTGGCACGCCCTCTTCGAAGAGGTCTGACTCACGCATGCGCTCGGTCAGCCATTTCCGTTTCAAGGCCGCGAGGCGCTCCAGTACCGGTTGCAGCGGCTCGTCGGGCGCAAGCAGGCGAAATCTCACCTCTCCGGTTTCTTGCAGCGCTTTGATGCCGCGCCGATAGTTCTGGCGCGTCTTTTTCGACTGATCCGCCAACCATGCCGCTCCGCTTTCCCATTGTCCGGCAACGCGATAGCTGACTTCCGTTCGGTGAAAGGGACGAAGCCTGATGCCGCTGGAAGCTCCCGGCGTGAAAATTTTGCGGGCCGCCGCATCCGGCGAGAGACGATTGATCAAGGCAAGATCGAAGCCACCGGCATCGCAGAGTTGGGTCCATAGCTCCTGCAGCGCCGACAACGAGCATTCCGGGGCAACGAGAATATCCCCATAGTCGGTATAGCTGCCGGCCGCCCATTCGAGAAACCGTAGCCCCCTGCGCCTGCCGATCGCCAGCGGAACCACGGCAACGAGTTTCTCGCCCTTCCAGACCAGGCCGATCCGCAACGCGCGCTGGTCACGTCGTTGTACGGTGCTCCACCATGCCGAAATCCAGGCATGGCTTTGAAAGATCAGCCCGTCGGTGCGATGCCAAAGCTCCATCCAAGCGGCTTCGACCGCAGCCAGGCGATCCGCCGAACGGACGATTTCCAGGCGCTCCGCGCCTAGGACGTCGATGGAAACGGCGGTGTTCATGAAGGAGAACTGTCCTGTGGCTGCGCGACCACATTGGGCCGCCTGTGAAACAGTCGCATGACATGCCTTGCCATCTTCTTGAGCGGCAGGATGTAGAGCCCAAAGAGCGACTGGTAATCGCGCACATCGCGATCGATCAGGCCAAATTTCAGGTCTTCATCCGGCTCCGGGACAAATTGCGTTCCGAACAGACGATCCCAGAACGAAAAAAGCAGGCCGAAATTCTTATCGTAGTGACGAGGGTCGATGCTGTGATGCACCTGGTGCCAGTGCGGACACAGGATGATGTTGTTCAACGGGCCGAACGAGATCTTGAGATGCGTATGGCGAACAAAGTCCATCATCAGGATGTTGCGGATGACGTAGACGTTGATGCCGAAGATAGCGACCTCTACCGGATCGAGTGCGATCAGGCTCCAGATACCGAAGCAGATGCCCGGGATGACGCCATCCCACATACGGTTCATCAGATCGTCCAGCGGATGAACCCGGTCCTTGGTGATCCCCACCATCACCTCGGCCGAATGATGCACCTTGTGCAATTCCCACAGGAACGGGAAGCGGTGCTGGGCGACGTGGTACAGGTAGTATGAAATGTCATAGGCGACCAGCATGGTTGCGGTGAAGATGACAATCGTCACCGGTCCCGCCGGGCCGGCGAGAAGCGGCGCGTGGATGTTAAAGAGCCAGCCGATTGCCTCGCGTGTGCCATAGCCCACCACGACGACGAAGGTGACGCCGGCAGGAATGAGCAGGAAAGGCATCATCGCCCGTTTCGTAATCCAGAACAGGGCGTCGGCTCGCGCCGACGGGTGCAGGATGACTTCCGGCGGGAAGGCGAAGTCGAAAAAGTCCCTGAGGGATTTATGTTCGACAGTTCGCCAGTAGGCGATCACCGCGCTGCCCAGTGCGGTGAGGAGAAGCAGGCCGAGCGTGGTCAGATTGACGTTCGAAAGCTTTTCCACAATCGCTCTGGCAAATTCGGAAAACATCGTTGCAGCGGCTCCTGGTCGTAAGAAGGCAGTCTGGGGTCGTAAGAAGGCGATCTGGCGAATAGCAAAGCACAAAATTCCCGCCAAACTCGCTACGCCGCCTGCAACCAGTGGCTGTTGCGGGCACGGCGGGCAAAGCAGGCTGGATGGTGCGAGACTAGCAGATCAACGGTAACGAAACCGCTAAATGTCCAAACGTAATTAATGTCGAATACGGCTGGAACTCGCCCGGCAACTCTACGTTGGCGCCGGTTTTTTCCGTTGCGGCGGGTGAATTGGGGCAAGATGGATATCGATCCCGGCTTCGCCCACTTCGCCGTGCCAAGCGAGCCGTTCGGCTTGCTGCCTGGTGCCAAAACGCAGTGAAACCCAACCGCCTTGCCCCGGCATGTCACCGCCGGCGCCGATGTCGAGCGCAGCATCGGGAAAGCGGATGGCCAACAGCGCCTCGTCGCCGCGCAACACCGTGACCGTATCTTCGTGCCGGTCGGCATGGAGGCCGGCGGCCAGTTGGAAGACGATCTCGGACTGGCGCGTGCCGACGAGCAGTTGGTCGGTGATGAGGATGCCATCGGCCTGGCGCGCCAAAGTGCGCTGATGCACGACGCCGAAGCGGCTTCTATAGCCGTCATGCCGGGCGCTCAGCCTCCAGTGCGTTCCCGGCTCGCTCTCCACCAGCGCTGCGACTGCCTTGTGCGACCAGTTGAAATTCCCAGCGATGGTGCTTTGGCTTTTACCCTCGATGTTCAGCGTGTTGTGCGCCGGTGTGGAGCGGAACCAGTCGCGCCACGCGCCTCCCGAACCGTAGAGCCAGGTGCCGGGATCGACCAGCACCGGCTCACCGTCGATGCACAGGGTAAGCGACAGCGCGTCGGCATGGCCGTGCGCTGCTATCGAGAGATAGCCAAGCGGTCCATGATCGAACGTCAGTTCGACATTGCGGCCATTCATTGCTCCGCGCCAGACTGAGAGCCCGCCTTGCGCGAATGTCTGCAAGCCATGCACCGCGGGCGCCGGGCCCGACGGCGCACCAAAGAAAAGCGAACGAAAATCGTCCGGCTCCGGCGTGTTGCCCGGCGTCCCCAGTAAGCCGTGGATGGCGGCCGCGACGGATCGGATATAGTTCGGCTCGTCGCCCAGCTTCAGCACATGGCCCTCATCGTCGTCGCCGAAGCGGGCGGCTTTCTGTGGCAGCCAGCCGACGAAATTGGCGAAGGCGCCCAGACGCGCTTCGACAGCCGAGGGAAACGGCGTTCCCGCCTGGCGTGCCGCGGCGGCGCACAGCAAGATGAGTTCGGCGCTGAAGGCTGCATAGGTCGGCGTTTGCTCGGCACCGGCGCCGTCGGCAAGAATCTGCTTGTGCGTCTCATTCAGGAGGGCGCTGCGGGCAATTTCGGTTTCGGCTCCGAGCGCCAGGCCGACCAGATATTCGCCAGCCAATTCCGCGACGAGATGGTTGTTGGCGGAGGAATATCGGGATGGAAATCGCGGCAGCCAATAGGCGCTTGCCGCGAGTATTTCTCCGGCTTTCCGCAGTGTCGCCGGGTCAAGCCGGTCGCGGACGAGGTCCAGGGTGACGATCAGGCTGATGGCTCGCAGTGCTACTTCGATGCCGGAAGCCCAGCCAATGCCTCGGAACGGCGGATTGGCGGAATGCCAACTGCCGATCGCCAACTCGATGGCACTCCGGGACCGATTATCCTCGCTGAGGAGCAGGTGGGCAGCCAGTGCTGGCAATTGCTGCAGCCGGTTGATCTCCCAGACATATTTTATATCACCAAGGTCGCCGCCATGGCGAAAATCGATGTCGAAAGTATGAGCCTCGGGGCCAGGCCAAAGCCTGCCGGTCACCGGATCAAGACGCCAAAGCTCAGCAGGAAACAAAAGATCGGGCTCGCGCTTTGGCCATGTCCGCCCGAGTGCCGAAAAACGGCCCTGAAGCATCTCTTGCGCGGCCGCCGCTAGGGCTTGCCGTTGAGCGTCGGTCGCTGCCAGCGCAGCATGACGAAATCCGGGCAGCACCGGGTGCAACTGCGGCGATGGATAGCGCTCCCACCCATCATCGCGGCGGCGCGACGCGATCCTTCGACGTTGCTCCACCAGCCGGTGCAACACCTCGGCCGGTCCCATGCTGCGCAATCGGTTGATGTACCAGCCGATTCTCATGCACGCCCCGTCAACGTTTCGGTCCTTGTATACCATGCCGTCGAAAAGCTGCGGGCCGGCAATCTTCTTTCCCGTTCGTTGCGGTTAATATCTCCCGCGAGCATGCGGAGGGAGCGATGGGAAAAGCAGTGTATGTTGTTGCCTGGGTGCTCGCCTTGCTTGTGGCGGCCGACGCAGCGCCCATCCCTCTCAAGCGCGGCGTTGGCGTGCATCAGTGGCTCAACTGGTCGCCGGTGGAGAAAGACGGAACCTACGTTTGGCCGCCCTATCGCAGCGAAAAGGAGTGGCTTGCGGAAAGCAGGCCGCTCACCGACTGGCCGTCCGGGGAGGTGTTTGCCCACATCCGATCGATGGGCTTCGACTTCGTCCGGCTGAGCGTCGATCCCGGCCCGCTGCTTGCCAGCGAGGGCGCCAAGCGGCAGCAGGCGCTGGACATACTTGCCGCCGCCGTCGAGCGGATCACGTCGACCGGCCTCAAGGTGGTTTTCGACCTGCATGGCGTCACTCAGGTTCCCGACTACAGCATGGAGATGATCTATGGCGGCGCCGACAGCGAGGGCGTTGCCCGCTATCGTCAAATGGTTGTGGCGGTCGCCGCCATGCTGGTCAAGATAGGCACCGACAGAGTCGCCCTCGAACCTTACAACGAACCCGCATACTACCCATGCGATGCGAGCGGCAGCGATGACTGGCAGCGGATCATGGCAGGGACCGTCCACGACATTCGAGCGGTCAGCAGCGAACTTACCATCGTTGCAACCGGCGCCTGCGGCGGCAGCATTGCCGGATTGGTCAACCTCAGCCCCGGCTTTGATGACCCAAACCTCTATTACAGCTTCCATATGTATGAGCCGCACAGCTTCACCCACCAGCGGCCCGATGACACAATCAGCTTTGCTTCGGGACTTCCCTGGCCGGCCGACAGCAGTACACCCGAAGTGGTGACCGAAACCCTTAGAGCGCGGATGGAAGCTGCCGGCTTGAGCAGGGTCGAGCAGATGATGAACATGGCCACCGCGCGCCAAGCAATCGCGAAATATTTCGAGCAGAACTGGGGCCAGAGCCAACTGGAGGCGAGCTTTCGCCAGGCTGTCGACTGGGCTGAAGGCCATGGCATTCCCAGCCGGCGGCTCTTCATGGGCGAATTCGGCGCTATCCTCATGTCAGCGGACGGCCGCATGGGCGCCTTTGAGGCCGACCGTTCGCGCTATCTCAAGGCAGTGCGCCGAGAGGCCGAACGCTTTGCGATCCCATGGTCTGTCTGGGAGTTCTCCAATCCCTATGGGATGAGCCTCATCCGGCCCGATGGCCCCCCGGTACCCGACCCGGAGATGCTGCAGGCATTGGGCCTGCCATAGTTGCCGTCACTCCCCCTCACCAGCGAACAACCGGTGGCAACCCCTGGCCGCCAGGCTTGATCGAGGAACGGCCCGTAGCAGCCTTTCTCCCGGTTGGGTTGTATTGGCACGAAGTGTTTAACACATTTGTTGTACTGAAGTGAGGAATGCGCGCGCCTAGGGGGGACAATGTGTGGAATTGCCGGATGGATCGGTCGAAGGGCCGAAAATCCACAAGAGCGGGCCGCCAGAATGTCAAATGCATTGCGGCATCGCGGTCCCGATGCCGAAGGCACCGAGATATTGGACCTGAATACTGGCGAGGAACAATTGGCATTGGTCCATCGCCGCCTGGCGATCATTGACTTGGCGCCCGAGTCGAATCAGCCGATGCAGATTGAGGACGGCCGTCTCAAAATAATTTTCAACGGTGAGATATATAACTACATCGAGCTGCGCCAGGAACTGATCGGCCTTGGCCATCATTTTCGAACGCGCTCCGACACCGAGGTGCTGCTCCGAGCCTACGATCAGTGGCACTTGTCCATGTTCGACCGGCTGAGCGGCATGTTCGCCTTTGCCCTCTGGGATGCTCAGAGGCAGGAATTGATCCTCGGCCGGGATCCCTTCGGGGAAAAGCCGCTTTACCTCATGCAAAGCGAAAAATTGCTGCTGTTTGCCTCGGAGATCAACGCATTATTGTCGTCGCAGCAAGATGCGCAGCAACTCGATCTGGATGCCGTGCACGAGTATCTGAACTGGCGTTATGTGCCGGGACCACGCACGCTTTTTAAACAGATCCGCAAGCTCAATCCCGGCAGCTATGCTGTCTGGTCGCAAGGGGTAGTCAAGGAAACGCGCTACTATACGCCTCCGGACCAGGCGACCCTGACCGAGCGGATCGACGGAAAAGCCGCCAAGCGGCGATTTCTGGAACTGCTCGACCATTCCGTCGAGATCAGGATGCGCAGCGATGCACCTTTTGGGGCCTTTCTCTCCGGAGGACTCGACTCCTCGGCTATCGTCGCGCTGATGGCCAGGCATAGCGCCACGCCCATTCGCACGTTTTCTGTCGGGTTCGACGACGCAGCCTATAGCGAACTTGCATTCGCCCGGCGCGTTGCCGATCATTTCAGGACCGATCATTGCGAACTTGTCATCCAGCCAGGCGATCTGATGGATCACCTGCCAGCGATGGTTCGCCAACGCGGGGCACCTGTTTCGCAAAGCAGCGATATTCCAATTTACCTGATGTCGGAGCGAGCCTCCCAGGACGTCAAGATGGTGCTCACCGGAGAAGGAGCCGACGAGATTCTCGGCGGCTACCCCAAGCATCGCGCGGAATCACTGGCCGGTATCTACCAGTCGCTTGTTCCAGCCTCGCTGCACGATAACGTCCTTTCCCCTTTGGTACGCGCCATGCCGGGCGCGTCGGCCAAGGTCGATACGTTTGCCCGCACCGCGGGCGAAAGGGACTTTGCCGCTCGGATGGTCTCCTGGTTTGGAGCCGTTTCGGCGCGGCAGCGCGCTTGCCTGATCGGTGAGTCCGTAAATCGCCGTTATGAGCGCAACGACTTTCCGTTCTCGTCAAGCGCTGCGGCCTCCCATCTTCGCCGCGTGCTGTTTTTCGATCAGACATCGTGGCTGCCCGACAATCTCCTGGAACGAGGCGACCACATGATGATGGCCGGTTCAATCGAAGGAAGAATGCCGTTCCTCGATCGCGATCTGGTTTCGTTCGTCAGCAAATTGCCCGATCGCTACAGGCTGGGTTGGTTGCACAGCAAGCAGATCCTGCGCGACATCATGGCCAATATCCTTCCCGAGGAAATTCTCAGCCGCCGCAAGGTCGGGTTCAAGGTACCGGTCGCCGAATGGTTTCGCGGATCGATGAGGAACTACGTGCATGACCATCTTTGCTCGCCTCACTCCGTTATTCGCAGCTATCTGAGTCCGAAACAGCTCGATCAAATCGTCTCGGAACACACCACGCGTGCCGCCGACCACGAAAAACTGATATGGGCGCTGTTGAATTTGGAGATATTCCACCGCGAATTCAGGCTCGAAGCGCCGCCGCGATCGTCGGCCTCAGCGCTTGACCGGTTGACGGCTTGACGCGGCCGACCGCCAGACATCGCAGATTGCGCCGACAAATGGGGCGAGCTCAAGCCGTTCCCGATGCACGGCCATGGCACCGGCACCAAGCCTTGCCCTTAGTGCTGGGTTCTCCACGAGGCGGCTCAACGCGTCGGTCAACGCTGTAATATCGCCTGGCGGCACCAGCAGCCCGGATTGCCCGTCGGTGATTATGTCTTCGACCGCGCCAACCGGGGTCGCCACCACCGCCAAACCGGCTGCCATGCCTTCGATAACCGACATCGGCAGATTTTCGGCGAACGAGGGAAGAACCAGAATATCGGCCGAAGAGATCAGCGATGCGACATCGTCAGGTCCCACCCAGCCCGGAAAGGCGATCCGGTCTGCAATCCCCAGCGCGGCTGACTTTGTCCGTGCCGCCTCGACTTCGCCATCGCCGGCAATCGTCGCGCGCCAATTCTTGACAGGGCTCATGCGGTGCAGCGCCTCCAGCAATTGCGGTACGCCCTTGCGGTCGCCGATGCGACCGAGGAACAGGATATGCACATGGTCGCCGCCGCCGACATGCGCCAGCAACGGGACTTCGGTCGCATTGGGCACGATCACGATATTGCCGGCAGCGCCCGGCGCCCGGTCGGCGACGAAATCGCGCCAAAGCCTGCCCAAAACGATCACCCGATCGGCATGCTCGAACAGAGCTTTGATACGGCGGCTTATGAAACCACGGTCGGCTTTCCAGAATGTCTGATACTGCGCCCCGTGCAAATGCAGGACATAGGGTATCGACAGCAGCCGTGCGCAGGCGGCGATCACCATCTTGCGGTAGGTGCTACCGGAAACTGAGATGTTGATATGAATGACATCGGCGCGTCCAGCCAGACGCGCTTTAAGCATCCGTAAGCAAAAGCCGAGCATATAGAAGACCGAAAGTCCGACATGGCCCGGGCCACGGCTGGCAAGGAAGCACACATCGATGTCCGCAATTTCTTGCCGTTCGAACTCTTGTTTCAGCGCCCCCATGATGCGGTCGATGCCGCCCTGCCCCGAAACGCCCGACGGCGTCGCGACCAGGACATGTATTTTTCGATCGGATATGAGGCGCTGCAACATGATGGTACTCTAAATAACACAGACCGGGTAACTGCAAAGCAAACGTTCCCGATAAGGTTTACGGCAAATCTTTTAGTTCAAACTGAATCTGTTCACCCTTCGCCGTCATCGCGCTGGATTTTCCGCCAGTCGGCGGCTAGTCGGAGGTGAGTTTTCCAGGGACACGCCCTTGCTGCTCCGTTCCACCCTCATTTATGCTCCGGCGATCCTGCTGACGCGAATTTCGGCGCTGCTCCTGCTGGTCGTAGTGACGCGTTTGATCGACCAGACCGAGTATGGCCTGCTCACCCTAGTGGTGACCGTCGGTGAAATGACCGACATTGCCGTCACCAACTGGCTGCGCATCGCCTTGCTCAGGCTGGGCGGCAAGGGCGAGGTCAGCCGCGGCAGCCTGATGCTGGCAGGGCAGGTGTTGCTTGCGACCACGACCCTGGCGCTGGTCATATCGGTAGGCGCGTCGGCAGTGGTCGTGCCGGAACGCTGGGTCGAGTTCGCGATCGCGGTCTGCGGCTATCTGGTCGCCGGATCCATCAGCCGCTTCGCGTTGACGGTGCTGCAGATGCAGCAGCGCCATTCGGTCTATTCGATCCTAGAAGCCCTGCGTGCCCTGCTGCAACTCGCGCTGCCGATCGGCGCCATTCTTGTCTTCCAGGATAGCTTTCTGACGGTTTCGCTCGGCTCGAGCCTCGGCGCCTTGATTGCCGGCATCGTGGCGGGGATCATGGCATACCGACGGGTCGTTGCCGGTCCGCCGCGCTTCACCCACAGGGACTTCTTTGCGCTCGGTGTGCCGCTGGTCATCATGGCGCTGGTGGGCTTCGGGCTCAACAGCGCGGAGCGTCTGTTCCTCAAGATCTATTACGATGCCAGCGCTGTAGCGATCTTCGCCGCAGCCTATGCCCTGGCCCGCCAGCCGATCGACATGGTCGCCAACGCCATCAACATGGGCGCCTTTCCCGAGGTGGTCAGCCGGTTCGACGAGGATGGGCCCGCGGCGTCGGGCCGGCTGCTGTCGCAACTGATGGCGCTGATGATGCGGCTTTGCCTGCCGATTGCAGCGATGCTGGTCGCGCTCAGCAGCGATATCACCGAGCTCATGCTGCCCTCGCAATATCACGGCCGCTTCGGCCTGCTGTTTCCGATCATTGCCTTTAGCGTGCTGTGTGCCAACCTCACCAGCTTCGTTTATGGCGTCGTGGTGCACGCGCACAAGCGGCCGTGGCTGCTGATCATCGCCAATCTCTTCGGCTCGGTGGCAACAATCACATTGTCCCTGCTGTTGATCCCCCCGATGGCCGAGATCGGCGCCGCTTTGGCGCTAGCGGGCGGCTCGGTGGTGGGCTCCATAACCTGCATTATCATCAGCGAGCGGCTCACGCCGGTGCCGGTGCCGTGGCGCGACATCGGTGTTTCGGTGATCATCTCGCTCAGCACGGGGGTGGCCGCCAAGCTTGCCAGCATGGTGGCCGGCGACGTGCCTGCGATCTTCTCGCTTGTCGCTGGCGGCACCGCCGGCGCTGCGGTTTTCTTCGGGCTGACCTCGTTGTTCCACCCTGTGGAAGCGACGCAATTCGTCGCCCAGCTGCGGGCGCGGCTACGGATCGCGTAAAGCGAAGTCCAGGCCAACGCCTCTATTGTTGGGAAAACGCGAACCTATAAACCGGCGTTTCGGCGCCAGCGACGCTCCCAGAACTCCCGGCACAGCAGCCCGGCGTAGGCAGTGTTGGTGTCGTAGTAGCGGCGCCACAAGCGTTGCGGCTCCTGGACCACGCGGAACAGCCACTCCAGGCCCGCCGCTTGTATCAGCTTCGGCGCACGGGCAACCTTGCCGCCATAGACGTCGAAACTGCCGCCCACGCCCATCACGAAGCTTGAGGCGAGTTCATCGCGGTAGCGTTTGAGAAAGCGTTCCTTGCGCGGTGTCGGCATGGCCACCAGCAGGCAGTCGGCGTCCGAGGCGTTGATCGCCGCGACGATCCCGGCCTCGTCCTCCGGCTTGAAATAACCGTTGCGCATTCCCGCTATGCTGAGGCTCGGATGGTCTTTGGCAAGTCTCGCTGCAACCGCGTCGAGAACGTGCTGTTCGGCCCCCAGCAGATACGGCCTGAACCCACGCTTCGCGCAGAGGCTCAGCAGATTGATCATGATGTCGACGCCCGCCACCCGCTCGGGCAGCGCGACGCCGCACAGACGTGCGCCCCAAAGCACGCCGATGCCGTCGACGTTGACCACGTCCGCCCCTGCCACGTCCTCGCGCAGTTCGGCATTCTGGCGCATGGTCACCAGCTTGGCGACGTTCACGACCACATGATGCAGCGGCCGCCGCAGGGTCATCGCCTCGTCGGCGATGGCCAGCGTCTCTGCCATGGTCAGCGCATGGATAGGTGCGCCAAGGAACTCCCGGCGCCGTGACGCCAACAGGGAATGCTGCGCCCATGCCGGGGCGTGCGCGTTCATGCGGCCTGCTCCCTTGCAAGCGTCACTTGTGCGACCTCTGGTTTCTTGCCTTCGATGCGGGCGTCCGGCTTGCGTGCCTTGCGCCAGGTCCACAGCCCCCTCGTATCGACGAGCTTCTTGTCCTTGAGCGCTTCGGGGTCGACCAGATTGAATTGTCGATGGTCGACCAGGAGGACGACGATGTCGGATTTGTCGATGGCCGAAAGCGCGTCGGTGAACACGATGCCCCTGCCCTCGAGCTCATGCGGCAGCGAATTTGTGTTGGGTTCAGCCGCAATGATCTTCACATTGGGGATATCGGACAGGAGTTTCACCACCTCGACGGCCGGGCTCTCACGCAAATCGTCGATGTTGGCTTTGAAGCTGAGGCCAAGACAGGCGATCGTCTGTTTGCGGGAGGGGTCGAGCAAGGCCTCGATATCCCTGACCACCGACATGGGCCGCTCGGAATTGATCCGGCGTGCCGAAGCCATCAGCCGCGTGCTGTTGGGTGCGGCGTCGATGATAAAATATGGATCGACCGCAATGCAGTGACCGCCAACGCCCGGGCTCGGCTGGAGGATGTTCACGCGAGGGTGTCGATTGGCGAGATCGATCACTTCCCATACATTGAGCGACAGGTCCTGACACACTGCGGCAAGCTCGTTGGCAAAGGCGATGTTGACGTCGCGGAACGCGTTCTCGGTCAGTTTCACCAACTCAGCACTTTCGGCCGTTGTCATGAACAGGTCGCCGGTGACGAAGGTCGAATAGAGTGCCGCGGTCCGCTCCGACGATTTGCGGGACAATCCGCCGATCGAGCGATCGTTGTTGATCAGCTCGGTCAGCACCTTTCCCGGCAGCACGCGCTCGGGCGAATAGGCAACCAGCACATCGGCGTCTTCGCCATGCTGGACCGGAAATTTGAGATCGGGCCGCAGCTCGGCAAGCAGCCCGGTCATGATACGCGTGGTTCCGACCGGCGATGTCGATTCCAACACCACAAGGTCTCCCCGCTTCAGCACTGGGGCGATGCTTCGTGCCGCCGCGAGCACGTAGGTCACGTCCGGCTTATGGTCGTGGGTCATCGGGGTCGGCACGGCGATGATATAGGCGTCCGCCGGCTGCGGCGTGCTGTAGGCCATGAGCTTGCCGTTAGCCACGACCTTCTGGATCAGGCCGTCAAGGTCCGGCTCGACGATGTGGATTTCGCCGCGGTTGACCTTCTCGACCACCGCTCCGTTGACATCGACGCCAATGACGTTGAGCCCGCGGCTGGCGAAAATGGCGCAGGTCGGCAGGCCGATATAGCCCATACCGATTACGGAAACGGTTTTGATTTCAGCCATGATGCAGCAGTTCCTCAACAATCCGGTTACTGGCCCGGCCATCGCCATATGGGTTGTGTCGTTCCGCCATGCCGCGATAGGCAGCCTGATCGTCGAGCAGGCGATTGGCGTTGAACAGGATTTTCTCGACATCGGTCCCGACAAGACGGGCGGTGCCGGCCACGATCCCCTCGGGTCGCTCGGTATTTTCGCGCATCACCAGCACCGGCTTGCCGAGCGAAGGCGCTTCTTCCTGCACGCCGCCGCTATCGGTAAGCACCAGATAGCTCTGCTTCTGCAGGTACAGAAACGGCAGATAATCCTGCGGCTCGACCAGATGGATGTTCGGCACGCCTTCCAGCTCTGCGTTGACCACCGAGCTCACATTGGGGTTTGGATGGACAGGGTAGACGATCTGCACGTCTCCGCGCGCCGCCAATCCCGTCAACGCCGTACAGATGCGCTGGATGCCGCCATCGAAATTCTCGCGGCGATGGCCGGTGACGAGGATCATTTTCTTGGAAGGGTCGAGGAAGGGGAAGCGGGCAGCGAGCTTCGCGTTCATCAGCCTGTCGGCATCGATCGCGCTTGAAAAATGCAACAGCGTGTCGATCACCGTGTTGCCGGTCACGAAGATGGTGCTTTCGGCCTTTCCTTCGGCGATGAGATTGTCGCGCGCCTGAACGGTCGGCGCAAAATGCCAGGTGGCGATGTTGCCGGCAATCTTGCGGTTCAGTTCTTCAGGAAACGGCGAGTTGATGTTGTGGCTGCGCAATCCTGCTTCGACATGAGCGACCGGGATACGCTTGTAGAAGGCAGCCAGAGCCGCGGCCATCGCCGTGGTGGTGTCGCCCTGTACCATGACGATATCGGGCTTCGCCTTGTCCAGCACCTCGGCCATGCCCAGGAGCACGCGCGAGGTCACGTCGAACAGCGACTGGCCGGGTTGCATGATGTTGAGATCGTGATGCACAGGCAGGCCGGTCAGCTCGACAACCTGGTCGACCATTTCACGATGCTGGGCGGTAATGCATATTTCGGTGATGAAGCCTGGATGAGCAAGGGCGGCACGCGCCACTGGAAAGCATTTGAGTGCCTCCGGCCTCGTGCCGAACACGATCAGCAGTTTCTGCCTGGACGGCAGTTTTGGACGTGAAAGGACGTTCATCGCTGATCCTGGTCGCCTGCAGCCCTCGGGACATGCCGACTATTGCCCGCAAGAGCCATAATAGCGCCGGACAGCGCCTTCGTGATCTCAATTCTTAATATATGATTAACAACCAAGGCTGCGTTCTCCCGGATTAACTCTTATGAAAGGTTGGGCTGACAAGTAGTCTATGGTAATAGTCTTGAAAAAGAATATATTGGATTGACTAATATTTTAATCATCGGCCACGCCAACGCATCCCGGCGCTGGGAAAATGAGCTTCTGGCGCGGTTGAGTGCGGCTGGACATGCGGTTTCGAGTAGGCGCGCGCCGACGCCTGAACCCAATTCGCGCGGGATGGATAATGTGCTGGCGCTCGAGGGCCGGCGCTTCGGCCCCTCACTGGCAAGCCGTTCCGGGCCGTTGCCGTCCGGCGATACCAGCCCAGTCGATCTTATAGTCGATCTCACCGCTACCGCCGCACGACGGGGTACGCCTGTCCTGACGCTCGAATTTTGCGGCCACAGCAGCTTTGCCGCGGGCATGACCGAGATGCTGGCGAGCAGGCGGTTGCCTGAACTCACCGCGCGCCTCGACGGCGTTGCCGTCGCCAGGGCACGGCCGATGATCAGCGACCGGTTGTGGCTGTCCCGCGGCAGCAACGACCTGCTCGCCGGCGCCATCTCCCTGATTGCCCAATGTGTCGCCCGCTTCTCCACGGGCAAACTTGCGCCGATTGCCGAGAGCCCGGCGCCGCCCCTGCAGAAAGGCGGATTTATCAGGCATTATCTGCCCTTTTTCGGCAAGGGATTGCTCGACCGCGCCGTGCAAAAACTGCGACGTGGTCGGCGTCCCTTCTATTGGCAGGTTGCTTACCGGCTGATCGACGGTCCAGGCGTCGCCGAAACCGGACAGCTGGATGGCAAGCCGTTCACCGTGCTTGCCGATGACGGGCAGCGATTCTACGCCGATCCGTTCGTTCTCGAGCGCGACGGCCGCCACTTTCTTTTTGTCGAGGAGTTCCCCTACGCCATCGGCCGCGGCGTGATTTCTGTCGCCGAACTTGGCACCGACGGCACTTTCGGCGTGCCGAAAATGGTGCTGGAGGAAGCGCATCACCTGTCATATCCGCAGGTGTTCGCTCACTCCGGCGAGATTTTCATGATCCCTGAAAGCGCTACGGCGCGAGAACTGGTGCTCTACCGTGCCGTGCAGTTTCCGGATCGCTGGGTACGCGATACGGTGCTGATGACGGACAGGGATTTCAACGACGCCACGCTGCTCGAATCCGACGGCCGCTTCTGGCTGTTGGGGACTGAGCGGTTCGGTCACGGCAGCGCATCCGACACGATGGCCGTCTATTCCGCTCCGGCGCTGCGTGGGCCCTGGGCTGCGCACGCGCTCAATCCGGTCGCCGTCGATCACTCGGCCACTCGGCCCGGCGGCGCCTTTATCCGCCAGGACGGCTCGCTGCTGCTGCCGGTGCAAAACGGCTCGAGAGCCTATGGCGGCGGCCTGGGCTTGATGCGACTGGATCGGCTTGATGATTTCGACGTCCGTTTCGAACTGCCCCACCCAATCGATCCCGGGACGGCATGGGCTCGGGCGGGCATTCACACGCTCAACCGCGCGGGACGTGTCGAGGTCGTGGACAGCGCCAGCTGACCGGATTTGAGGCCCGTGCTTAACGGATCTCAGCCGGCTTCAGGTTGGAATGCAGCGAGCGAAGACATGCTCTCCGGCTGGTTTCTGTAGGGCTGGTTCCTGTAGGCAAGCAGCAACACCACGATGATCGTCATATCCGGCGTTTTTGACGAAAGCGCGTTATTTGACAGCGCGGCAAGCAAGAACGTTAAAGTGCCGATCCATGCCGGCAGCGGCGCCCCGCGCAGCAGCCGGAAGACGAACCAGAAGATCAGCGCTGTAAACAGCAGGGCTATGGGCAGGCCGAAGAGCAAGATAATTACCACCGGCGCGCTTTCGATGTAGGGCAGATGCAGCTTCTGCCGGACGATCGCCAGCAGGTCGTCAACGTTCATGCCGAACAGGATGTCGTTCCAGCTGACCAGTCCGAATACCTGGTAAATCGTCACCCGGGCCATGAAGTTTTCGTCGAAGATGGTGTTGCTGAACCGATTCAGCAGACCACCCGCAAACAGTACTGCCACGAGCACCGCGCCACCCGTGACGGTGAACATCAGTACGACAGATTTGGCCTGCCGCTCGTATTTGAGCGATAGGCCCGGCCAGGGCACGAACAGCAGCAGAATGACGATTTCCGCCGTGGCGAGCATCAGCGCAGCGCGAGCGCCTGACGCAGCGCAACCGATGAACAACAGGAAGATCGCCATGACCCGCACCCAGATGCGCCAGTGCGTCAGCGGCACGAATCCGATGGTTGTGGCGCAGAGCGCGCCCAGTGCCAGCGGATGGGCCGACAGGCCAGTTGGCCTGAATTGCAGTTCGTTCAAGCCATAGGGCAACAACCGATGTTGAGTCACCGCCTCGATGGTGCCGATGACAGCGCTCAGGATCGCCATTCCAAGCACGACGTCTCCCAACGCCCGCCGCACCTCTGCATTCAATGCCAGCATCAACAGGCCTGTGGCGCCGGCTACCAGATAGGTATCGATGATGAAGCCGGAGGAGCCCGCACGGCCGGTAACGAACAGATAGGGCACCAGCACGAACATCAGCACCGAATAGCGGATCAACGCCTTGAATATTCCAATTTCGTCGCCGTGCAGCAGAAACGGCCGGCTGAAAAGAACGATAGGAAGCAGCAGGATGATCGCATAGGTGCCGAAATGCAGCTTTTCGTAGAACGAGCCTCCCTGGGCCGTATAGTCGACGACCATGTTCATCACCTGCGGCGACACCGTAAAGCGAAGCAGGAGCGCGAACGCCGCGCATAGGAAAAACAGCAGCGAAAGCGCGTTCTGACGGCGCGCTCGGCTGGACGATAATCGTTCCGAAGCGGCAGCGGGATAGCTCATGGCCCATCCAAATGGCGATATTCGAACGGCATTCTGGGCAACGAAATCCCTTCAACGTCCGCCGGACGGACCGGGTGTATGAACAGTAAAATGGGCCAACTTGGAAAATAAGATGTTAACGATGTTTCTGTAGAGCAGGCCAAGCGTAATGATTTAACAAGGGTTGTCACCATGTCTGCCGGTTCCGGCACACCCCCTATCTCCGCGACGGCCTCCAACAACAGTGCATTCGAGCGTATCGCCAGTGCACGGCGCAGGGCATTGCTGCAACAGCATGGCCCAGTCGCGGCGCTAAGCTCCGCGCCGGTGGCGCCGCAACCTCCAGAGCCTGTCGCAACGGTGACCCTGGACAAGATCGGCGATTTCCTCGAGCTCGATTTTCGACGCCTGTTCGTCTGGCTACGGGCCGGCCTCGCCCTGGCGTTCATGCTGGCGGTAATCGGCGGCATTGTCGGCGGCGCCTATGCATTGCTGAGCAAGCAGCGTTACACCGTCACGACGGAGGTCCTCATCAACCCATCCAATTTGCAGGTTGTAGAGAACGACCTCTACTCACAACCGGGCCAGGTCGATAGCCAGCTGCTCAGCACGCGCAGCAAGCAGCGCATCCTGACCTCGGGCAACGTGCTTTCCCGTGTGGTGGACGAACTGAATCTGACTCACGATCCGGAATTTTTCGATCCGGACCGGGGCACATCCTCGTCGGGCGCTGTGGCGAAGCCCGACCCGAGGCTTATCGCCTTGAAGAACCTGGCGGACCGGGTAGACGCCATCGCGGACCCGACCTCGTTTGTCACAACCCTCTCGGTATCTGCGGAAACCACCGCTAAGGCGATCCTGATCTCGCAGGCCATAGTCAAAAACTTCCAGGAAGAACTGGCCAAGGCCGAAGCTGCCGGCGCCAGCCGTGCCGCGGCTGCCCTTGACAGCCGGCTTGGCCAACTCAAGAGCGACGTGCAGACTGCCGAAGAGAAGGTCGAGAGCTACAAGCGCAGCCACGATCTGTCGTCCAGTAATGGCCAGCTCGTCAGTTCGCAGACGCTGACACAGCTCAATGGCGAAATCGTCGATGCGCAATCGCGCGTGATCGCCGCACAGGCAAGCTACGACGCCCTGGTTGCCTCCGGCATCAATGGAGCCAATCCCGACCCCACGGTTTCGGAAGCGCTCGCGGCGCTGCGCGACAGATCCAACAGCCTGCGGCAGCAGATCGATTCACAGTCGATGACCTTCGGCCCGCGTCATCCGACGATTGTCAGGCTCAGGACGGAGCTCGAGACCGTCAACTCGCAACTCCGGGCCGAGTTCTCTCGCACCGTCGGCACGGCAAAGGCCAGCCTGGACAAGGCCAGGGCCTCGCTGGCCTCTCTCAACGCCAGGATGAACGATCTGAAGAGCAACGTTTTCACCGACAGCGAGTCCGAAGTCGCCCTGCGTGAACTTGAACGCGATGCCGCCTCGAAGAGAGCCGTCTATGAGAGCTTCCTGTCACGTGCGCGCCAAATCAGCGAGCGCGAGCAGATCGACACCACAAACGTACAGGTGATTTCGACCGCGGTGCCGCCGCCAGGGCGCTCATGGCCACCGCGCCCTGCCCTGGTGGCAGGCGCCGGAGCGTTCGGAGGCTTTGCCCTGGGCATGCTACTGGCCATCGGCATGGGCATCATCCGCGACATGCGCCGGCCGCCGAACCGATCAGGCCTTGCCGCCAGCCGAGCCTGAAGCAAGGCATGGTGAAGCGCATCGTTTTTCACATTGCCAGCCTGAGGGGCGGCGGCGCCGAGCGTGTCTTCGTCCTGATGGCAAATGAACTGGCGTCGCGTGGCCACGAGGTCACGCTTTTTACCTGGAACGCGGAAGGCCCTAACGCCGCGCTGCGCTCCGCTGCCGTCCATCTGGTCGACTTCGGCCTTCTCTTGCGCGGCGAGGGTTACGCCAAGTCAGCGACGCTGAAAGGCATCGTGCGAAGCGCAAATTTGTTCCGCCGCCTTGATCCTGATGCGGTCTATAGCGCCCCGGAATTCGCCAATCTGGTGATCGCGCTGTCACTCATGTTGGCCAGAAGCCGGGCAAAATTCTTTCCAAGCTTCCACGCCGCCGCCTCGCTGCCTGCCAGCGGCCTCGGCGCGAGGCTGGCGATCTGGCTTTACGCGCTGGTTGCAGCGCGTGCAACCAAAGCCATCGCCGTTTCGGCGGGTGTCGGCCGTGACATCATCGCGCGCGGCTTCCCCGAATCCAAGGTCGTCGTCATCAACAACCCGCTGCCGCCGGCTGAAGCACCGCAGGGGACTTCCTATGCCTGGCAGGCAGCGTTGGCGGCGATGGGCGATGGCCCGGTCATTGCCACCGCCGGGCGCCTGGTGCCGGTCAAGGACCACCGGACTTTGCTGCGGGCCTTCGCTGCCCTGCGCGCCGGCCGCCCTGCCCGGCTTGTCATCTTCGGCGAAGGTCCGCTGGCTGCCGAATTGCACGCCTATGCCGAGCAGATCGGCATTGGCCAGGACGTACTCTTTGCCGGCTACGTCAACGATCCCGCAGCCTGTTATGCCGCAGCCGATCTGTTCGTCCTTACATCCACCAGCGAAGGCTTTGGCAACGTCTTGGTCGAGGCCATGGCTGCTAGTGTCCCCGTAATCTCCACCGATGCTCCGCATGGCCCGCGCGAGATACTCGGTGACGGCCGTTTCGGCACCTTGGTGCCGGTCGGTGACGCCGCAGCCCTGACGGAGGCGATGGCCGAGATGCTGGACCACCCCACCCCTGCTGCCGTGCTGAAAAGCAGGGCGGCGGATTTCACAGTCGACAAGATTGGCGATCAGTACGAAACCTTGCTCTAGTTGTCGCGCGCGGCAGCAGGGTCGCGGTTGGATGCGATCGACGTGGTCGGGCTTTGATTGCCGTAATCTCTTCACGGGCTGGGGCGCAACGATTCATCGTGAGGCGTTCCGTCGTTCCTTGAGTTGTTGGGCGAGGAAATCCTTGACCGAATCGAGAACCGCGTCCCGTTCATGAGATACGCCTGGCAGCAAATCGAAGCGCACGCGCGCACCCGCTGCCTCGAACGATCGACACAATGCCATGAGGCGTTCCGGCCGTGTTCGCCCCGCATCGTTAGCACCCGGCATCCAATGGGCGCTGCCTTGGACATGAGTGATTTCCCAAGTCTCCAGGTCGGCGTCGCCGACGATCATCTGGAAAGGCACTTTTGCCAGCGCTGTGGCATCGAAGGTGATGCCGAACTTCTCCGGCAGATCACGAATGCCCACCCACCAGTCACGCGTCGGATCGAGCAAGGTCACCGAGCCTGGCGCGCCGATTGAGGCCGCCCAGAGCCTGTCGGGATGCAGGATAGCAAAACGATGCGTGAAATGCCCGCCGCCGGAAAATCCGAACATGGCAAAGCGGCTCCAATCCTGACTGTATTTGGCGCTGACCTCCTCAACCATGGCGAGCAGCACCTGATCGTAGCGTATGTTGCCCTCGAGCATATATTTGTACCCGCTGCGGGCATCATCCCCGAGAACGCCGATTGGAAACAGCGGACACAAAACGGCGCAGCCGTTCCAGCGTCCGAACTCGGAAAACGCGTCGCGGAATCCAAGAAAAGAGGTGCGGCCGGTGCCATGGATGGCGACCATCAGATCGACTTTGGCCCCTTCCCCAACCGCGGGAGGCACATACAGGCAGTAGTGAAAGCGCGGGTCTAATTTGGAAGCAAAGATGGCCGTCCCGCCAAGATCATAGGTAGCACGACCGCGATCCGCGACCGACTTCTTGGCAATGGTAGTCAATTCGACGACTCCTTAGTAGGCTCGGCGTTCATGGCAATCGTATACCGGTCGGCCGACCTAGTGAACTGGAGACGCCTCCAGGCAGCCACGAGGAGAACCTCGTCGTGCATCGGAAGCAAGGCGCCGGCGGGGCGATCGGAGGCAAAAAGAATGCCTCCCCCAACGCCTCGGGAAGCCGCCATTAACTTTTCGTTAACCATGCCGGGCTAGCCTTAACCAATCAGTAAGGACTCGCCTCTGTGACCTGCGTCGCTCCCATCCAAAACAAGTCCATACGCTTTCGAGCGCGCTCGTTTGTAGCCTTCACCCTCACCCCTGAGGCCCCTTTAGGGGAATGGCTGCAAAGCCTCGATCACTGGACCGAAAACTCTCCCGGCTTCTTTGCCGGCCGTCCGGTCGTGCTCGATCTGACTATGCTCAAGCCCGAGGTGGGCGAGATGCGGGATCTGGTCTCCCAGCTCGCAGAGCGCGGGATTCGCATCTACGCGATCGAGGCCGATGGCAACGTTGCTCTCGACGCCGATCTGCCGCCGCTCCTCGTTGGCGCCAAGGAGGCCACCGCTGACGCGCTTTACGTGCAGCCGGACCCGAAGGCCGCCACTGAGGCCAAGACGGAAGAGCCGCAGGCGCCGAACTCATTGATGATCAAGGCACCGATCCGCTCCGGCCAGTCGATCTTTCATCCCGATGGCGATGTGGTCATTGTCGGCTCCGTCAGTTCCGGATCCGAGATCATCGCCGGAGGATCGATTCACGTCTACGGCACGCTGCGTGGACGTGCGTTCGCCGGCGCCACGGGAAATTCCGCGGCTCGCATCTTTTGCCGGAAAAACGAAGCCGAACTTCTGGCGGTGGACGGCTGGTACCGCACCGCCGAGGAGATGGACGCCTCCTCGCGAGGAAGGCCGGTACAGGCCTTTCTCGAGGACGGCGCACTTTGCGTCGCACCGCTCAACTAACAACATTGGAGGCACAAATATGGGCAAGGTAGTGGTTGTCACATCCGGCAAAGGGGGTGTCGGCAAGACGACCTCGACGGCCGCTCTCGGCGCCGCGGTCGCGAAAACCGGCAAGCGGGTGGCCCTCGTCGATTTCGACGTCGGCCTGCGCAACCTCGATCTGATCATGGGCGCCGAGCGGCGCGTTGTTTTCGATATCGTCAACGTCATTCAGGGAACCGCCAAGCTCTCGCAGGCGCTGATCCGTGACAAGCGACTCGAAACGCTGTTCTTGCTGCCGGCCTCGCAAACGCGCGACAAGGACGCTCTCACCGAGGAAGGCGTCGCCGATGTCATCGACAAGCTGCGCTCGGTTTTCGACTACGTCTTCTGCGACAGCCCCGCCGGCATAGAGCGGGGCGCGCAACTTGCCATGCGCTTTGCCGACGAGGCGGTAATCGTCACCAATCCGGAAGTGAGCTCGGTCCGCGATTCCGATCGCATCATCGGCCTGCTCGACTCCAGGACGATGAAAGCCGAGCAAGGTGAATCGATTGCCAAACACGTGCTCGTCACGCGCTACGATGCTGCGCGCGCCGCCCGCGGCGAGATGCTCAGCATCGATGACGTGCTCGAGATCCTGTCGACGCCCTTGCTGGGAATAATTCCCGAGAGCCAGGACGTGCTGCGCGCATCCAATGTGGGCGCGCCGGTTACGCTCAGCGAAAACACCAACCCCGCCGCACGCGCCTATATCGACGCGGCAAGAAGACTCGAGGGCGAGGACCTGCCGGTCATTCTGCCTTTCGAGCGGAGGGGCCTCCTCGACCGGCTGTTGGGAAGGAGGGCAGCATGAACCTGCTCGATATCTTCAAGCGCCGCGGCAGCGCGCCCGTGGCGCGCGAGCGCTTGCAACTGCTGTTGGCTTACGAGCGTCGAAGCCGCAACCAGCCCGATCTCGTCTCCGTGCTGCGCGAGGAGATCATGGCGGTGATCGCCCGGCATGTTCAGGTCGATCAGGATTTCCTGCAGGTGAGCATGGATCACGGCGAAACGACTTCGAGATTGGAGATCGACATCCAGATCCCCAACAAGGTCGCAATGCCCATGGCCGCGGCGTTCTAGCGGAATCCTTCAGTCAGGGCTTGCGTCGGCTGCTGCCGAGGTTGCGGCATGGTGGTTGGCGTGTTTGACCGGTCGCCACCGCCAAGTCGCGCAACTCGAGGATAATAACCACTGCCTCACCAAAACCCCGCGGCCGTTTCCAGCCGCGGGGCGCCTTGGGAGGGCCTTTCGAAACCCGTGGTCAGATGTTGGCGAGCAATTCGTTGACGCGACTTTCCATGTCGGCAAGGGCGGTGTCGACGTCCTTCTGGCCGCTGATTGCTGCACTCATCTCTTCGCCGATGATGTCCTGGATCGCAAACTGACGCTGTACGGCGGACGGCAGCGGCTTGCCGAGGTCGGCGACCGCAGAGATCGTGTTGCGATGCGGCAGGGCCTTGAAGGCGTCCGAGGTGATGACGGCCTTATAGGCCGGCAGGTGACCGGTGCGCGACCACTCAAAGTCGTTGTCGGCGAAGAACTTCAGGAATTTGCCGATCGCCGCGATCTGTTCAGGCGTGCGGTCTTTCTGCGAAACGGCCCAGGTGTGGCCGTCGGCATATTGCGCGTGGGCGCCGCCAAACAGCTGCGGATACGGATAGACCGCATAGCCGCCCTTATTGAGCGCCGTACCCTTGGTCTCGGACTGGGCGTTGTAATCGCCGACCACCCAGGTGCCGTTAAGGTGGACACCACCCTCGCCGGCAAGGAAGGCGTTGATCGAGCCGCCATAATCGAGATCCTTGGTGGTGTAGCCCTTCTCGAAGATCGCCTTGTACATCTCGACGACCTTCTTGGCTTCCGGCGTATTCAACTTCACATGCTTCGGATCCGCAAAGAAATCGGAATCCTGCTGGAAAAGATAAGTGTAGAGGTTGCGTGTGTAGAGTGCGGTCTCATTGGCCAGGTTCTGGACGAAATAAGGCTTGCCCGTCTTCTGCTTGAACTGTTCGGCCTGGGCGAGCAGTTCCTCGGGCGACTTTGGAAAAATCGGCGTGCCATCGGCATTGACGAGGCCGGCTTGTTTGAAAAGATCCATGTTGACGTGATAGAGCATCGTCCAGCTGTCGATCGGCAGGCCATAGATCTTGCTGTCTTTGGTGGCGCCATTGCGCGCCGCGTCGGTGAAGGCGTCGGGTGTCAGGCCGACTGACTTCAAGAGATCGTCGAGCGGCATCAACAGGCCCTTCGACTGATAATCCGACAGTACGGATTCATGGATCGTGACGATGTCCGGAGCGTCGCCTGAAGCGAACTGCGCGGTCAGCTGATCATAGCCGGGCCATTCCACGGTGGTGACGTTGACATGGACATCGGGATTGTCGGCGTTGAACTTGTTGATCAGCGAGGTGATGATGCCGCATTCGCCAACGGCCTTGGTGGGATCGGTGTTGGTGCCGAAATCGGCATCGCAGGCGCCGAAAAAGCGCTGCACGCTCAGTTCCGTGGCCGCGAAGCTTGGAGCTGCGAGCATCATTGCGCCCGCAGAGACTGCGGCAAACAGGATTTTCTTCAGTTTCATATCAGTTCCTCCTACTGAGTTTCCGCCGCTCCACCCTGGATTGGCTTTCGTGCTTCAATTGCTGCGCATTCCCCCCGGCCGTCAGGCAATCTTCGTTATCTCACCGCAGCGCCGGAGACCGCCGTGACGATGTATTTCTGGAAGAACAGGTAGACGATCAGGATCGGTGCACCGGCAAACACCGCCTGCGCCATCAGGAAGCCGATGCCTTCGGACTGGGCGAAGTTGGTCTGGGTCGAGGCCATGCCGACCGTCAGCGTGAACATGTCCTTCCTCGTCGCCGAAATCAGGGGCCAGAAATAATCGTTCCATGCGCCGAGAAAGGTAAAGATGCCGAGCGTTGCCTGCGCAGGCAGCGTGAGCGGCAGAAGCACCTTCCAGAAAATCCTGAGCCGGCTGGCGTTATCGAGCATGGCGGCTTCGTCCAGCTCCTTCGGGATGGCTTTGAAATACTGGGTCATCAGGAAGACGCCGAACGGAGCCGAAAGGCCCGGCAGAATGAGCCCTTGATAGGTGTTGTGGAACTTCAGCATGCTGAAGATCTGATGACGGGCGACGAGCACGGCCTGTTCCGGGACCGCCAGGCCGAAGAGCACAATCACGAACAGCACGTCTCGGCCGGGGAAATTCAGCCGTGCAAAGCCGTAGCCGGCGAGCGACGACAGGATCAACGTGCCGAGCGTCAATCCGCCCGAGACGATGATGCTGTTGCGCACCCAGATGAACACCGACGAGGTGCCGACGGTGTTGATGTAGTTCTTCAGCGTATAGGGCGCGTGAAACACCGAATTCGGATCGGCCATCAGCTCCGTATTGTCCTTGAGCGACAGGCCGATCACCCACAGAACCGGCGCGATCATGACGATCGAAAGCAGGATGACGAGGGCTAATAGCACATGGTCGCCAAATGCCCGTCCCTTGATGGAAGTGGCTGGAGCGCTCATGCTTGGTCTCCCCTGCTGCGTGTCACCAGGTACTGGGCCATGGCCGCGATCAGGATGAGGATGAACAGGATTTCCGATGCCGCGGCACCCAGGCCGAGATCCCAGCGACGGAATGCGGTATCGTAGATGTAGAGCACGATCGGCTTGGTCAGGTTGTTCGGACCGCCGCGCGTCATCAGCCAGGCTTGGCCGAACAGCTGGAATTGCAGCACGATCTGGATGATGATCACCAGGATGAAGGTCCGCTTGATCGACGGCAGCGTGATCGAGCGTAGCGTCTGCCAGCGATTGGCATTGTCCAGGGCTGCCGCCTCGTAAATATCCTGCGGAATCTGCTGGAGCGCCGAGAGAAAGAGCATCATCGGCAGGCCGATGCACCACCAGATGGTGGCAATGGCGATGCCGATCATGGCCAGGCTGGGATCGGAAATGAAGGCCGGGGCCGTTGCGCCGAACCATCCGTAGATCGTCGACAACAGGCCGACATTCGGAATGAAGACGATGCGCCAGATCAGCGTGACGATGGTGACCGACAGCACCGAGGAGGAAAAGAACAGCGTCCGCAAAACCGCGGCAGTGCGCGTGCGGCGGTTGAGGCAAAGCGCCAGGAAAAGGCCGATCAGCGCCAGCGTCGGCACCGTCAGAAGCACGAAGTAGAAGGTGTTCCAGATCGATTGCAGGAAGACCTTGTCGTGATACAGCCTGGCGTAATTGCCGAGACCGACAAAATTTCCGGACGAGAACGTGTCGGCCTTGTGGAAACTCAGCCACATCCCCCAGAGCAGCGGGAAGAGCAGCAGCGTGGTGAAGAAGAACAAGAATGGCGCAACGAAAATGAAATTTCGCCATTGCGGCGCATAGATGTCGGCGGTAGGGGCTCTGACGCCGACAGCAAGCGTCGCGGTCGGGGACATCGCCAGCCGGTCAGCCATCTCAGGCCTCCCTCGCATGCCAGGCGCGGCCGGTCTCGTTGAACAGATGCGATTTCTGGCCGTCGAAGGCGAGCCCGATTCTGTCGCCGACGGCGACGCGGCTGTTGCCGGAATCCGAGCCGACGATCTGCTGGCCATCGCCCAGCCGCGCGTAGATCAGGGTGCGTTCGCCGAGCCGCTCGAGCACATCGACGACGCCGTCGGCATTGCCCTGTCCGGCCGCAACGATGCGCACGTCTTCTGAACGGATGCCGAAAGTGTAGTTGCCGTCGGTCAGTTGGCTGGAGGCGATCTCGGTCTGCACCGAGACGCCGTCCGCAAACCTGGCCGTGGCGTTCTCGCCGGATTTGTCGAGCGTCGCATCGACGAAGTTCATCGCCGGCGCGCCGACGAAACCCGCGACGAATTTGGTCGCCGGGCGCTCGTAGATCTCCATCGGGGTACCGATCTGGTCGATCTTGCGATTGTTCATGACGACGATGCGGTCGGCCAGCGTCATTGCCTCGACCTGGTCGTGGGTGACGAAGATCATCGTCGATTGCAGCCGCTGGTGAAGCTGGGCAAGCTCGATGCGGGTACGGGTGCGCAACGCCGCATCGAGATTGGAGAGCGGCTCGTCGAACAGAAAGGCCTTCGGCTCCTTGACGATCGCACGGCCGATGGCGACGCGCTGGCGCTGACCGCCGGAGAGCTGGCCCGGCTTGCGATCGAGCAGATGCGGCATTTCCAGGATGCGGGCGGCTTCGTTGATGCGCGCCTCGATGACCTTGCCTGGTACGCCGATATTCGCAAGCCCGAAGGCCATGTTGTCGCGCACCGTCATATGCGGATAAAGCGCATAGGACTGGAACACCATCGCAATGCCGCGCTTGCCCGGCGGCAAATGATCGATGCGCTCGTTGTTGATGGCAATCTCGCCGCTATCGACAGCTTCGAGCCCGGCGATCATTCGAAGAAGCGTCGATTTTCCGCAACCGGACGGCCCTAGGAACACGATGAATTCGCGTGCCCTTATGGAGAGCGACAGATGCTCCAGCACCGTCATGGCACCGAACTGCTTGCTCACGTTCCTGATCTCGATATCGGCCGTCACGTCGACGCTCCTCCTCAGCGTTTGCGCTTTCTCGATGATCCGCCTGAACTCAGAGCCTCAGGCGTATGACCTGGTAGGAATAGGCCGGCAGCGACAGGCTCAGCTTGCCGCCGACGAGCGAGGCGCCCTCACCCTTCCTGGGGCCGACATTGCCAGGGTTTTCGGCCGAATTGACGGCTTTCAGATCGGCGTGTGCCATCACCTGGTGATCGACGATCTCCGCCGCGCCGAAGCCGGTGAGGTCGACCACTGTTTCGATTGCCTCGCTCGAATGGCGGTTGACGGCAAAGAAGGTGACGTGGCCGGTTTGCCTGTCGTGCACGCCGGCAACATCGACATAGGCGACGTCGCCCGCAACGGCGGATTTGTAGGTCGGGCTTTCCACCTTGAGATCCAGCGCATTGCCGCGGCCATAGCTAGAAGCAAACAGATAGGGATAAAAAATCGTCTGCCGCCATGCCGGGCCATTCGGAACGGTCATGATCGGCGCGATGACATTGACCAGTTGTGCCAGGCAGGCGATCTTGACGACATCGGAACGGCGGATGAAGGTGTTGAGGATCAGGCCGACCTGCAGCACATCCTCGAAATTATAGATGTCTTCGAGCAACGGCGGGGCGAACGGCCAACCGTCGCTGCCGCCGAGTATTTTCTTGTCCTGCTCCTTGGAATGGTACCAGACGTTCCATTCGTCGAACGAGATGTAGACCTGCTTGTTGGAGCGCTTCTTGGCCTTGATATAGTCGATGACGCCGGCGACCGAGACAATGTAGCCGTCGAGCTTTTCGCTCATGGCGAGATAGTTCGGAGCGTCGTTGGCTTCGTTGTCGAAATACATGTGCAGCGAGATGTAGTCGACCTCGTTGTAGGTATGGTCGAGAACCGTCGCTTCCCATTCAGGGTAGGTCGGCATCTTGGCATTCGAGGAGCCGCAGACCACCAGCTCGAGTGACTTGGAGAAGGCGCGCATGGCCTTGGCCGTCTCATGCGCCAGGCGGCCATACTCGTCCGCGGTCTTGTGGCCGATCTGCCAGGGGCCATCCATTTCATTGCCGAGGCACCAGAGCTTGACGTCGAACGGCTCCTTGCGGCCGTTGGCGATGCGCTTGTCGCTCCATTTACTGCCGCCGGGATGGTTGGCGTACTCCAGAAGGTTGCGGGCTTCGTCGAGGCCGCGCGAACCGAGATTGACGGCAAGCATCATCTCGGTGTTGGCGCAGGTGCACCAATCGGCAAATTCATGCAGGCCGACTTCGTTGCTTTCCGATGTGTGCCAGGCAAGGTCGAGGCGGACTGGGCGCTGTTCCTTGGGGCCAATGCCGTCTTCCCAATTGTAGGCCGAGACGAAATTGCCGCCGGGATAGCGGACGATCGGAACATTGAGTTCCCTGACGAGATCGATGACGTCCTGACGCATGCCGTTGGCGTCCGCTGTCGGATGGCCGGGCTCATAGATGCCGGTGTAAACTGCCCGCCCCAGATGCTCGATGAAGGATCCGTAGAGCCTCGGATCGATTTCCGAGACAACATAATGCGGATGAGCCGTAACGGCTGCCTTCATGCATTCCTCCCATCGATATCACAAACGATGATTTAAATCATCTTGCCCGATATCAAAGCGGGATTGGCAGCCCTTCGTCAAGCCAAAATACCCAAATGTAGGACAATTAGACGAACGCTTTGGCACAGCAGAAAGCTAGCTAATTGAAATTGCTAAGTTATCTTCAGAACCCGGTTTCATGATATCAACCAGTTTTGATCCTGAGCAGGATGTCCTGATCGTAATTTCCAAAGCCCTTGCCGAAAATGTTGATCCCGCCGGGGCGCTTGGCGTCGTCCTTGACGCCGATACGGATGCGGATTGAATGATGGCTCTTCAGATCGAGTGCGGCGAGGCCGGTTTCGGAAATCCTGAGGCCGTCGACATAGGTGCCGTCATTGGCAATTCGCCAGTTCTTCAACTTGCCGTATTGCGAGCCCTTGAGCTTCCACCAGGAGGGCGTGAAGACGCCGCGCTTGTCGCCGAAATCCCCCGGCGACGTCCAGGTGCCGACATCGACACCATTGATTGTCAGCGTAATGTCCGAGGGCCAATCGGCGCTGGTGCCCGGCACTTCCGAGGACAGCTCTATCGCCACTTCGAGTCCGGTGATCTCGGCATTGGCGAGCTTGGCATTGTTGGGGAACTGGTATTCGACAAAACCGCGCGTGAACCATAGCAGACCGGCTTTCATGCGGTCCGGATCGAGGAAAGTGTTGGGAACATCGAGCAGACCGATGATGCCGTCCGGCGAGCAAAGGCCGCAGGGCGCGGTAACCTCGAAGCCGGTGTAAAGCCCGATCGGCATCGACACTTCGATCGCGTCGTTCTTGACCGCACGATATTCGCTCTTGAACACGACGAGCACTTCTTCGGCCGTCGGATAACAGATTTTCTGACTGCCTTTCTTCGCTTTCAGATTCTCGGTGCGGATCAGCCCCGCATCCTCCAGCACCTGGATGTTTGTCGAGACGGTCGACTGCGGCAGCGACAGCACGGCGGCGATTTCGTTGACATTCATCGGCCCCTTCTCATGCAGCAGTTTCAGCATCGAGATACGCGCCGAGGAGGCAAGCCCCTTGAGCACGGCAATGCCTTCCTCAGGTTCAATCACCAGAAAATTGCGACTCATGAAATTGCCCGGCCCATGTAAAATCTATATCCGAAATTAGCCTGTATATCGGGAAATCTGATTTAATCAATGTGCAGGCGGAACGCCGGGCAATTTGTTGAATCCGGCAGGGCGAGGGTCGCGCGGTGGCCCTGCACAGAATTTGTGCAGGAGCCATATGCAGAGTGGACACCTGAACGCCGATCGCCCAATCTAGTCCGGAGCCGAGCCCGGTGATGGCGGCTTGCACATAAAGCGGTTGGACGGGTCGTGACCAAAGGGTGGAAATTATACGATCAGCGACTGGCCTGGGTCCTCGTCGCGCCTGTGCTTTTACTGCTTACCCTGCTCCTGCTGCTGCCGATCGCGATGATGACGGTCTACACGTTTTTCACCTTCGTCACCGCGGGGGTGGAGTCGGCGGTGCTGACCTTCGACAACTGGAAGGAATTCCTCACCGACAGTTACTATCACGGTTTTCTTTGGAAGACCGTTCGCGTCGGCGCCATCACCGCTGTGATCTGCGCGATCCTTGGTTATTTCCCCGCCTATTTCATCTGGGCCACGACCTTCAGGCACAAATGGCTGCTGTTGCTGCTGCTCATCGTGCCGTTCTGGATCAGCTTCACCATCCGGACGTTCTCGTGGATCCACATCCTCGGCGAACAGGGGCTGATCAACGTCCTGCTCATCAGGCTGGGCGTCATCAACGAGCCGTTGCCGATGCTCTACACCGAGGGCGCCGTCATCATGGGGCTGCTGCATTTTCTGCTGCCCTATATGATCCTGAACGTCTATGTCAGCCTGGAAAGCATCGACCGCACGCTGATCGCCGCCGCCCGCTCGATGGGCTGCACCAGCGCGCAGGCGTTCCGCGAAGTGACCCTGCCGCTATCGATGCCGGGGCTGGGCGCCGGGCTGCTGCTCTGCTTCGTGCTGGCGGCCGGCTCCTATGTGACGCCGCAGCTGCTCGGCGGAAGCCGCGACGCGCTGTTCGGCAACTTGATCTACGACACCATCATGGGGCAGCTCAACTGGCCGATGGGCGCAACGCTTTCCATCGTCCTGTTCGTCCTGCTCGGCGCGGCCGCGGCCGCTTACAGCCGCTATATGGGCCTGTCGCAGATCATGAAGGGTCTCAGTGCATGAGAGCGGATCATCCCGATCGCGAAGGCAAATGGGCGTGGCGGCTGACCGGCGCGATCACGGTGTGCGTCTATGTCTTCATGTTCGCGCCGATCATCGCCACGGTCGTGCTTTCCTTCAACGCCTCGATGTTCGGCGGCTTTCCCCTCACCGGCTTCAGCCTGCGATGGTATGAGAAGCTGCTCACCAACGAGCCGGTTCTCGACGCCTTCCGGACATCGATGTGGATTGCCCTGGTGACGGCGACGGTGACGACGCTGCTCGGCATCATGGCGGCATTGGCGCTGGTGCGCTTCGAGTTCCGTGGCAAGCAGGCGATCAACACGCTTGTCATTCTTCCCGCGCTGGTCCCCGAAACGATACTCGGCGTCGGCCTGCTGGTCATGATCAAAGCCGTCGACCAGCCGCGCAGTATGACGCTTCTGGTGCTCGGCCACATTCTGCTCACGCTCCCCTACGTGGTGCTGATCGTCCAGGCGCGCATGGTCGGCATTAAACGTTCCTATGAGGAGGCGGCACTGTCGCTCGGAGCGCCGCGTGTGTCGACATTCCGCGAAATCACGCTGCCGCTGCTCATTCCCGCAGTGCTTGCCAGTGTTCTGCTCGCTTTCACCATTTCGTTCGACAACACCTCGGCCAGCCTGTTCTGGCGGCCGGCGGGCGTCGAGACCATGCCGACGCAAATCCTTTCGATGCTGAAGATCTCGATCAGCCCCGAGGTGAACGCGCTCGGAACCGTCATGATCCTTTTGACGGTCGGCATTCCCTTGGCTGGCGGGCTCATCCTGCAAAGCCTGACCTGGTTCAAGGCAGGCAAGTGAAAATGAAAATGGGAGAATGGAAATGAAACTGACAACCACCAAACGACTGGAGAGGCTCAACGAACGCTATGCCAATGGCGACATCAGCCGGCGATCATTCCTGACGCTGACGGCCGCCGCTGCCGCCGCCACCGGGCTTTCCCTGCCCTGGATGGGACGGGCGCTGGCCGCGGTTTCGGAAGTGCGCTTCGACGGATGGGGCGGCGTGGTGCAGGAGGCGATCGACAAGTACGCGTTCCAGCCTTACACCGCCAAGTCCAAGGTCAAGGTCGTCCAGGGCACCTTTGGCGACGAGAACGAGATCATCACCAAAATCAAGACCTCGAAACCAGGCGACTTCCAGATCGTCCATTCTTCCGGCGTCAACTACTACATCAAATACGTCAATGGCGGTTTCAATTCGGAGATCAACGAGGCGAACATTCCAAACATGGCGAATGTGCTGACCGCCATGATCGAGCCGTTCCGCAAGATCACGCCGAAGCTGTCGGCAGTGCCATATGATTACGGCACCACCGGCATCGCCTACAACAACAAGGTCATCTCGCCGGAGGAAGCCAAAGAAAAGGGCGCCAACCTGCTTACCGACACGAAATATGCCGGCAAGATCGGCGGCTACGCCGATATGACGACGCGCGTCTGGTATGCGGCGCTGCAGACGAAACAGGACCCCAACAACATCCAGGATATGGATGCGGTCTGGGCCAGGGTTCGCGAGACCCGCGACCTGGCCAAGAAATTCTGGAGTTCCGGCGCGGAACTCATGGACCTCCTGTCGCGCAACGAGATCGTCGTCACCGACGCCTGGTCCGGACGTGTCGCCGCCCTGCAGCAGCAGGGCCAGCCGATCGGCTATCTCGACCCTGCCGGCTCATACGCATGGATGGAGGACATGCTGGTGCTCAAGGGATCGCCCATGGCCGAATGCGAGGAGTTGATCAACTTCATGCTGGATCCGGCCACGTCGATCGCCGTCGCCGAGGGCCAGAACTATCCGCCGTCCCTTGACCCCACCAAGGTGAAGCTGACCGATAAGATCGCCGCGCTTCCGGCCTTCGACCCGACCGGATCGATGAAGTCGCTGACCTTCGCCGATCCGCTCTACTGGGCGAAGAACGAAGACGCCTGGACCAAGCAGTGGGACAGGGTGTCGAAAGGTGCATGACGACAACAGCCACGACCATCAGCCCCGGCCGGCTTCGGCCGGGGCTGCTGGCGACCCGCTCGCCCAGAGCGAGCGGCAGCCGATAGGAAAGCCTGCGGTCGAGTTTCGCGACATTGATATTTTCTACGGCAAGTTCGCCGCTGTGCGCGATTTTTCACTGGCGATCCGCAAAGGTAGTTTCGTCACCTTGCTGGGGCCGTCCGGGTGCGGCAAGACGACGATCCTGCGATCGATCGCGGGCCTGGTCGACATCTCCAGTGGCCAGATCTCGATCGGCGGAAAGCGGGTCGACGACATCCCGATCTACAAGCGCAACATTGGTCTGGTGTTCCAGAACTACGCGCTCTTTCCGCACAAGAACGTCTTCGACAACGTCGCATTCGGCCTGAAATACCGAAACGTGCCGAAACCGGAAATCGTGCGCCGGGTCAAGAAGGCGCTGGATATGGTGCGGCTGCCCGGCAGTGAGACAAAGCTGCCCTCACAGCTTTCGGGCGGCCAGCAGCAACGCATCGCACTGGCCCGCGCCATCGTCTTCGAGCCGGAAGTACTGCTGCTGGACGAGCCCTTGTCGGCGCTCGACGCCAATATGCGCGAGGACATGCGCGTCGAGATCAAGAAAATCCAGAGGGAGACGGGCATCACCGCTATCTTCGTGACGCACGACCAGGAAGAAGCCTTGTCGATGTCCGACCACATCGTCGTGATGAACGCCGGCCTGATCGAGCAGATCGGCTCCCCCGCGCAGGTCTATGACCGGCCGGCCACCGCATTCGTCGCCAATTTCCTTGGCAAGGCCAACATGCTGCCCGGCAGCGTGACGGTGATGGACGGCAAGATGGCGATGATCGCGCTGGCCAGCGGCCATGTCGTAAAGGTGGCCGCGCCGAAGGCGCTCGCGACCGGCAGCGCGGTCACCGTCGTCGTTCGCCCGCAGAAGCTTACCGTCGGTACCGCCGGTGCTGCCAACAGGCTGGCGGGACGGATCGTCTCGACCTCCTATCTCGGCGGCAATGCGGTCTACGAGATCGACATCGGCGCCGGCACGCAGGTGCGCGCCAACACGTTGATCGACGGCCAGCCGCTGCGTGAAGGCGAAACGGTCGATGTCTGCTTCGACCCGCTGGGCTGCGTGCTTCTCGACGCGCAAGGCTTACGCATCGCCTAGCGAGGCGGAACTGAGCCGTTCAGTCTTTCGCGTCACCCTTTGGCCCGAGAAACCGCGCATAGACCTCACCGACAATACCGCGCCGGAAAACCAGCACGCAGACCATGAAGGTCAGGCCGGTGGCGATGGTCACCGGAAAACTCGAGGTGGCGAGCGTGTTTTCCAGGCCGACGACCAGACTGGCGCCGATGATCGGCCCGACCATAGTGCCGATGCCGCCGAGGAGCGTCATCAGAATCACCTCGCCCGACATCTGCCAGGTGACGTCGGTGAGCGTGGCAAACTGAAAAACGATCGCCTTGAGCGCGCCGGCCAGCCCGGCCAATGTCGCCGACATGACGAATGCCGCCAGCTTGTAATTGGCAACGGAATAGCCGAGCGAAATGGCCCGGCTCTCGTTTTCCCGGATGGAACGCAGGATCATGCCGAAAGGCGAGTTGATGATGCGCCAGATGGCGAACACGCCGATCAGGAAGACTGCCAGCACGAAATAATAGATGTTGATCGATACGTTCAGGTCGAGCATTCCAAGCAGCTTGCCACGCGGCACGCCCTGGATGCCGTCCTCACCTCCGGTGAACGGCGCCTGCACGCAGAAGAAGAAGAACATCTGCGACAGCGCCAGCGTGATCATGGCGAAATAGATGCCTTGCCGGCGGATGGCAAAGAAGCCCATCACAAGGCCGAGCAGCGCGGCTCCCAGGACACCGAGCAGGATGCCCGCTTCCGGCGGCCAGCCCCAGACCTTGACCGCGTATGCGGTGAGATAGGCCGCCCCGCCGAAGAATGTCGCATGGCCGAAGGACAACAGCCCGGTGTAGCCGAGCAGAAGGTTGAACGCGCAGGCAAACAGCGCAAAGCACAGCATCTTCATCAGGAAGATCGGATAGACGAAGAAAGGCGCCACCAGCAGCGCCAGGATGCCGAGCCCCACCAGCGTCCATTCAAGCCATACCGAACTTTTGACGCGCGTCTCGCGAAGTGAGAGTTCGGCCATCTCAGGCATCCCTTCCGAACAGGCCGGCTGGCCGGACCAGAAGCACGATCGCCATGATGACGAAGACCACCAGATTGGAGGCTTCGGGATAGAAAACCTTGGTCAGGCCTTCGGCGAGGCCAAGCATGTAACCGGTGACGATCGCCCCGAGGATCGATCCCATGCCGCCGACCACGACGACGGCGAAGACGACGATGATGAGGTCAGATCCCATCAGCGGGCTCACCTGATAGATCGGCGCGGCGAGAACCCCCGCAAGCCCGGCAAGAGCGGCGCCGAGGCCGTAGGTGAGAGTCAGCAGCAACGGCACGTTGACGCCGAAAGCCTGCACCAGGCCGGGGTTCTCCGTTGCCGCGCGCAGATAGGAGCCCAGTCTGGTCTTCTCGATCAGCGCCCAGGTGACGAAACAGACGATCATCGAGGCGACCACCACCCAGCCGCGGTAATTAGGCAGGAACATGAAGCCGAGATTGGTTCCCCCGGAGAGCAGCGGCGGCACGGAATAAGGACTTCCCGATACGCCATAGTAGTAACGGAACACCCCTTCGAGCACGAGCGCGAGGCCAAAGGTGAAAAGCAGCCCGTAGAGCGGGTCGATGTCGTAAAGCCTCGAAAGCGCCAGGCGCTCGACCACGACGCCGAAGCAGCCGACGATCAGCGGCGACAGGATCAGAGCCGGCCAGTAGCCGATGCCGAACCGGGTGAGAAGCAGGTACCCGATGAAGGCGCCGAGCATATAGAGCGCGCCGTGGGCGAAATTGATGACGCGCAACAGGCCGAATATGACAGCCAGGCCCAGGCTCAACATTGCGTAGAACGAGCCGTTGATGAGGCCGACCAGCAACTGGCCGAGGAAAGCCTGAACGGGTATTCCGAAGATCATCGTCATGGCGCCATCATACACCCAGCACTTCATGCAGCAGCGTCATACGATCCGGCAGTTCGCCGACGGGAAAGCCCGCCACGACCTTGCCGTGCTCCATCAGGTAGAAACGGTCGGTGACGCGGCTGGCAAAGCGGAAATTCTGCTCGACCAGCAGGATCGTCATGCCGCGCTTTTTCATCGTCGCCAGCACGTCGCCGATGCGCTGCACGATGACGGGAGCCAGTCCCTCGGTCGGCTCATCGAGAAGCAGCATTTTCACGCCGGTCCGCAGCATGCGCGCGATCGCCAGCATCTGCTGTTCGCCGCCCGACAGCCTGGTGCCGGGGCTGTTGCGTCGCTCCTTCAGATTGGGGAAGAGATCGAATATTTCCTCCACGCTCATGCCGCCCTCAGCGACGATCGGCGGCAAGACCAAATTCTCGTCCACGGTCAATGTTGCGAAGATGCCGCGTTCCTCCGGCACCAGGCCAATGCCTTGATGCGCGGTCCGGTGCAACGGCAGGCGCATCAGATCCTTGTCGTCGAAAAAAATCTGGCCGGTTCGCTGGCGGATCAGCCCGATAATGGCGCGCAATGTCGTGGTCTTGCCGACGCCGTTGCGCCCCAGCAACGTCACGGTTTCACCTGGAAAGACGTCCAGGTCGACGCCGTGCAGCGCATGGCTCTCGCCATACCAGGCGTTGAGGCCGCGGACTGCGAGAAGCGGCGCGGCGTCACTCATCGGCGGTGCCCATATAGGCGATCCTCACCCGCTCGTCGCGGCTGACCGTGGCGTAGTCGCCGGCGGCAAGGATTTCGCCGCGCTGCATGACGGTTATCCAGTCGCAAAGATCGGCTACAACAGTCAAATTGTGCTCGACCATCAGCACCGAGCGCTCCTTGGCGACCGAGCGGATGATGTCGGAAACCGTGCGCACATCCTCATGCCCCATGCCGGCCATCGGCTCGTCGAGCAGCAGCACTTTCGGGTCGAGCGCCAGCGTCGTGGCGATCTCGAGCACGCGTTTCCTGCCATAGGAGAGATCGGCGGCGGGCCTGTTCTTGGCATCGTCGAGGCCGACCGACCGCAAAAGCTCCTCGGCGCGCGGCGTCAATCGATCGAGCGCAGACAGCGAGCGCCAGAACTGAACGCTGAGCCCGCCCGGCCGCTGCAGCGCAACGCGCACATTGTCGAGCACGCTGAGATGTGGAAACACCGCCGAGATCTGGAACGAGCGCACCAGGCCCATCCGCGCGACCTTGGCTGGCGAGGTGCGGGTGATGTCGTGGCCGAGCAGTTCGATCCTGCCGCTGGTCGGCGGCAGGAACTTGGTGAGCAGGTTGAAGACGGTGGTCTTGCCGGCGCCGTTGGGCCCGATCAGCGCGTGGATGTTGCCGTGGTAGAGGTCGAGATCGACATTCCTGACCGCAACGAAACCGGCGAAGTCGCGCCGCAGGCCTCGGGCGGAAAGCACCACCCGCGGCTCACTCGGTTCGGGCGGTTCCATCGGTCCGCCAATCACTCGCCGGCGGTGGGACAGCCGCTCTCCTTGGGGCTCAGAAACGCCTCGTTACCGGGGATCGTGGCGAGCGGTTTGTAATAGTCCCACTCCTTGGTGCTCTCGCTCGGCGACTTGACCTGATAAAGATACATGTCGTGAACCATGTTGCCGTCGGCCTGCACTTTGCCGTTTGCCGTAAAGACGTCGTTCACTGGCATCGCATGCAATTCCTTGGCGACCGCCTCGGTTCCGTCGGTGCCGGCTTTGTCGATCGCCTTTAAATACTGGGTCACCGCCGAATAGGTGGCGGCCTGGATCATATTCGGCATGCGGTTGGTGCGCTTGAAGAACCGCTGGGCGAACTCGCGGCTCTTGTCGTCGCGATCCCAGTAGAAACCTTCGGTCAGCACCACGCCTTGCGCCGCCTCGAGGCCGAGCCCATGCACCTCGGCCAGCGTGAACAGAAGTGCTGCAAGCCGCTGACCGCCCTGCACGATACCGAATTCGGCCGCTTGCTTGGTCGAGTTGGAGGTGTCGAGGCCAGCATTCGCCAGGCCGATGACCTTGGCGCCCGACGATTGCGCCTGCAGCAGGAAGGATGAATAGTCGGTCGAGCCGAGCGGGTAACGCACCTCGCCAACCACCTTGCCGCCATGGCTCTCGACGAACTTTGCGGTCTGCTCCTTCAGCGAATAGCCGAATGCATAATCGACTGTGACGAAGAACCAGCTGTCGCCGCCTTGCTGGACGAGAGCGCCACCGGTCCCCACTGCCTGCGAATGCGTGTCGTAGGCCCAGTGGAAGCCATAGGGCGAGCACTGTTTGCCGGTAAGCTCGGTGGTCGCGGCGCCGGTGACGATGTCGATTTTCTTCTTTTCCTTGGAAATCCCTTGGACGGCGAGCGCCACCGAGGACGTTGTTAGTTCCATGATGGAATCGACCTGTTCGGTGTCATACCACTGCCGCGCAATGTTGGAGGCGATGTCCGGCTTGTTCTGGTGGTCGGCGCTGACGATCTCGACCGGCGCACCTTGCACCTTGCCGCCGAAATCCTCGACCGCCATCTTGGCGGCCTCGACCGACCACTTGCCGCCGAAATCTGCATAGACGCCCGACTGGTCGTTGAGAATGCCGATCTTGACCTTGCCGTCGGAAACCTCGGCGGCTGCGGCAGGCATCGCAGTCGCTGCAAGAAGCGCGGCCGAGACCAGGTACGATATCTTCATTGGTGACTTCCTCCCTTATGATCGACAACCGAGCAACATATCGGCGGCTGCCTGCTGCGGCACGAAAGAGTGGCCTCCCACTTTCCATCCTCTCCGGCGCAAAATCACGCAGCGCTCTACGGCCGCTTATGCCCGTCCCTCAAATCGTAGCATCGCTCGGCAACGCGAGAACAGTTACTTTAGTATTAGGCATTTGCGATGCCGGCCGCGCACCGCCGAAGCGCAACATAGCGTCGGATCGTGCGGCGTCCAGATCGGCCTCTATTCTCGCCGAAGCAACGATTACGGCTGAACGGTCCTGATCCGATATCGCTGACCGAGAATTCCCATCGTCAACCCTCGGCTGGATGATGGCACGCAACCAGGCGGCCCTCGCCAATGCTTTGGAGAAGCGGACGCTCGCTGCGGCAGATCGGGGTGGCAGCTGGGCAACGGGTGTGGAACCGGCACCCGGAGGGTGGGCTCATCGGGCTGGGCAGGTCACCCTTGAGCACCAGCCGGCCGCGCCGCGCCCGGTCGATGCTGGGTACCGGCACGGCGGAACGCAGCGCTGCGGTGTAATGATGTCTGGGCGCCGCAAAGACCTCGTCGGTCGGCCCGCTCTCCACGATCGATCCCAGATACATGACCGCCACACGGCTCGAGATCTGGCGCACGACAGAAAGGTCGTGAGCGATGAACACATAGGTCAGGTTGAACTCCTCGCGCAAGTCGGCGAGCAGATTGACGATCTGCGCCTGGATCGACACGTCGAGCGCCGAGACCGGCTCGTCGGCCACGATCAGCCGTGGCCGCAGCGCCAGCGCGCGGGCGATGCCGATACGCTGACGCTGGCCGCCGGAGAATTCGTGCGGATAGCGCGATGCGTGCTGGGGCGACAAGTCGACCCGGCGCAGAAGGTCGGCCACGCGGTCCGCCATTTCCGATGTCGAGAGGCGTTCATGGATGCGGAATGGATCGGCCAGCAGATCGCCGACCCGCCGGCGCGGATTGAGCGAAGCGCTGGGATCCTGAAAGACCATCTGCATTTGCCGCCGCAGCGGACGGAGCTGGCCCTGGGATGCGTCGCTGATATCGCGGCCCTCGAATTCCAGCGACCCCGAGCTGATTTCGGTCAGGCGCACCAGACACCGGCCAAGCGTGGACTTGCCGCAACCGGACTCACCGACGATGCCGAGCGTTTCCCCGGGCCAGATGTCGAGCGACACCGTATCGACCGCATGCACCGTCCGGCGCTGCGCCGGAAAGATCGAGCGGCCGACGCTGTAACGTTTCGACAGATCGCCGGCGCGAAGCAGCGGGCGCGGCACGGCATTCATCGTTGCATCTCCACGCCGCCAGCCCTCTGGGCAGCGAGCTGTCTGCGCGTAGGCTCCGGCAACAGGCAGGCGGCGCGATGGCTCTCGCCTTGCATGATCGGCAGTTGAACCAGACAGGCGTCGTGGCGAAAGGCGCAGCGGGGGCTGAAGGCGCAGCCTTTCGGCAGGTCGGAGAGCGACGGCGGAATCCCCGGGATGGCGGCGAGCCGGGCTGGACGTGGTCCCTCCATCGGCGGGATCGAGCCGAACAAGCCCCATGTGTAGGGATGCAGCGGCGCCCGGAACACGCTGCTCTTGCCGCCCTCCTCGACAAAGCGTCCGCCATACATCACCAGCACCCGGTCCGCGACTTCGGCGACGACGCCAAGATCATGCGTGACCAGGATCACGGCGGAGCCGAACTGGTCGCGCAGTCGTCCGATCAGTTCGAGGATCTGCGCCTGCACCGTAACATCGAGGGCTGTAGTCGGTTCATCCGCGACGAGCAGCGCCGGGTTGCAGGAGAGCGCCATGGCAATCACCGCACGCTGGCGCATGCCGCCGGAAAGCTGGTGCGGGTAGCTGTCGACGACCCGATCCGGATATGCGATGCCGACCGCATCCAGCAACTGCACCGCCCTCGCCCGCGCCGCTTTCGCCGACACCTTTTCATGCGCGCGCACCTGCTCGCCGATCTGATTGCCGATCGTATGCACTGGGGTGAGCGCCGACATCGAATCCTGGAAGATCATCGCGATCTGGCGGCCGCGAATGACATCGAGCGCACGCCGCTTGAGCCCGATCAGCTCCTGTCCCATGAAACGGATGGAACCGGAGACGATAGCGTTGGGGCTGTCGATCAGCCCCATAATGGCGAGCAAGGTCTGGCTTTTGCCCGAACCGGACTCGCCAACCACACCGACGATTTCGCGCTGCTCGACGGAGAACGAAACACCTCCCACCGCGCGCACCAGGCCCTCGTCGCTGCGGAAGGAGACGGTGAGGTCCTTGACCACCAAAAGAGGAGCATCAGCCGACATTGCGCGCTCTCGGGTCGACGATGACGAAGACGACGTCGACGACGAAGTTTGCCATCACCACGAAGAAGGCGGCGTAAATCACCGTGGCCAGGATCATCGGCAGATCGAGGGTCTGCAGCGCCTCATAGGTCAGTTTTCCGACGCCCTGCAGTCCGAAGACCACTTCGGTCAGCAGCGCGCCGCCACCGACCAGGGCACCAAAATCGAGGCCGAACATGGTAACAAATGCGACCAGCGAGGTCCTGAGGCCATGATGCAGCAGCACCCGGCGTTCGCCGATCCCCTTGGCCCGGGCGGTGCGGATGAAATCCTCCTGCATCATCTCGATCAGGCTTGCCCGCAGCACCCGGCCATAGAGGCCGACATAAAGGGTTGCCAGCGTGAACCACGGAATGACGAGCGCCTTGAACCAGCCCCAGGGGTTCTCGGTCAGGGGGATGTAGCCGAGCGGAGGAACCCAGGAAAACAGCCAGCTGTCGTGCCAGCGGCTTTGTGTCAGCAGGTTGGCGACCTCGCCCAGCCAGAAGACCGGGATCGACACGCCTATCAAGCTCAGGATCATCAGCGCCCGATCCACGAATGTACCGCGCGTTGCGCCTGCGATCACCCCGACGATCAATCCGCCGAGCACCCACAGCACTGCCGCGCCACCGACCAGCGACAGCGTTACGGGAATGGCGCTTATCACGGTCGGAATGACGCGTTGCCCGCGATTGACGAAGGAGGTGAGATCGCGGCTAACGAAAAGCCGGTTCATCATCAGCCCATATTGCACCGGCAATGGCCGGTCGAGACCGAAATCGTGGCGCACCTGGATCAACGTCTCTTGCGAAGCATTGCGGCCGGCAATGCGCGCCGATGGATCAGCGCCAGGCGTCGCAAAGAAGATCAGGAAAGCGACGACGCTGATGCCGAACATGACTAGCACCATCTGGCCAAGCCGGAAGCCGAGCGCGGCAACCACTAGACGCCCCTCGGCGAGGATTTCGGATCGAGCGCGTCGCGCACGCCATCGCCCAGAATGTTGAAGGCCAGCACCGTGATGACAATGGCTAGCCCCGGCGCCAGTGCCACGACCGGCCGCGAATAGAGCAGGCCCTGGCCGTCCTGGATGATCGTGCCCCAGCTGGCATCCGGCGGCTGCACGCCGATCGACAGGAACGACAGCGAGGATTCCGTCATCATGTTGAGCGCCAGAATCAACGGCACGAAAACGATGATGCGGGTCACCACATTGGGCATGATGTCGCGCAAAAGGATGCGCCAGGGCGACGCGCCTAGGCCGATCGCAGCGGTGACGAATTCGGCATGCATCAAGGTCAGGACATGGCCGCGGATCGGTCGCGCCACATAGGGCACATAGACGATGCCGATGATGAAGACCGGTAGCCACAGGCTGCCGGAGCGGATTTCGAATGGACCGATCTGGATGCTCTGCGCAATCAGCACGATCGACAACGAAATCGCCAACAGGAAAATCGGAAAGGCCCAGAGCACGTCGAGAATGCGCGACAGGCCGATGTCGACGATGCCGCCGAAGAAGCCGGAAACGACCCCCAGAAACGTCGCGAGGACAAGGCACAGCACGGCTGCAGCACCGGAGATCAACAGCGAATCCCGTCCGCCGTAAAACAGCCGCGCCGCGACGTCACGGCCCTGGTTGTCGGCACCGAGCATATAGGGGCCGATGCGCCAGGTCGGCCCGATCGGCGTCATGCCGAGGCCAAGGCCTTCGGTGGAGGGCTGCAGCACCGGCTGGGTCACCCCATCGACAACGATCTCGCCATTGAGATTGGTCACAAATGGATCGGTGCCGGAGACGTATCGCGCATAAAGCGGCGCCGCGAGCGAGGCGATCACGATGACGACGAGCACGGCGAAGGCAGATATTGCCGAACGATCGCCTTTCAGCTTGCGCCAAGCGGTGCGCCACGGGCCATCGGTGGCCCGGCGAACCGGGATGGCGGGCTGGTCCGCAATGACATTGACCATGAACAGGATTGCCTAGGAAAAATCGCGGCCTGGAAGATGCGCTGATCCGCCGGAAAAGGAAATGCGACGGAGAGCCAGCGGCACTCCGTCGCATTGGCTCCGGTCGGCTATTCCACCCAGGACTGGCTGACGATCCAGTAGAATTGCGGGCTGAAGGTGAAGTTCTTCAGCCTGGAAGAGATGACATCGACGCGCTTTGGCGTGAACAGGACAGCGACCGGAGCCTTGTCCGTCACGGCCTTGTCGATGGCGGTCCAGAGTGTCGCGCCCTTGGCCGGATCGGCGATGGTGGCTGCCTCTGCCTCGTCCATCGATGCGTCGATCGACTTGTCGCAGAACCCCGAAATATTGACCGAGGCGTCGGAGCCCGGCGTAAACGAGGCACAGCTGAACAAGACCTGCAGGAAATTCGACGGCGCCGGGTAATCCTGGAACCATTGCGAAATCGAAATCTGCACCTTGTTATTGGTGTTCTGGATGTAGGTGAACTGTATGTTCTGCGAGATCGGCTTGACCGACGTCTTGTAGCCAAGCTGGTTGAGCACGTCCTGCAGGTACACGCCGATCGCCTTGGAGACGGTGGTGTCCTCGGTGATGATCGTCACCTCCTGACCTGCGGTTCCCGATTCAGCGACCAATTGCTTGGCCTTGTCCATATCCGGCGCGGACCACTTCTCACCTGGATTGGCGGTGAACGGGCAATAGGCTGCGAATGACGGGAAGCCCGGCGGCAGGATCTGACAGGCCGGCTGCGCCAGATTGCTGCCGCCGAACAGCTTGACGATCGCGGCGCGGTCGATCGCGAAGTTCACGGCTTGGCGAACGCGTATGTCGTTGAACGGCGCCAGATTGGTGTTCATCGGCGCGTACCACATCGCCGTCAGCGGGTGAACCGTGACCTGCTTGGCATATTTGGTGCCGAGTTCGGCGAGACGGTCGGACGGCGGCGGATCGAACATCCAGTCCGCCTGGCCATTCTCGACCGCCGTCACCGCCGCCTCGTCGGTAAGGCCGAATTCATAGTCGATCTCGTCCGGATATCCGGCCGGCTGCGCTTCCTTGCTCCATTCCTTGAAATGAGGGTTGCGCACAATCTTCATCAGCTTGTTGGGGTCGTAGCTGGCGATCATATAGGGTCCGGTGCCCGGAATCGGATCGGTGCCGGCGTCCTTGAGCGGCGCGCTCGCCGGCAGGATCGACGCGTGTGGAACGGCCAGCTTCTGCAGGAACTCGGCATCCGGCTGGACGAGTTTGAAGGTAATGGTTCCGGCCGCATCGTCAACCGACAGGCCGCCGTCGAGGGTGCATGTCGCGGGCGCCTTCAAGCACGCATCCGCACCAACGATGCCTTTGTAGAAGGTCCCGGCCGTCGGCCCGCTGATCTTGAAGATGCGCTGGAACGAAGCCACCACGTCCTTCGTGGTGACATCCGAGCCATCCGCGAATTTGATGCCCTTGCGCAGCTTGAAGACATAGGTCTTGCCGCCGTTCTCGACCTGCGGGAGGCTTTCCGCCAGATCCGCGACGACCTGGAAGCCCGTCTTGTCCCCGGCCTTCTTGTAGGTCACCAGGCCATCGTAGAGGACATAATTGATCTGGAAATACTGCAGCGTGTAGTTGATGTGCGGATCGGCGGTGCCTGCCGCGGCATTGGCCAGCAGTCGGAGCGTGCCGCCTGGCTTGCCCTCGGCGGCCAAGGCACTGCTTGCCGGCGACATCATCGTCACGCCGAGCAAAGCCAGCCCGGGAATCAACGCTGTAAATGCTTTTTGGAGTCGCATATTTGTTCCCTCATGGAGGCGTGTCGGCTTTTGCCGCGCTGAACCCGGTGGATCGACCATCGCGCGGCTGAAAACAGTCTGGGTTTGCGAACGGCGTCCGCTACTTCGCCCAATCGCAAAAGACTACGGCGAGCGAAGCCGGACGGGATAGCTATTAAGATAGATAGGGTCGGACAGGCTTATCCCGCCTATTTGTTGAGCAGCCGGCCGACATGGCTATTTGACAAGCAATCATCAGCGGGTAAGCTTGCCGGATGCAAAGCCTTCCAGGCGATCTAGAGAGCCGGTTCCGAACTGGAATGAGCATCGACGCTGCCATGGTGGTGGCGACGGAGGTGCTGGAGCCGATCGGTTTCACTGCATTCATCTACGACTATACGCCCGTGCCGGTCAGTCACAAGGGCGAGCTTATCACGCCCTCGCTGATGGCTCTGCGCAACGTGCCGCGCGACATGCAGGATCTCTGGTGCAAGGGCGGATATTATCAGCTTGACCCGGTGCAGGAGGCCGCGCTCACCGTATCGAGACCGTTTCTCTGGTCGCACAGCGGCGTTCAGAGCACCGTCATGCAGCGCGTGCTCCAGTCCAAGCACGATCCTGTGGTCAGCTATTTGCTTGACACCAGGATGACCTGCGGCGTCACCGTACCCATTCGCCTTGCCGGCGGCGATCTCGCCACCTTCACCGCGATCCGTGCCGATCCGGAGGCCGGGTTCGAGCTCGAAGCCAGACCCTTCATCGCCGAGATCGGCGATCTGGGTCATCTGCTGCATGACTCCGTCTACGCCGGTTTCGACGCCGGAATCCGCACCTGCCAACATGTCCATCTGACGTCGCGCGAACGCCAGTGCCTGCGCCTGGCCGCTGCCGGACTGACGGCCAAGCAGGTCGCGCGTGAGATTGGCCGCGCGGTGCCTACCGCAACGCTGCACCTCAACGCGGCGACGCGAAAGCTTGGCGCGCGCAACCGCTTCCATGCCATCGCGCTCGCCGCCCATTACCGGCTGCTCGAACCGGAGCATTGAGGCTCGCGACCTGCGGGCGATCGGCCTCCTCCCGGGCAAACCCATAACCGGCAAACCTATAAATAGTGCTAGCTGTAAATGCGCCGGGCCGCTTAGTACCGTCGGCCGCAAAACAAGGCTTGGGAGGGCCCACAGTGGCTCCTGCTGCGCCATGATGCGGAGCTTGGATTGTGACGGCACATGCGATCACTGAAGGATTTAGCTACTACAACGGTTATCGCACCTGGTACCGCGTGACCGGAGACCTCGGTTCGGGCAAGCTGCCCCTGGTCGTCGCTCATGGTGGACCGGGCTGCACGCACGACTATGTGGACTCATTCAAGGAGCTTGCCGGAACCGGGCGAGCCGTCATCCACTACGATCAGATCGGTAATGGCAAATCGACCCATCTGCCGGACAAGGGCGGCGACTTCTGGACCGTCGATTTCTTCCTGGGCGAACTCGATGCGCTGCTCACCCATCTCGGCATCGACAGCCGCCACGCCCTGCTCGGCCAGTCCTGGGGCGGCATACTCTCGGCCGAGCACGCCGTGCGCCGCCCTGAGGGGCTCAGGGCATTGATCCTGGCCAATTCACTGGCCTCGATGGCGCTGTGGGTGGACGGGGCCCGGCAATTGCGCGCCGAGTTGCCAGCCGATGTTCAGAGTGCGCTCAACCGGCATGAAGCGGCGGGAACCACCGATCACCCCGAATATGTTGCGGCGACGAAGGCTTTCTACGACCGTCATGTCTGTCGCGTCGTTCCAATGCCGCCAGAGGTCGCCCGGACATTTGCTGCAATCGAGGAAGATCCGACCGTCTATCACACCATGAATGGTCCCAATGAGTTCCACGTCATCGGCACGATGCGGAACTGGACCATCGTCGACCGCCTGCATCGGATCGAGGCGCCGACCCTGGTTTTCCGCGGCTTCTACGACGAAGCGACCGAGGCCTGCGTCCAGCCCTTTCTGGATCTTATCCCGTACGTCGAAGGCCTGGTCTTCCCGAATTCCAGCCACATGCCGCATGTCGAGGAAAAGCACGACTGCCTCACCGCCGTCGGGCGCTTCCTGGCCAAATACGATTGACGTTCCAGCAACACGCCCTTCAGCCTGCGGTGGCCGAAGACGAGTGACAGTCCGCTCTCGGCAAGGTCGGCGAGCAACTCCTCGTTGCCGCCGCCGGTGCCATGACGATGCCGTCGATGCGGCGCTCCAGCACCCGGTCGATCTCGCGCGCTTCGCGTGCCGTGTTTCTCGTCGGTGTTGAACAGCAGAATATTATAGCGCTCGGCGCGCTGGTGGGCCGCGTCCTCCACTCCGCATACGAACTCGGCGAAAAAGGGGGTGGTGACGTCCGAAATCGGCGCGGCGATGGTGCCGGTCTGGGCGGCGCGCAGGCTGCGCGCTGTGCCATCCGGCCGATATCTCAGCGCGCTGAGCTGTCTTGAGCTTCTTTTGGTCTCGACGCTCAGGGCGCGCGAACCGTTGACGACAGGGGAGACCAGCGCGGTCGACGCCGAGTGCGAAGGAATTCGGTGCCTGCGGGTATGGAACGTGTGCACCCCAAATTTCGCCAAGCACGTTGCAACCGAAACCATTAGCGGCCGTTAAAGTTCGGGTGGTTTAGCGGGAGGCTTTCATGCAGACGTATCTCGTCGAGCGTATGGACGGCGACGATGTGATCTCGGTGCGCGTCGTCAACGCGCCGAGTCCGTTCAGAGCTGCGGCCATGGTGACCGATGGACATATTACCTTCCGAAAATGGGAAAAGGACTGGATCCGTGTGACTGACGAAAATCGGGGACAGATCTATGCATATTGTTTCGTCCCCGGCAGCTATTCCGACACCGAAGCATCGCCGGTATCGCCCGGGAGAAACACAGAATAGGCAATATGCCTGAATGGCGGCAAATTCCGTCTCGATCCCACCTTGGTCTTCGATCCCGCCTTGGCATGTGTGCAACAGGTGTTGCCAACTTGGCACAAACGCCAGTGCTCGCTGCGTCATGCGCACCACAGCACCCAGCGAGCCCGGAATGATTGGCTCGGCCGGCGGTTTGCGAAACAGGCGAACTGACTAACCAAGCGTCCTTAAGGGAAGATCAGGGCATCATCAGAATGATCGATGAAAAGATTGGGGCGGGGGGCGATAAGTGACCCTAATCTTAGCGTGGGCAACTCATGTCTTCGGCATATTTGGGATCAGAAATCGCGGATCAGGATCTAGCGGTGGATTGTCAGACAGCGACCTCCGATAATTGGTCAAGTGTCTCACAATACGCAATGGATCAGGGTGGTCCCGTACTGCGCCCATTTCAAAGATTGGGCGCCGATTTTACCAACATTGCCGCCTTCGAGCACCTGAGAAGTATCGTCCGCCAGTACCCCGACAAGCTTGCAATCAGCGACGGCGCCAATCGTCTGACCTATTCCCAGCTTCTCCGGTCAGTTGAGACGCTGTCCTACCAGATCGCGGCGGCCGTCCCAGACGGACAGGCGATAGGTATTCTTCAGGCCAACTCGGCCTGGTATCCCATCGCCATGCTCGCAAGCATGACGGCTGGACGGCCTTCGGTGCCACTGAACGCGCGAGATCCTAGCTCGCGGATTCTTGAAATCGTGGCCGGGGCGCGGCTCTCAGCTGTCCTGGGCGAGGGCAATGTCCGACCCGACGGTTTGCCTCACCGGGTCAGTTGGATCGATGTGTCGACCAGTGCGGCCTCGCAGGCTGGGCAAGTGCCTCAGTCTTATTCCGTATCTGTCGATGCGCCCGCCATCGTGCTTTATACGTCAGGAAGCACGGGCCGGCCCAAAGGCATCGTTAACAGCCAGCGCAGCTTGCTGTGCCGGGTCCAGCAATATGTCGATGCATGCCACATCAACTCGGATGATGTTTTCCTGCCATTGACCGGACCCGCCACAATCGCGGGGTGCCGGGAAATTCTTGCAGCCCTTCTCACCGGCGCCACCTTGCATCTGGTCGAAGTCGAAGCGATCGGCTTGCGCGCCGTTCAACGCCTGGTGCGTTCCGAAGGCGTGACAATCACCTATCTGGTGCCGGCGCTGCTTCGCGCTCTCATGGCAGACGGACCTGCTGAAGCGTTCCATTCACTTAGAGTCGCCCGGATCGGTGGCGAGAAGGTGCCCTGGACCGACATCGCCCTGCTGCGCAAGGCCGTCTCCGATACGTGCCTCATCCAGATCGGTTACTCGTCAACCGAGACCACCGGCGCGCAATGGTTCCTGCCGCGAGACTGGCCGGAGCATGGAGATTCGGTTCCAGTTGGCTGGCTGCTGCCTGGAATCACCTTCGCAATTGTCGACGAAACGGGCCGCTGCGTTCAACCGGGCCGCAGAGGAGAGCTTCTGATCAGGAGCCCGTATGTCTTGCTTGGCCATTGGGAGGACGGGGCGGTTTTCCCGGCGACATCAGACCCGGACGATCCAGGCCTTCGGATTTTCGCGACAGGTGACCTCGTTCGACTTGATAATCAAGGCCTACTGCACATCGTCGGTCGCAAGGGGCGCCAGGTAAAGATCAATGGTCGACGCGTCGAGCCAGCCGAACTCGAACGGGTGCTGCGTTGCGCACCCTCTGTTGCGGATGCTGTGGCAATCGTGGCTGCGGCGAATGAGCTGGTCGCCTTTGTTGTTCCTCGGGGCTCGGCCGAAGTGACCTTTTCGGACGAGCTTCGCCAGCTTGTCAGGACCAATCTGCCGCCGCCGCTGCGTCCCTTGCGGTTGCACACGATCGCCGAGATTCCGCGTCTGCCGAGCGGCAAAGTTGACATCACGACACTTGCAGAGATGGATCTTTCAGCCAGAGAGACAGCAGCGAGCGCGCGACCGCTCGAGCCGCGGGGCAAGCTGACGGCGCAGCAGGTCGTCCAGCGGGCATGGACCAGCATTCTCAATACGCGCGTGGCGGCAGGGCGCTGGGATGACGCCGGAGGAGATTCGCTGAAGCTGCTGCACTGCGTCATGGAAATCGAAAGCGCCATCGGGCAGGAACTCGGTCTTGAGGCCTTCACCGTCGGGATGAGCCTGGACGAAATGGTCAAGGCGGTCGTATCTGCCCAGGCAGGCGATCAAAGCGCGCGCGCCGAGAAGCACAACCCTCCCATTCTTTTTCTGTTCCCGGGATCCGTCGGCTATGGCCCGAGCCTTGCTGCCTTTGCAGCAGCGATGGGCAAGGTCACCCGCGTTGCCCCGATCAGGTATCCGGCTCTGGCTCTAATACTGCGCGGACAAAACAGCCTCGCCGACATGGCCGATGCCGCCGTCGAGCAGATCCGCCGCGCTCAACCGTCGGGTCATGTACGACTTCTCGGCCATTCGCTCGGTGGCGCTGTCGCTTTCGAAGTTGCGGCGCGGCTGCTGGCCGCCGGGCGAACCGTAAAGTTCCTCGGCATCCTCGACACCAGCCTCGTCGGCGAGCGAAGCGCCTACTTGGAGACGTTTACGCGCACATTCAATCGAATCCGGACCAACCGCGTATCTGCTTACCGGATGGCTTGCCGCGCCCTCGCGAAAGTCGCCGTGAAAATGCGGCGAGAGGCGCAACTGGTCCAGCTTCTCGATCGCTACGCTCAGGGACAGTTCAATGCGACGAGCTTTAGAACCAAACTGGAACTGCAGGAGGTTTTGCGGGCACGGGCCTTCTTCCAATGGCTGACAGAGCCGAAGCCGGCGCTGCCGATCACCGGCACCCTGTTTCGCTGTGCTCGACCCGGAATGACTCTGGCCATCGGCTGGGATCGCGTTTTCGCCCATCTGGACGTGATTCCGATCGTCGGCACCCACATCGATCTGGTCATAGAGCCTCACCTCGCCACCAACCGTCCCCTTATCGAGAAAGCGGTGGCGCAGACCTATTCGCCAACCGAGTCTCGCAAACTGGAGTACAAGTCATCGACCTGACCTCAACATTCGGCAAGGACGCGCTGGTGCTCGACGCTGGCGCTGAAGTCGATCGCATCGTCCAGATCTTGCGCCAGCAGGTCTTTGGCACGCTGCGACGTCGAGGGGTGGTTGTCGGCCTCTCAGGCGGCATCGACAGCTCAGTCGTCGCGGCGTTGTGTGTTCGCACCTTTGGGAAAGACAAGGTCCTCGGGATATTCATGCCGGAGCGCCATTCCTCCGGCGACTCGCTAAGGCTCGGCCGCACTGTTGCCGCACAGCTTGGTATCGATACGATCCTGGAGGATATAACGCCGGCCCTTGAAGCAATCGGCGCCTATAGACGGCAGATCGAAGCAATCCAGACTGTCGTTCCCGAATATGGGGACGGCTGGAAATGCAAGCTGGTGCTCGCCTCGGTTCTCGAGAGCAACGGTCTCAACATCACGCGCCTCACGGTTCAGGACCCTGAAGGCAAGACCGACACGGTGCGTCTGCCGTCGGCCGCCTACCTGCAGATCGTCGGTGCAACCAATTACAAGCAGCGCCTGCGCAAGATGACCGAATACTACCATGCCGACCGCCTCAACTACGCGGTAGCGGGCACGCCGAACCGCCTGGAGTACGACCAGGGCTTCTTCGTCAAGCAGGGCGACGGAATTGCCGACCTGATGCCAATCGTTCACCTCTACAAGACCCAGGTCTACCAGTTGGCCGAATATCTTGGGGTGGAGGAAGAGGTCCGGCGCAGACCGCCCACCACGGACACCTTCTCGCTGGCGCAGAGTCAGGAGGAGTTCTACTTCGCGCTTCCTTATTATCTGATGGATCTGTGCCTCTACGGCTTGAACCACGGGATTGCCAACGAAGACGTCGCTGAGGCCACCGGCCTCACCGTGGTGCAGGTTCAGAAGGTTTTCAAGGATATCGACAGCAAGCGGCGCGCCGCACGTTATCTTCACGCGCGGCCGTTGGTGTCCTCTTCAATGGGCGAGGGCTAGGCGATGTGCGGCATCGCCGGAATTGTGTCGCTGAGCACCGCCGCGGCGCCCCCGTCCCGGGATGCGCTGATGCGCATGGTGGGCGCGCTGGCGCATCGCGGCCCGGACGAGCGCGGCCTTTACCGGGACAGACGTGCCGGATTGGCGCATGCCCGCCTGTCCGTCATCGATCTCGCGAGCGGCCAGCAGCCACTCGCCGGCGCGGGCGACACAATGTGGATCGTCTTCAACGGCGAAATCTTCAATTACGTCGAGCTGCGACAAGACTTGGTCGCGCTCGGCTATCGCTTCCGCACACGCAGCGACACCGAGGTCATCGTCCATGCCTATCATGCCTGGGGCGAGGCCGCCTTCGAACGAATGAATGGGCAGTGGGCAGTCGCCATCTGGGACTCCGTGGCGGGTCGTCTCGTCTTGTCGCGGGATCGGTTCGGCATCTGCCCGCTGCACTTTTGCGAGCATGGCGGGCGGCTTTACTTCGCCAGCGAGGTGAAGGCCATTTTCGCGGCCGATGCGGACATACCCCGCGCCTTCGATCCAGCCGGCATCGATCAGACTTTTACACTTTGGACTGTCGCGCCGCCACAAGGCGTGTTTGGAGGAGTAAGCGAACTCACGCCGGGGCATGTCCGCATTTATGACAGCGGCGTCGTTCGCGAGCGGGCTTTTTGGAAGCCTGGCTATCCAGAGGTTGGCGCACCCGGCGATGATGAATTCAGCGGCTCGCTTGATGACGCGGTGGAGGAAGTGCGCAGCGCCCTGGAGGCCGCGACGGCGCTCAGGATAGTACGCGCCGACGTGCCGGTCGGCTGCTATTTGTCCGGCGGGCTCGACAGCTCACTGGTCACCACGCTGGGGAGACGCTTCGCGGGCGAGCGCTTCCAGACCTTCTCGCTGCGTTTTGCCGACGCCGAGTATGATGAGACGCATTTCCAGCGCCTGGTTGCCGGCGTGGCCGGCAGTGACCACCATGAGGTGGTTGTTTCGCGCAGCGATATCGCTGGCATCTTCCCTGAGGTGATCTACCACACCGAGCGGCCAATCCTTAGGACCGCGCCGGCGCCACTGTTCCTGCTCTCGAGACTGGTGCGCGAGCATGGCATCAAGGTCGTGCTGACCGGCGAAGGGGCCGACGAAATGTTCGCGGGCTACGATTTGTTCCGCGAGGGCAAGGTCCGCCGCTTCTGGGGACGCCAGCCCGCCTCGACGCGACGCTCCCGTTTGCTGGAGCGCCTCTATCCCTATCTCAGCCGCTCGCCGGTGCAGCAGCAGGCGATGGCACGCCAGTTCTTCGGGCGCGACATCCACGCCTGTGACGCGCCTGGTTTTGCGCATGGCACGCGCTGGCGTACCACAAGCGCCATCAAGCGGCTGTTTTCGGCAGACATGCGCTCCCAAACGGAGCGCCGCAACGCCGTGTCCGAGCTGCTTGCCCGCCTGCCACCGGAGTTTTCGCGATGGGGCTCTCTTGCGCAGGACCAGTATATCGAGATCCAGACGCTGATGTCGGGATACCTGCTTTCCTCACAAGGGGACAGGATGCTGATGGCTCATTCCGTCGAGGGGCGCTTCCCGTTCCTCGATCATGAACTCGTGAGGCTCGCGAATTCGCTTCCGGCCGCCTACAAGCTGCGCGTGCTCGATGAAAAGCATGTGCTGAAGCGCGTGGCGCAACCGATCGTGCCGTCGGAAATCGTCACCCGCAAGAAGCAGCCTTACCGGGCCCCCAACGCGCTTTGCTTCGTCGCAGATGGCGCTCCGGCCTATATTCGCGAGGCACTTTCGGAGCCGGCGCTGCGCGAAGCGAACGTCTTCGATCCTAAGTCGGTTACCCGGCTCCTGAGCAAGTGCCAGGCCAGCGCCGGCGGCGGCGACCTGTCCAACTCCGACAATATGGCGCTGGTCGGGGTGCTATCGACGCAGCTTCTCCATCAGCAATTTATCGCGAGCCGTCCAAGTGGGGCTCGCACGCTCAAGCTCAGCATCGATATCGACCGCGTGCATCGCGAAGAGGTGCTCGCGTGATGCATGGCGCCGTACCGCTCCTGCACGACTATCTCACCCACTCTGCCAGCCGGCTCGGCGGCAAGGTGGCCCTGGTGTGCGGCAACCAACGTGTCACCTATGGCGATCTCGATATGCGCTCGAACGCCATAGCGCATAATTTGACCGAGGCCGGAATCACACGTGGCGATCGGGTGGTGATTTTCGCCGACAACACTGTCGAGGCTGTCGTTGCGTTCTGGGCGGTGCTCAAGGCCAACGCCGTGGTGTGCATCGTCAATCCGCTCACCAAAAGCGACAAGCTTGATTATCTGCTCAACGATTGCCGCCCGACGGCATTGATCACCGACAAACACCTGCACTCGATTTTCAGGGAGCCGGCGCGGAATTGCCCATCGTTGCGCCGCATGATCGTCTCCGGACCGATCGAACGCAACGACCTGCAAGAACTGCCGCATGCTGTGCGCTGGGATACTGCGGTCGCGCCAGCCCGCAGCACGCCGCCCGCGCGCCGCTGCATCGATATCGATCTCGCTGCGATCATTTATACGTCCGGCTCGACGGGCGAACCCAAGGGCGTGATGCTGACGCACCGAAACATGATTGCCGCGTGCGCCTCGATTTCCTCATACCTGGCGCTTGCCGAAGACGAGGTGATCCTCAATGTCCTGCCGCTCGCCTTCGACTACGGTCTTTACCAGATGATCATGGCATTCGGCGCCGGCGCCCGGCTGGTGCTTGAACGCTCGTTCGCCTTCCCGGCGCAGATCCTTGGGCTGATCAAGCAAGAGAGGGTGACGGGTTTTCCCGGCGTACCGACCATCTTTGCCACACTCGGGGAGCTCAAGTCTCTCAGGGATCAGGATTTTTCGAGCATTCGCTACGTCACCAACACTGCGGCCGCCCTGCCGCTCAAGCACATTCTCCTGCTTCAGGAGCTGTTTTCTGGCGCCCGTATCTATTCGATGTACGGCCTTACCGAATGCAAGCGCTGCACTTACCTGCCACCGGACGATCTGGAGCGAAAGCCGTTGAGCGTCGGGATCGCCATCCCCAACACGGAAATGTGGATTGTCGACGAGCATGACAGGCGGGTCGGCCCCGGCGTCGTTGGTCAGCTCGTCATCCGCGGAGCGACGGTGATGAAGGGCTATTGGGGCAAGCCGGAGGCGACAGCCAGGAAGCTCAAGCCCGGCCCGCTGCCGGGTGAGCAGGTCCTGTACACGGGCGACTACTGCCGGATGGACGCCGAGGGCTACCTCTACTTTGTCGGTCGCGGCGACGAGATCATAAAATCGCGCGGAGAGAAGATAGCGCCGAAGGAGGTGGAAAACGTGCTGATGAACATTGCGGGCGTGCGGGAAGCCGCGGTCATCGGCGTTCCGGACGAGCTGCTCGGGCAAGCAGTGAAGGCGTTTGTCGTGATGGAGCAGGGAAGCATGATCGGTGAAAAGCAGTTGCAGAAAGAGTGCCAGAGACGGCTGGAAAACTTCATGGTTCCGAAGTCCATCGTCATCGTACCCAGTCTGCCGATGACCGACACGGGCAAACTCAAAAAAACGGCCCTGTCATGAGTCGGTACCAGGGCGAAGTTGATCAGCATTCATCTTTTGTACCGGAGGCGAAATCAATGTTATCTACCAAGGATAGAACCGATACCTGCAGCGAACAAATTCGCGCTTTCCTGGCCTCGAATTTCTATATAGCCGATCCGGAGAGCCTGGAGAGCGACACCTCGCTTCTCGACCAGGGCATCGTGGACTCGACGGGGGTGCTCGAGGTTATCGGCTTCATCGAGGAGACCTTCGGCATCACGGTCGAAGACAGCGAGTTGCTGCCCGAGAACCTCGATTCCATCCAGGGAATTGCGCAATACGTCATGCGCAAGAGAAACTGATTCCCGAAACCTTGCAGCTCTGTTTCAAGTCCCCGGCCGTTAAGCCGCGACAGCGTGTCTGAAGCCTGCCGCGACTGCAGTGCTTATGCCTGCGCTTTTGTGTGTCCCACAACCACCCTGCCCTCGCCCGCTGGATTGGTAACTGCCCGGATACTCTCATAAGCCTTGGAACGCTCGAGCAAACTCATGACCTGTCGGTCCTGGCCAAGCCCGACCTCGAAAAGCAGGATGCCTCCGCGCCGCAAATATCGCGGCGCCTCCTTGAGCACCCGCATATGGATGCTCAGGCCGTAGGGGCCGGCTGCGAACGCTTCACGCGGCTCGAGTTCGACCAGATGCGAACGGTCGCCCTCGAGCCGTTTTTCGGAAATGTAGGGCGGGTTGCAAACGATCACGTCGATCGTGCCGTCAAGCTCCAGGCCGGAGAAGGCGCTGAATAAGTCGCCCTGAAGCACCGTTACCCGCTCCTCCATATCAAGATGGATGACGTTGCGGCGCGCGACCTCCACGCATCCGTCGGTAAGATCGCTTGCCCACACGCGCGCGGTGGGAGCGTGGTGTGCGATGGCGCACGCCAGATTACCCGCGCCACAGCACATGTCGACAACGCGAGGTACCGGCAAGTTCAGTTGGCTCAGAACATCGAGAGCGGCCTTGCCGAGCAGTTCCGTTTCCGGCCGAGGAACAAGCGCACCGGGCGAGACCAGCAATTGCAATCCCATGAAGGTGCTGCGGCCCCTGCCATAGGCATCGGCGACATTGATCTCTTCGCTCACGACACTCGCCTTCCCGTTTTAGCCGGCGTTGGTGGCCGACAATGGCGTACCGATGAAGTGTATCTCAAAATCGTTTAACTCTCGATCGACAAAATCAAAACCCATCGCTCCCCAGACGCTTTGAAGCCTTGATGCTACGAAGATGACCATAAGCTTCTGCGCCGTGTCATGATTAGGAATATCTCCTTACTCGACCCGGTTATCCCCAGCCTGGCGAGCCAGTTGCCGAATTCTCAGCCTGGCGTCACGATTTTGCTACATTTTAATCAAAGAAGGCACGTATGTAAGCAATTCGTAATGTTCCAGCAGCGGGGCGGAGCTGCTGCTTCCCGGAAGGTTAAAGTTTGTCCCTCATCGAAAGAACCGACGAGATTGCGCGGCAATTTCGCGTCAACGAGCGCACATCATGAAGTCAACCAAAGGGCGCTCGCTCGATCTACGCTCCGCAATGTTCGGCTGTGTGCATGGCCTCGTTGGCGTAGGCGTTTTCTCCGGATTGATAAATATCCTCGCCTTGACCGGCTCCGTCTACATGCTCCAGGTCTACGACCGCGTGCTGCCTTCGCAGAGCGTGCCGACTCTTATCGGATTTACAGTCGGGATGCTGGGACTTTACGCGGCCTATGGGCTCCTCGATTTCGTGAGGCTTCGCCTGTTAGTCCGCATCGGCAGCCGCCTGCATAAAAATCTTCAGCAAAAGGCGTTCGCAGCCTCGCTTTCCCTGCCCCTCGTCGCCGGGCCGGATGCGAACCGGGTACACCCGCTTCGTGATCTGGACCAGCTACGTGGCTTTCTTTCCGGACTGGGGCCGACCGTCTTATTCGATGCTCCCTGGATACCATTTTATATGGTGGTCATCTATCTGCTGCACCCGGCGCTTGGTGTGCTGGCAACGCTCGGCGCATGCGCCGTTGTGTTTTTGACGGTGGTTGCCGAGATCATCGGCCGCAAACCCGCGGCTCGTGCATCTGAAACACTCGTAGCACAGCGGCTTCTGGCCGATTCCGGCCGCCGCAACGCAGAGGTTGTTCAGGCGATGGGCCTGTCCGCTCCGCTTAGCCGGCGCTGGAACGAGGTCAGTCATCTTTATCTGAAGAACCAGGAACGGCTTTCCGACGTCGTCGGCGCAGCGAGCTCACTGTCGAAGACGCTTCGAATGGCCTTGCAATCATGTGTGCTGGGGCTTGGTGCCTACCTTGTGATCGGGGGCGAAGCCTCGCCGGGCGTGATCATCGCATCGTCCATTTTGCTGGGCCGCTCACTGGCGCCGGTCGATGTGGCCATCGCAAACTGGAGGGGGTTTCTGGCAACCCGCAAAAGCTATTCCGAGCTGGCGGCAGCACTGGATGCTTTTGCTGGCCAGCAAGAGACAATGGAGCTGCCGCGCCCAAAGGCGGAGCTAGCGGTCGAAGAATTGACCGTCGCGCCACCAAGTCTGCAGAAGCCAACCATCTTCAATGTAAGCTTTCGCTTGGCGAGAGGCGCAGGGTTGGCGGTCGTCGGCCCGAGCGGCTCCGGCAAGACCACGCTCGTGCGCGCTTTGGTCGGGGCATGGAAGCCGCTTCGTGGCACGGTAAGATTGGACGGCGCCTCGCTCGATCAGTGGAATTCAGAACTGCTCGGCATTCATATTGGCTACCTGCCACAGGACGTTGAGCTGTTCGACGGGACGATCGCCGACAATATTTCGAGGTTCGGTGGCAAAAGCGACGCAAAAGGCGTGCTGGCAGCTGCCAAGGCTGCGGGCGTGGACAAGATGATAATGCGTCTTCCGCAGGGTTTTCAAACACGCATCGGAGAAGGCGGCGCGGCCCTTTCGGCTGGGCAGAGGCAGCTCGTCGGGCTTGCCAGGGCACTTTACGGCGATCCATTCCTCGTCGTTCTTGACGAACCAAATTCCAATCTGGATGCAGACGGCGATGCTGCTTTGGCCGGCGCAATCCTGGCAGTGCGTCAGCGCGGCGGTATCGTGATCGTCGTTGCGCATCGCCCCTCCGCTCTCGTCAACATCGATCAGGTACTCGTCCTGTCGAACGGGATGCTCCATTCGTTCGGCTCGCGTGAAGACGTTCTGGCAAATGTGATCCGGCCCTTCCCGCGTCCGGACAAGCCAAACATTGTCGTTCCGCTGCAGCACGGTGCAAGCGGGCATGCGTGAGGTATTGCTTAGTGTCTAACGTGACCATGTCGTCGTATGCTGCGGTTGGCGGCGAAGTCCAGCCGACCGGGGCGAAGCCGGAGTCGGATGGCATTCGAGCCAATCTACCCTGGGGTAATCTGGTCCGGAGCCTGGCAGCGAATTGTCGTTCCGCCGCACAAAGGTGCAGCCGGGCATATGTGAAGTATCGCTCTACTGTTACCGTGTCGTCATACGTCGCCGCCGGTGGCGAGAGCCGTTCGTTGGAGACGAAGCCAGATCCGGATGGAATCCGGGCCAATCTGCTCTTGGGCCTGGCAACCAGCTTGCTGTTGATCTTTGGCGGAGGGCTCTGGTTGGGATTGACCAAGATTGCCGGCGCGGTGATTGCGCCTGCGACTGTGGTCGTCGAAAGCAACATAAAAAAAGTCCAGCATCAAACCGGCGGCACCATCGGCGGAATCTTCGCGCAGGACGGCGATCATGTGAAGGCCGGCGACGTGTTGGTCAGGCTGGACAACACCTTGACCCGAGCAAACCTGCAGATAATCACCGAGGATCTCAATCGCGCCACCATTCGTCTGGCCCGACTGGAGGCCGAGCGCCAGGGTCTGCCGGAAATGCAGATCCCGCCCGACCTTCGGGCTCAAATGGGTGACCCGCAAGTGGCGGCACTTGTCAGTGGCGAGCGTGCCTTGTTTGAAAGTCGTGCTGCGGCGCTGGCTGGCCAGAAGGCACAATTGCAAAGCCGCGCGAAGCAGCTGGAACGTCAGATCGATGGCCTCAAATCGCAGCAGTCTGCGACGGACGAGTCTCTGGATCTGCTGACCAAGAACCTTGCAGATGTTGAATCTCTCTACGCAAAGAAGTTGGTGTCCAAGGAGAGGTTGAGCAATGTCAGCCTGGAGAAGACCCGGACTCGCGGCGAATCGGGACGCCTTGTCGCAGCGATAGCGGAGGTACAAGCTCACATCAGTGAAACGGACCTGCAGGTGCTTCAGCTCGACGAACAAATGCGGAGCGACGTGACCAACGAACTTCGCGAAACGGAAGCCAAGCAGACCGAGCTCAGCGAGCGCAAGGTGGTGGCCGAAGACGAACTCGGCAGGACAGACATTCGTGCCCCGCAATCGGGCACGGTACAAGAATCCTCGGTCCACACCGTCGGCGGCGTGATTGGCGCTGGAGAGGTGCTCATGATGATTGTGCCCGATTCCGACAACCTTGTCGTCGACGCTTCGATTCCTCCGTCGCGTATCGATGAGATTCATCCCGGACAGCAGGTGTCGATCCGCTTTCCGGCGTTCGACGCCGGCACCACACCTGCTTGCGAAGGCTCAGTCAACCGCGTCTCAGCAGATCTGATCAAGGATCAGCAACGCCAGCTTTCCTATTTTTCGGCGCGCATCGACGTCGAGAATGAAGCGACCTGCCTGACAGGAGACAAAATACTCAAACCCGGCATGCCCGCCGAAGTCCACATAAGAACCGACGAGCGCAGTGTCTGGTCCTACTTGATGAAGCCTCTTACCGATCAGTTTTCCAGAGCCTTCAGGCAGTAAAGGGGTTGCCAAACTCAACCGGCAGTGCGGCGGCCAATTGGATCGGAGCCCGGCCGATCGCTATCGGGTCGCCGCGTTTTCGAGAGCGCTGCTGAACCTGACCTCGATCGTGTCTCCCGGCATGACCTCGGTGTCTTCTTGGGCCGGCTGTTTCCGCCATTCTTCGTCGACTTTGCGAATGATCGTGACCTCGGCCTGGATCCTTTCGCCGGCAACCGGCAACGGCAGGGCGGCAGCTCCCGTAGGCTGCAACTTCTGGCTCGCGGCGCGAAGCCTTGCGCTGACGTCGGCAAGACGCACATTGGTATCCTTCAGCTCGGTCAGCAGACCGATCCTTCTTTGGTTGTCATTGCGTTCGTGCTGTCTGGCAAAATCGTCCTGCTGACGTCGTGCTCTCATTAGTTCAACCGAGGTTTCGAGTGCCCGGCTGGAAGAGAGCACCAAAGCGCGCCGGACATCGGCGAGCCGGGTATTGGTTAGATTTCCCGACTCAAACGCTTTTCTTACGCGCGCCAGCTCGTCTTCGTCCGCCTTCACCCCATCCGCTTCGGCCTGCTCGCGCTCGAGCAAGGTCTCGGTTTGTGCAGCAGCATCCTTGCCACTTTTATCGAGAAAGCTCTGCTCTTTCTGGAAATTGTCCAACGAGAGCTTCAGACCTTCTGCTTCGGCCTGCGCGATCGCCGACGCAAAACTTGCCGGCAAAGGCGACCCTTGTGGTGGCTGCATGTCGAAAGTCGACTTACCCTGAAGTTCGGCGCGGATACGAGCGCTGTGAAAATAGTCTCTCGTGTATTCCCCCCAAAGCGACTCATAATCGCGCCGCAGATCCACCGGATCGGGGCCAACCTGGTTTGCCCGGGACCGCAAAAGGCTGAAACCACCTGACACGGCGATCGCCTGCCGCACGGTCATCAGCGGGCGGTAGGCCTGCTGTCCGGGAGTGAGCACGTCGCCGGTCACATAGATCGGCCTGTACTCTGCAACCACGGCGGTCACGTCTGTCGGCTTGATGACGATCATTTGCTCCCGCCCGTCAGGCAGCCGCTGGTGGAATATCTTGGTTGGCAAGATCGTCTGCATGCGTGTCTGCAATTCGGCCGGAGTCAGGCCGCCCACCGAAACCATCCCGACTTCGGGAAGCGCGATCGTGCCGTCCATCTGGACCACCGCACGTTGCGTTCGCTCAGAGATGGAGGCAATTCCTATCTCGACGGTATCGCCCGCGGAAAGTCGATAAGCAACCCGCGCTTCCGCTGCAGCGGCCGTTTCCACGGTAGCCAGCATACCGAGCACGACAAGAAGGATTCGATTAACGAGGACCATTGGCGGCAATCTCCTTCTGGTTCGACCGCGGCTCTTCCGGCCAATCGAGACGGGTGATGAATTCGTAGACCGGCCCGCCAGGCACACCCCAGTTGCTCGACCAGATTACCTGAGAGCCGTCGGGTGACGGCGAGGCATGGGTTTCGCTCCAATAGTCGGACGGGACGTTGTGGGTTTGCGTGACCCGTCGAACCTCACCGCTGCCATCGAGGCGCAGCGCGATCACCTCTCGCGCATATGGCGCCCAGTCGGGATTGGCAGAGATCTCATCGGGATTGCCGCCATAGCTCACGAACACCCAGCCGCTCCTGTCCAGTGCCCGCACGGACGCATGCTCGGCTTCGCCAAACTTCATAAGCGAGGTGACCTTCCCGTCGACCAGTCTCCTTTTGATGACGTGATATTTGTCAGGGTCGGATTTGCTGATGCCCACGAAAACTTCGCTGCCGTCTTCATCGACCGTCATATCGCCATGGCCGGGCCGATGATGGTCCGTCCATCTCTGCCGCAACGTCCCGTCGACGGAGAAAACAGCTCGCTGTTCTGTGTCTTCCTTCACGTTCTGAAAGCACAGGATGTTCGCTCCGAGCGGGGAGATCGAGCAGGCGCTGACGGTTCCGGCAAGCTGGGCAAGATCGATGTCCGGAAATTTCCGGCGCTGCTTGAGATCATAGGCAAAGGCAACCATCGCACCATCGCCACGGATTGCGCGCACTGCTATGCGATCGCCGTTACGGCTGGGATTGCCTTTGGACGGCCCGAACTGAAGATCATGGTAATTCGGCGACACGAACAGCACGTCTTCGCGATTGGTCCGCGGCGCCCAGGTCGAAATTTTCCGGTCCTGAACGCAAATCATCAGATCGGCATTTTGCGGATGCCATTCGCATTCAGCCGATCGAGCGCGACGGAAAAGCGGGACATAGGTCTGCCCGTCGAAAAAGCACATGCCATTGCAGCCGTTGGTGATGACGAGGAGACTCTGGTCTGAATTCCACGCCTGGGAGCTGGAATAACGGTGGCTGCAAAATTTTTTCTCGCATACGACGCCATTGCCAAGAGCGCCAGGCTTGGTAATGCGCATGAAAATTGTCCCGAAGGCTGGATCCGTCGCGGGTTGGAGATAATCGGGCAGATCCATCATCACTGGCGCGACAAACTGTGTAGGCGCGCTGTCTTGCCGGCCGCCGGCCGTGGACAAATCCAACGACAAGGCAGCCGCAATCAACAGTGGAGCCAACCCACGCGGGCGAAAGGTCATGTCATGTAGCCCATTTCGTGTCGCACTCGGCCTTCGCTGAGGCGCCCTTGCCACCATCCGATGGTCCGCTCCAAGCCTTCGCGCAGGCTGGTCTGGGCGCGCCATCCAGTCTTGCTTTCGAGGAGCGAAGAATCGGCCAGCAAGGCACGCACCTCGGAATTCTGCGGCCGAAGGCGGCGCTCGTCGCGGTGAATCGGTTTCTTGCAGCCACTCAACTCGATCACCAGATCCAATACGTCCGAGATCGTCACAGCGCGCTGGCTTCCGGCATTGTAGGCATGGCCAAATTCGAGCTCGGCCGAACCTGCGGTCAAAAACGCCGCCGCAGTGTCTTCCACGAAAGTAAGATCGCGGATCGGGCTTGTGTCTCCCACCATGATCGCCGGGCATTTTTTGTCGAGAGCCTGACGTATGATGGTCGGCACGATGGCCCGCTCACTTTGGCGTGGGCCGTACGTATTGAAGGGCCGCATGATAACCACGGGGATGTCAAACGATCGGGCGTAGGACTCCGCCATCATGTCCGCACCGATCTTGGATGCCGAATATGGTGATTGTCCCTGCAACGGGTGGGATTCGCTGATAGGCATTGTCAGCGCGGTGCCATAAACCTCGCTTGTCGAGGTGTGCACCACACGCTCAGTCTCCCATTGACGCGCCGCTTCGAGGACGTTGACCGTGCCCAGGATGTTGGTTTCCACATAGGACTGGGCGGCCGCATACGAATACGGGATAGCGATCAGTGCGGCGAGATGAAACACGACCGCCTGGCCACGCACGATCCGATTAAGGAACGCGCTGTCGCGAACATCGCCGCGGATGAGGTTCAGCTGGCTTCGTATGGTGTCCGGTAAATCGTCCAGCCAGCCGTGGCTGTCGAACGAATTATAGAGAGCCACCGCCGTGACGTCGGCACCGCTACGGACGAGTGCTTCGGTGAGATGCGAACCGATGAACCCATCGGCACCCGTAACCAGAACTTTCCTGCCCTTGTATGCCATGACCCAAGCGTTCCCCCTATGACGTGAGGCACTGACTTTGCAAATCCACGAGAGCGCGGATGTCCCGCCTGCTCTCAAGTTCCGATCGGCGGCGGCGAAACGACGCCAAGCACCGCCAGCAGCCCGCGCACCATCCACACGACATCGGAGACGATTGTGCGCTGCGGATAATAGGAAAGGTCGAGCCTGGCTTTCGCAGGAAACAGAACCTCGCGGTAGAACAGTAGCGGGTCCACGGATCCCGGATAAAAATGCGCTTCATTCCGGAAGAGGACCTGGGCTGGACCCAGCAAGCCTGGCTTGTATTGTAAAATACCCTCGAAGCTCCCGCGAAAACAATCGGCGAAGACAAGGCTCTCCGGGCGGGGCCCGACGATTGCCATCTCGCCTCTGAAGACGTTCCAAAGCTGCGGCAGCTCGTCGAACTTGGTGGCGGCGAGGAACCGTCCTACCGGCGTCATGCGGCTGTCATAGGCCATGGTCAGCGCCAAGCCACCGGGATCGCATTGCACGCTGAACTTGCGGAACTTGTACATGCGGAATGGGCGAGCACCGGCCCCGACGCGGGTCTGCGTAAAGAAGATGGGCCGACCACCTTCCAGCAGCAGCGCCACGGCAATCAGCAGCATCAGCGGAGCGAAGACGATCGCCGCGGCCGCAGCAACGACGAGATCAATTGCTCGTCTCACAGACCCATGGGCGGCGCTCGAGACGTTAGGCCGGTGAATGGCTAGGTCCAGGGCATTCATGCGGCTGTTCCTGTCTGGGCGCAACTGTTAACCGCTGCGGCAAGAGCGACAACCACCGTTTCGACCAAAGGTGCTGTGACCTGCGGATGCAGCGGTACCGTCAGCTCGCGCTGCGCGAAATCTTCAGTGCGCGGTAAATGAGTACCGGGAATAAGCTCACGATAGAGCGTCATCTGGTGCACCGGCGGGTAGTGGATAGTGGTTTGTATCCCTTGCGCGCGCAGTGCGTCGATGACGTCTTGCCTGTCGGCGTAACGTGGCAAAAGGATAGGCATGATGTGGTAGGCCGACGTCCGCGGCTCGTGGAACGGGATGGTCACGGCCGGGCAATGCTTGGCTATGAGACGGCGATACAGCATGACCAGGATACGCCTGATCTCATTCCACTCCTGCAAATTTTGCAGCTGGACCAGTCCGATCGCAGCCCGCAATTCATCCATGCGATAGTTGAATCCGAGCATGGTGACATCATACTGAGGGGTGCGGCTGTTCAGCCTTTGACGTGTCCCGGTGGTCATCCCATGTCCACGCGCCTGGCGGATTGTCTCGAGCAGACCGGCATCCCTGGCGATCACAGCCCCGCCTTCCGCCGTGGTCATGTTCTTGTTGCCGTAGAAGCTGAAGGCGGCCGCGGCACCAAATGTCCCCACCTCCTTCAAGCCCGGCGCATGCGCCGCGTCCTCGACGATATGCAGCCCCCGGGCACGGGCGAACCTCTGCCATTGTTCCCGATCGGCGAGGTAGCCGGCGAAATGGACGAGAATGATTGCCTTGGTGCGGGTCGTGCATTTCGCTTCGGCTTCCACGATCGACATCAGCGGCACGTCGGCTGACTCGATGTCGACGAAGACCGGCGTCGCACCGACATAGAGGACCGCATTCGCGGTCGCCACGAAAGTCAAGGATGGCACCAGCACCTCGTCGCCCGGTCCGATACCAAGTGCGTGCAAAATGAGATGAAGTGCTGCGGTACAAGAGCTGACCGCGACGCAATCCTCCGCGCCATGCACGTCGGCAAAAGCTTGTTCGAAGGCTCGTACCTGCTCCCCCATGGTCAGCCAGCCGCTGTCGATGACCTTGGTCAAAGCAGTCTTCTCCGGCACACCCAAGATCGGGGCACTGACCAAGAGCATCACAACCTCCTAGACTGATAACTGTGGGACCGAGCTCGTGATTTCGTCATGCAGCCGTCGCAGTGACCTCGATCGACGCCGACTGGTCTTCCCAGGAAATGGTCTGTGCGTTCTGAAAGTCGTCGACGCGCCCGATATCGAGCCAGAGACCCTCATGCTTGTACACGTGCACGGTCGTGCCGTTCTGCATCATCTGCAGCATCAGGTCGTCGAACCCAAAGGGTATGCCGGATGGGATAAACTGCAGAACGTCCGGGTTCATGCAGTAAATTCCCATGCTGACCAAATGCGAGAGCGTCGGCTTTTCGCGAAAGACCTGCACGGTATTGTCGACTTCGTCGATGACGCCGAAATCCATCTTGATCAGGCGACAGGCTGTTGCGATCGTCACTGGATCGGTGTGCTTACGGTGCGCTGCTACAAATCGACTGAGGCTTAGATCCGTGAGGACATCGCCATTGAGAACGATGAATGGCTCCGTCAGTTCATCCCTGATCAAAGACAGCGGCCCGATGGTGCCAAGCGGCTCCATCTCCTGCGTATATCGAATTTTCAGGTTCCACTGCGAGCCATCTCCACACACGGTGCGGATCAAGTGGCCGAGATACCCGGTTGTAATATAGACTTCCTGAATACCGTTGCGTCGCAACCATTTCAGTAGCATCTCGAGAACCGGCCGTGCGCCGATCGGCATGAGCGGCTTCGGCAAGACCGAAGTGAAGGGGCGGAGGCGTGTTCCCATTCCTCCACATTGAATAACCGCTTTCATCCTGGTCCTCCCTTGTTCATTCGGCCTGAACGCTGTCGTCACGGGCCGGCTATCCTGCCCTGGTCAGCACCCGGGAAACGCGTTCTTGTCCCCTCAGAAGAACCGGTGAGATTTCCCGTAGAAGACCGGTGAGATTTCCCCACTGTCCCCTGATCCGGACATTGCATCTGGATGGTATGTGGCCGTCAGGGTGGATGTCGTCGTGCATTCGAATGGTAACAATTCAGCCGTTTTGCTGTTCTATGTCTTTAGACCTATAGCAGTGCTGAACGACCGACCGGTCTGTCAGCTGTCCAAAAGGTCAGAACGTATGTTCGATGACGTTCGGCGGGTTTCGCTCATAAGGGGCAAAAAAAAGAGGAGCGTTTCCCGTCATTTAAGATTATATTAGAAATCTGGCGTTTGCGGTGTTCGGGGTGCCGCAGCGTCGGCTGGATGAATCGACGAGTGGATGGCCACGACTTTCAGGCCATCACCGTTCAATCCATTCAGATAGGCGTTGGGGTAGTTCAATGTATCGAATCGTCATCGCCGACGATCACGGCTTGTATCGTCGCGGCTTGCGATTGGCACTGACCGCAGGCATTCCAGGTGTGGAGATATTTGAAGCGTCTTGTTTCGACGCGGTGCTCAGTTTGCTGGCCGAGCAATCGTTCGTGGACCTTGCGATCCTGGACCTGAATATGCCGGGCCTGTTCAATCAAGAAGTGCTCGGCGGGATTCTGTCTGCCTATCCGGACACGCGATTTGCGATCGTTTCGGGAAACGATTCGCGCTCGGAAATACTCACGGCTCTGTCGATCGGGCTTCACGGCTACATCGTAAAGTCCCAGACGGACGAAGAGGTTGTTTTGGCCGTCAACGAAATCCTCTCCGGCCGCATCTATGTTCCTGCACTTCTGTCACGCTCGGGTGCAACGCAAACAACCCACGCGCATACCCATTCCGACGACAAAAGCCCACAGAGGCGTACCGCTGGCGTCAACCTTGGCAGGCTGACCTCGAGGCAAAAGGAAGTCCTCAAGCTGATGGCGGAAGGCTATTCGAACAAGGAAATTGCGCGCGATCTGGAAATCGCGGAGGCGACCACGAAAATCCACGCTGCTGCGGTTCTGCGTGAGTTGGGGGTACGCAATCGGACCGAGGCTGCCGTTATGCTGAAGACTTGGCTTTCGAGACATGCCAGCTAGAACGCCGCGCGTCCTTTTGGACGTGCAAACGGCGTCCCAAGACTCCTCATGCATATTACTGCATATCCCAATGCCGCGGCGCAGCTTTGGGCCAACGACATTCTTGGAAGGAACCCTGCGCATCTCAAAGGCCGCTCAGCGACCCGCCTTTTGATATCTGCTTTCCGATTGGAGCACTGCACTACGAACCGATTTCCTTGCGTGACAGCCGCAGCGAATACCGCAACCCTTGGTCCGATATCTCCAGCTTGGGAGAGTGACCGACAAGCGGCGATCCATCCACTCCGATTATCATGGAACCGAAGCCATGACGGACTACGCTTGAGGTCCGCCGCCGCCCTGATTCCACCCACTCGAACACAATATCACTGCCTGTGTCTTCAGGTGCGAACGTCCAGCTTACGTCGATTCGGCCTTTTGGATCGCCAAGCGCTCCATATTTCATGGAATTGGTGGCAAGCTCGTGAACGATCATTGCAAAACTCTCGGCGGCGCCTCCCGACATCGCCACGGAAGGACCGCTGACCGATATGGCGCGTGTTCCCATATAAGGGTGCAACTCTTGCGCAACGAGATCGTTTATCGCCCCCGATACGCTGCCGTTGCGTGAAAGGAGCAGATGGGTTGCCTCGAGCGCGCGTATCCGGTCGATCAGCATTTCCTTGTATTTGGCGACGTTGTTTCCGGGAACATCGACCATCTTCACGAGCGCCGTGATCACCGCGAAAACATTGCCGAATCTATGACGCTGTTCGAGCATGATCCGCTCCCGCTTCTTTGCCGCGGCGCGCAGCAGCATGGTTTGTCGTCTCTCGCTCAGGTCGGCAGCCACTCCAAGCCGCTGTCCACCATCGTCATGTCTTTCCTCCCTTCCGCGCAGGGCAACCCAGCGGATATGTCCGTCCGGTCGGCGGACGCGTATCTCAACATCGTAATCCGTGACCGATGGTGCGGACTTTCTCGATGCCGCCAGCTTTGGCCAGTCCGCCGGATGAACGACAGCTGATAGTTCCTCTAAACGGCGGCGATTGGCGTGGGCCAGGCCGAGAATGTCCCAGAACGTGTCGGAGCCCGTGACTGTCCCGTCTTTAAGGTCGATCCGCCACGTGGCCAAGCGTCCAGCAGACAGGGCGAGGTCGAGCCATTCCTTCTGAGCCCGAAGCGCTTCGTGAGCAGCTCGTCGGTCCGAAATATCATCGACCACCACGAAGATACTCTCCGAAAGAACCCCCTCGGGCACGGACGAAGAAAGCGTTAGACGAGCCCAGAATGCCGTACCGTCCTTTCGTGACAGACGCACCTCCGAAACGAACGAAGAAATGTCATTGCCCAGCCTCGCCAGCAATTGCGCCAAGGTGTGCCGGTCGTTCGGATGGGCGAGCGTATCGAGCTGCAATTGGGCAAGCTCCTCCTCCTTGTACCCGGTCATCTCACAAAGGCGTTTGTTGGACTGCAGCAACTCGCCTTTCTCGTTGGTGTTCGCGAATCCCATGGCAGCACGTTCGAAGGCCCAACGATAGCGGCTTTCGGTCGCTTCGACGGCAGCGAGCCTGGCCTCGGCGACTTCCAGCAACTCACGCAAGTCCTGCCGAAGGCGATGGAACGTCATGGCAATCACCCCGCCCGAAACCAGAAGCAGGATTGCGCGTGCCCAATCTCCATTTGAGATCTGATCGTGTCCTCGTGCCCACAGGCCGACAGCCACCATCAGAATGGTCGCAGCGAGCGCAGGTACGCGATCTTCGAGATAGGCGATAATAATAATAGCCGGAACAAATTCCAGAAAACTGGCGCCTTGCCCAATATAGCCCGACGATTTTATTTCAAATATCAGTGTGGCAGCTAATACCGATGCAGAGGCAATATGAGTTAGCAATCTGCCTGACGGGTTCGAATTCGACCTGCGCGACTGCGAGCTCATGGACACAGACTACAACCTTCTGACTAGCCCGTCGAGACTAGAGCAAAAAACGTACAGCTTAGTACCACTGCCGGATTGCCATACCGCTATCATAGCGCGCATTTTATCGGATGCAGCGGGGCCTAAGAGCTGCCTTAGAACTGTCAGATCATACTAAGTTTTCAAGGTGGTGATGCACATATCATCCGTCAGCGCATAGAAGACTAGAATCCAGCTAAACATAGAAGACTGTCTGAATCCCGATTACTTATTTCGGGCGTGTGAAACTTTTGGGTTAGGGGTAGAAAATGAATCTGATCGATAGACAGGTCGATGCTTCTTCGAGCAATCGGTACATTGCTACGAGGACCAAGTATGATTTTGAGGCGCGGAATACGCGACCCTCTTCTGGTCACCTTCCCGATCGTGCATCGGATCCATTGGACGCAAGGCTCGGGGAACCAAAAGGCCGCAGTCTGGAATCCATAACCGGCGTGCTTGATCGCATTGGCTGTGGCTATCTCGTGCTGAATCGCGAAAGAAAAGTAGTCGAGTGGAACGCAGCCGCCCAAACCACGCTTGAGCGCCAGGGCGAAGCGGCCGACACGGCGAGCGGACTTACGGCCGCCCTGAGGCGGCTGATCGCGAATGTTCCGGGCCAATTCCTGCCGGGCTCGTTGTCCTGGGTCGTGATCCGCAGCAGGGGCGACCGGCCGGTGATACTGAACGAGAACGGCGTTATCGCTCCCGACGGAACGAGCATTGTGGCGTTGCTGGATCGGGACAACAGATCTGGGCCAAATCCTCGCACGTTGCAAAGAATGTTTGGCTTGACGAGCGCAGAAACGCACCTCGCCTTGCGCTTGGCTCAGGGCGACGCACCTTTGGAGATCGCTCGCAGCTGGCGTCTCAGCCGCACCACGATCCGTTCCCAGCTTGCCTCGCTGTTCGCCAAGACCGAAACAAAACGCCAGGCGGAACTGGTGGCCCTTCTTGGGCGTATTTCGGTCCTGCCATAAGGGCCGGTCACTTGGACACAATCGCCGGACGTCGGCATCCGCCCGGGATTTGGTTGGCGCAAGTTGGAGTGTCATGACTTGGCAGGTCGTGCACCGCATTGCGCACTCCACCAGGTTCGATGCGCCGGCGTAAATATCGGAAGCCGCAATCCCGGACCGGCAAGTCGGTACTGTCGAACGGATTCGAAAGGCGACAAGTTGGACAACGATCTATGCAGCGAGTCTGTTCTTGCCGCAGCGGAGAAGGTGGAAATCGCTCGATCGCGTTCGGACCGCGCGGTGAAGAGACTTGCACGGACCGGACCGATCGTCGTCACCGGCGCGGCAGGCTTCATTGGTTTCCACGTCGCCTTGCGGCTTTTGCGTCTGGGTGTCGAAGTCATCGGCGTCGACAATTTCACCCCCTACTACGATCCACGACTCAAGGAAGCGCGCTATGCGCGCCTCTGTGCCGAGTCCGGCTTCACTCCGATGCGAATTGATCTGGCGGATGCGGCGCGCGTCCAGTTGCTGTTTTCAGAAGTTCGACCTTCAAACTTTGTGCATCTCGCGGCTCAGGCCGGCGTGCGACATTCACTAGTTGACCCGCATGCCTATGTGCAATCGAACATAGTGGCGTTTCTCAACGTCCTTGAGGGCTGCCGGCACTTCGGTGTTAGTCACCTCGTCTACGCCTCCTCGAGCTCCGTCTACGGCTCAAATCGAACCATACCGTTTTCCGAGCATCACGGCGCCGATCATCCTGTCAGTCTGTACGCCGCAACCAAGCGTTCAAACGAATTCATGGCGCATTCATACAGTCACTTGTTCGGCTTGCCCGTGACCGGACTGCGCTTCTTCACCGTTTATGGCCCCTGGGGCAGGCCCGACATGGCGGTCTACATGTTCACGCGTGCGATTATCGAGGGGAACCCAATCGAAGTAGCCAATGCCGGCCGCGTGTGGCGAGACTTCACCTATATCGACGATATCGCTGAGGGCGTGGTTCGAGCGCTTGCTGCACCGCCGCGGCCCGATCCGCATTGGGACCCTTGCACCGCCGACCCTGCTACAAGTTCCGCGCCGTATCGCGTCTACAATATCGGCAACGACCGGCCCGAGGAGATCAACCGGCTGATTTCGATCATCGAGACCGCCCTTGGCAGCCTGGCGCTTCGCGTGGATGTGCCGTTGCCGCCTGGCGACGTTCTGGAGACACGCGCCGACGTCAGCGATCTTCGCAAGGCCGTCGGCTTCGCCCCGACGACACGGCTTGAGGACGGAGTGCAATGCTTTGTCGAATGGTACCGGGACTTTCATGGAACAGATGCCGCGGCCAGCATATGGCAACAAACGTTGATGCATGTAGAGGCCACCGTGTAATCCGCGCCTTATCGGAGCGACGGATCCACGCGTCCGCTATCCTGGTCGCGGCTGCTAGTCTGGTCAAAAGATCAAGCTGATGCCGCATAGCGTAACGACGACATTTCCGGTCATCGATGCCCGCGCGATCCTCGCAGAATCAGCTCATCGCGGCAATTCCAATGAGCGATCTCAATTCAGAGACTGCAGTTGTACTTGGCACGGAGCACAAAGAATTCGCCGCATCCGCGTTCTGCCGAACAATGTCATTCAGATGGATGATGGTGACGTTCGGGCCCCATCGTAAGCTCTGCTCAACCGCATTTTGCCTCCTCGGAATCGCGAGCTCATGTCCCAAAGCTACTTTCTGAGATCCAGGACGGTTCCTACGGTCGAGAAAATAATCACCCGTGTTCCTCCAAGCCCGATCGGCGGCATTCTTCGCGCGGCAGGAGGCGTTTCGGCCATGGCGATTGCCGGCCAGCTGACCCTCGTCGCCGCTATTCCCGTTTTGGCCCGGCTCTATTCCCCGGCAGATTTCGGGATCTTCACGATTTACCTGTCGATCGTAAACATCCTCGGTGCGATCGCAGCACTGCGTTTCGAGGCCTCCCTTTATGGGGTCAAGGACAGTGCGCAGGCATACGTGACTGTTAAGCTCATTCTCCTGGCTGTCTCGGTGACGAGTGTCCTGGCCTTTGCGGCAGGACTGCTGTGGGCGAGCATCGCTCCAGCGCGGGTTGGCCACCTCGCCTGGCTTGTTCCACTTGGGATGGGGGGCGCCGGTCTCGTCGAAGCAATGAATTGCTGGAGTCTGCGCGTAGGCCTGCTACGCGACTTTGCCCTCGGCCGCCTGATTTTGCCGGTGACCATGGCCCTGCTGCAACTAACTTTTGGGCTCGCCCATTTCGGAGGTGAGGCGATGGTGCATGCTCATATCCTGAGCCAATTCGTCTTTATCGGGATCCTCGGCTCTCGGATTCTGAGCAGGAAGGACATAGGCGGCATCGCCCGAGCGCCGTGGCGGACCGTCTTTGCCGTCGCCAGGCGAGAATACAAGTTTCCGTTGTTCGACATTCCCTCGGCCCTAGCGAGTTTTGCCATCATCAATCTTCCCGCAATACTCGTTGGTTCGCTGTTTGGCGCCGCTTTTGCCGGTTACCTGGGAGTTGCGTCGCGGCTGGTGACTGCACCCGTCACGCTGATCGCCAACCCGCTTAGCAATGTTTTTGTATCTGAGGCGAACAAAACCAGCAGTCGCGCCCATTTGCTCGGCACCGCGCACGGCCTCTTGATGCTTTCAGCCGGCGTCACTGCATTGCCAATATTAGCGCTTGGCCTAGCCGCGCCATATATCGTCGTTCCCCTCCTGGGCGCGCCCTGGGTCCCCGCCGCAGACATTATGACCGCGCTGGCGTTCATGGGTGCTACGCAGGCGTTGTCGACACCGCTTCAAGATGTCCCAGCTCTTCTGCGGCGGCAAGAGGTACGACTTCTCGTCGACGGCGCGCGGACGGCGCTTGTATTTGGCCCGCTACTCGCCGGTGCTGAGGCAGGTTGGGAACCACTCAAAGTCATTTATCTGATGGCGGCCGGGGGCGCCGTCGGGTTTGCACTGAAAACGGCGGCCTCTCTGTATCTTCTCCGCCACGACGTCGAACCAGTGGGAGCCGCCATACCAAAGCAGAGTCATCATCTCGAGGGAAAAACACCATGAAGCAATCGCAGCTTGATCAGCTTCTGACGACCGATGTGGTTGACCAACATCATCGCGCTGATGCTTCGCGACTGCGCCCTTTCATTTCAGTTGCCATCCCAACCTTTCGCCGACCGGACACGATCCGCCGGGCGATGGATAGCATTCTGAGTCAAGATTTTGCCAGTTGGGAGCTGGTCGTCAGCGACGACGAGGGCCGAGAGGGAGCGACCTGGGCAATCGTGGCCGAGTATGCACGGACCGAGCCTCGCATCCGAATTGTCGAGAACGGCCGTGGCCGGGGTCAGGTCGAGAATACCAACAACGCCATGCTCGCTTGCGTCGGAAAATGGATCAAGCTGCTCCATGACGATGACTGGCTGGCCCCAGGCGCACTCAAGACCTTTGCCGAGGTTTCAACCAAGCATCCCTCGGCTGCATTCATGACCTGTGCCGCGAACATAATCGAGGACGATCGGATGAAATTCCGATTGCCACCGCAAGGGCGACAACGGATCTCCGTCTACTCGAGCCAGCAATGCCTGACGGACCTCTATCTGGTCCGTACGACGCGGAGCCTTGGGATCATCCCGTCGACGCTGTTGATCAACCGCGACGTCATTCACGCGGGTTGCCTGATGCGCGCGCACAATTCAATCCCGGCCGGAGTCGACCAGCTGTTCTTTGTTGACCTGGCATGCCACGGAGACATGGTCGCGATAAATGACGGCTTGATCTTCTACGACGCGACGAATCACCCGAGCATCACTACAACCAAGAGCTTCGATGAAGTTGATCAAGTAACCCTTGCTGTCAAAGAGCTTAACTGGAATCTAATTCAGGATCGTAAACACCTCCCTCGCCCCGAGACTTTGTTACGGGCGCTACGGGTTGCTCGTATTCCTAGCAGATTCCACCAGCAGTCCTGGCGAGCGACGATCCAAGATGCCATGCAAATTCTTCGTCCATCAGTTATGAAAATTGCGAGCCAGCACATTCTTACTTACGTGTTCGCGATCCGCCCGAGACTGGGCCGGTTGCGTAGCCGGAGACGAATTTAGCGTGGCGGCATCGTCGAGGGCCTGCCTTGGGCCGGCTGCTACGCATTCTATACCGTCGAAGGCGGCTTTCCTTCGTCCAGGCTTCAGGGATAGCGAGATGACCATTTGTCCGGCGTGTGGCAGTGTATCAACCGCAAAATTGTTCGAAGTGACAGCAGACGAGGCCTCTCGACATTTCATCAATCCGCGTCAGGACCCCGATCGCTCTCGAAAGTTAACAAGCCACCTGTCGGATCTCTGGGGCAGTAACACTTGCGACATTCGCAAATGCGCAGATTGCGGATTCGGTTTCGCAGATCCGTTCGTCGCCGGCGGCTTTGAGTTTTATAACTTAGCCTGGGCGTACCCTTCTTATCCAACTATGAAATGGGAATATGCAAGGACAATCGAAGAGCTCGCGGGCCTGAATACTGGCGGAAAGACTGCTCTCGAGGTGGGATCGGGGTTCGGGTATTTTCTCGACCGCATCAACAACAAATTCTTCCATACTTCGGATATTTCTGCGGTCGACTACAACGAAACGGCGCGATCAGTTTTGGCGTCAAAAGGCTTCAAGACCTTTGCGAGCGATTTTCGGGAGGACAGCTTCGATTCTATGAAAGAGGCCTTCGATTTTATTTTCATGTTTCAGGTCTTCGAGCATATGGACCAAGTGGATGAGGTTTTTGCTCGCTTAAAATATCTTCTGAAGGCGCAAGGATCTGCCTTCATTGCCGTGCCAAATGAAAACAGAACGTACTATATGGAGTCTCACGGCTCGCTCGTAGACATGCCACCAAACCACATTGGCCGATGGACGAAAGAAGCCTTCGATGCCATATGTCGGCGGCACGGCTTGCAATTGAGCAAATGCGAGCGCGAGCCGTTCAATCTCGCCAAATTCCTGAAGCAAGACATCGTCCACAGCTTTTTGCGAAAGGGACAAAAACCAGGTAGTGTGAGTGAGTTCGTGCGGGCCCTGCCGCGAAGCAAAGCGCAACGAATGGCGCAAGGTTTGACTGCCCTTGCGATTTCACCGTCACGCTTGCCGGCATGGGCATACGCCATCAGGAACGCATCTACGATGGGCGGGAGCGCACTCTGGGCGAAAATCGACAAAGTCTCGTCACCTGCGCTACGGATTCATCGCCAAGCCAAGCAGTAATGAGCGGTGCGCCATGCCGCTTGCAGCGGGAAGGTGATTTTGACACCACCAGGCTGCGGGACCTGCCAAGCAGACGAAGGACGGCGTCAGGGGCGTCGCCTCAGGTGTGGGTTCCGGAATTCATGAATGCCCGTCCGGCGGCACTTCGGACCCACGCTCCGGATGGACCTCTCCGCGACAACCCCAGCTACTGGCGGATGGCCCGCGCCCAGCAGCCGATCGGCGTAGCGCCTAAAGCGGTGATTTTCAACCAGGCGGTGGCGGGAAGTACGCAACAATAAAAGCCGCGCTCGTCATGCCCTCTCCAGCAAGAGATCAGCGCTGTCCCCGAACCGGTAACCCGCGTGCTTCCTGAGATTAACCTTCGTGAGAACGCTGGCGACGGGAACCGAAGCTGGCGTATCGCCCGCAAGCAGGTCTAGAACGCCTCGCGCGATGCTGCGTCGCGTTTTCGCCCAGCGAACGGCGAAAAGAACCACGTCACCCCAGCCTGTCAGGAGTCTGGCCTCTGGTCCCTCAAGCCCCAGCGGTCCATTTATGATGACCACCCGATAGACCGAGTGCAGTTCATCTTTGAAAGGGGAGCCATCGACACTGGACAGCAAGGGCAGCAGATCCTCCGACGGTGCGAGCGCCATGAAATCGATTCCGATTGCCGACATTCCAGCTATCGCATCGTGCAGCGCACAACGGTCACTGATATAGTCTCCGAAAAAATTGTGCGGCTTACGTGCGCTGAATTCCTTCACAAACTCGCCTGTAAGGCGGCGGTCCGTGCGGTCCAGATCAATAAAGAGTACTCGCCCTCCAAGTCTGGTGGCCGCCAAGGCCATGCTCCATGCGAGCTCGGTCTTGCCATCATCCTCACCGCAGGATGTTATCAAGATTATGTTCGAGCAATCTCTCGCCCGTTGGGGCGCCGCGGCGACAAGCAGGGCCGTCACGGCGCGGCTGTATCTGGACTCCTGCTGGCCTGAAACCAGCTGCTGCAGTCGCTTCGCGTGCGTTGTGGCAGCCTGGGGTATTAGCCCGAGGCACGGAACCTTGAGCGCTGCTTCAGCTTCGGCCTCTCCGCGCAAGGTGCTATCGAAGCGTTGGCGGACAAGTATGAATATCCCCCCAATCAGGCCAAACACGACCATGCCGGGCGGAATAAGAAATATCGGCGAAAGAGTCGTTGGATTGGTAGGGGGCCACGCCGCTGAGAGAAGCCTGACTCCGGGGGATGGACTTGCAATACGCCGCGTCAAGTCTTGTTGCCGGGTCAAAAGGTCGTTGTAGCGCTGCGTCAGGATGCTGACCTGCGGCTCGAGAGCGCGCAATCCGGAAAGCCGGCCGGCTGTGTCGGCTACGACCGCATCCAGGACATCCTTGCGCTTTTGCAGCGCCGCAATCTGAGAGCGATAGATGTTGGCCTCGGCAGCGGCGCTGGCGATTTCTTGGTCAATCTGACGGTCGATCGCATCTGTGACGTCCTCATCTGTCGTGTCGTTGGCCTGGCGTGCCAAGAGATCGGCCAGCACCGGTGATCCGACGGCTTCGGCGATCGAGGCAACCGACGCGCCCCGCTTTCGCAAGTCCTGAATGTGTTGGAGTCGAGATTCCGATGCGGAGAGATCCGCTTTCGACAAGGAGATTTGCTGGGTAAGTTCGACTATCTCTTTGGCGGCATTGTCCGCTGCACCTTGGTCGACCGCGCCATGGCTCAGCCGATACCTCTCAAGACGATCGGTCGCTTCTGCGAGACTGTTTTGTGTAGCTGGAAGTCCGGCAACTATCGATTCGAGTTCCAGTCTGTCCGATGCTTGGCTTTTCCTTGCCAGATCGCCAATATACACTTGGGCGAACGTGTTGGCGATCAAGGCGGCCCGCGCCGGATCGTGATCGGTGAAGCCGACACTGATGACCCTCGATCGCAGCTCCTGGCCGATCCTTATACCCTTGCGCAGTATCTTGAGCTCAGCCGCATCTGGCTCCGCCGGAGTGCTTCGCGGCCAAATTTTGGCTAGCAGATCGGCTGTACCCGAGCGCTTCGGCGGCTCAAGGCCCGCAGGGTTAGCAGCAGAATTTTCGGTGCCAGCATCAACCTTTGTAGTACTGTTGAGAGCGTCCGTTTTGCGCAACGCTGCCACCACGCTTCGCAGATGGCTTTGCGACGAGAGCATGGTTATATGGTCGTCAATGCTGGAATCCAGCGCATCCTGAGCAGAGACCAAGCCGCCGGCAGGTCCCGCTCTGCTGGGTGCGTCGACGATCACCTGTGTGGTGGCTTCATACAGGGCAGGCCGTGCAAGACCGGCAAGCGCGGCTAATACGCCGCCGCTGACGACCATGGTCATCAGGAACCATTTTTTTCTTGCCAGGGTAACGAGGAGCTGATGGAACGGGGTTTGCGTGTCCATCTGTTCGCGTAGCTGACGTTTCATGCGCGGAGCGATTTCGCGCGCAGGCACGTGCATTTCGTTAACGTGCGGAAGGTGGATGCGGCTAACTATGGACCCTTCCATCTTAATCTCCTGTAAGTTCGGGCACGCGAGAACCCGTTGCGGGCGGCGATGGCCGCCTTGCCTCGTTGTGCCAGGCCTGGAACATCAAAGCGGGCCACAATTTGCGAGAATGGTCGTGCCTGCCATCAACGTGATCGCGCCAGCACGCATCGAGCTCCGCAAGGTCGAAAATCCCGTCTCCGGACAAGCGCATATCGGCGACAAGATCGTTTGCCCAACTGAGCAGCGGGCCTCTCAGCCAGACTGCTATTGGAACATCAAAACCCTGCTTCGGCCGCTCGATCAGCCGCTGCGGAACGTACCGGCGCAACAACTGACGAAGGATCCACTTGCCTTTGCCATTACGAACCTTCGTATTCGTCGGCAGGCTCCAGGCAAATTCGACAACACGATGATCGAGCAGCGGGCACCGCCCCTCGAGGCTATTGGCCATGCTGGCGCGGTCCAGCTTCACCAATATATCCCCGGGCAGGTATCCGGCCATATCGTCATACAAAAGCCGGGACAGCAGCCCATCAAGCCGGTGCTCGACGTGAATTGATGAGGATGGCTGGTGGAGGCTCAGGTTCTCGGTCGATGATCCCGTAAGTCGCCGATACAACTCGTCCTCATTGGCTGCAGCGAGCAGCTGAGCGAGGCGATTCAGCCGATCCCCCCGAAGCGCATGCCGTGCACCCTCCGAAAGCGGCAGCTTGCCGACGAGATCGTGACGGGCTGCACGGGCCAGTAACCCAGTGCCTGCCGCGAGCGCCCGACGCAGTGCTGACGGCAGAGTATGCTGTCGTCGCAGACGGGCCGCCATGAAGTGGCGGGCGTAGCCGGCGAAGCATTCATCGCCACCGTCGCCCGACAGAGCCACCGTAACGTGCCGGCGGGCGAGCCGCGCCACCAGCAGAGTTGGTATCTGCGATTCGTCAGCGAAAGGCTCATCCCAGATCTGCGGCAGTTCTGGAATGACGTCGCGCGCTACGGCAGCCGAAAGGTGGAGTTCGGTATGGTCGGTGCCCAGATGCCGCGCGACTTCCGCGGCGTGCGGAGCCTCATCGAACCCGCCCTCTCCGAAAGCGATCGTGAACGTGCGCACGGGCTTTTCCGATTGAGCCTGCATCAGGGCCACAACCGTCGAGCTGTCTATTCCGCCCGACAGGAAGGCCCCAAGCGGGACGTCAGCGATCATGCGCTCCCGAACGGCAAGCCGAAGCAGGCCGTCCAGTTCATCGGTGAGTTCCTCGTCGCTGCCGGCGACCTGCTCCGTCCGCCCTTTCGTGGCGGCTTCGGCCAGCGACCACCAGTGTCGAATGCGATGCGACAGGGAGGCGACACTGCGTTCCCCGGAGAACTCAGCGGCCGTTACCGACAGGACCGAACCCGGCGGCAGCTTGAATACGCCTCGCCAAATGCAGCTGTCATCCGGTACCCATCCCTTCGAAAGCATTGCCGCGGCCGCATCGATATCGAGCTCCTGGCAAAACCCTGGAAAACGGTTGATCGCCTTCAACTCGGAAGCAAAAACAAGTGCATCGCGTGTTGAGGCGACATAAAGCGGCTTTTTGCCCATTCGGTCGCGGGCGAGATGGAGCGTCCTTGTCTTAAGGTCCCATAATCCTAAAGCGAACATGCCGGCGAAACGCGTGAGTGCTTTTTCGAGGCCCCAACTCTCAACTGCGGCGAGCATGACTTCGGTATCGCTGGCGCTCCGAAAATGATGGCCTGTACTCTCCAGCTCACGGCGCAAATCACGGAAATTGTATATTTCGCCGTTGAATGTGATGACATATCGGCCGCTTTCGGAATGCATCGGCTGACAGCCAGCCTCCGACAAGTCAACGATTGCCAGCCGCCTGTGACCGAAGGCGACACCCGATTCACAGTTTACCCAGAATGCCTCGCCATCCGGCCCGCGGTGGCGAAGTGCGGCCGTCATCTGCCCTATTGCCCTGAGCGGCCTCGTGTCCGCTGAATCGGATGCAAGAAGAATTCCGGCAATACCACACATACCATTACCCCGGATTGTTGGAGATTGCAGAAACTGCTTTCGGCGTACCGGCGACAAGGCAGATGGTCAGCGCAAACCACACGATCGGGTGGCGGATGATCAGGTGCGGCATCCCGAAGATGATGATTGACACCACGAGCGCTAACAGCGCGTCGAGCTTCGCACGCCAAACCGACATGATGGCGGCGCCGACGATCCAGACCAGCGCCAGAACCGCAATGAGACCACCTTGAGTGTACAGGTCCAGGATCGTGTTGTGAGCCTCGAAGGGTCGTTCCAGAAATTGCGAGTCGAACACTGATGGGCGCTCGAGATGCGGACCTGGACCAAGGCCAAGCGATCCGGACTCGGCGCCCTTCTCCAACGCTTCGTCCCAGAGATGCACGCGGAGCGCGGCGGTTTCCGCAGTAGCCTCGCCGCCCTTGTCCTTGGTCAGGCCCTTGGCGAAGTTTTCGAGGACGCTCGCCTCCGTTACGGCATAGGGGGTTATCGCCATCGCCAACGGAAGGATACCGACAAGCAACAGGAGGACGGCTTGCCGTGAAAAGCTGATCCCGTTGCCACCGGTCTTGAGCCATGTCCTGATCCGCAGCCCGAGGAATGTCAGGCAGGTCAGGATGCTGGTGTACAAATAGGTATCGCTCTTTGTCAGCCTCCCGACATAGAAGGTCAGGAACAAGCTGGCGATCCCAAGAAACCTGCCCCATCGGTTGCTGGTGGTGGTCGCAAGATGCAAGGCTAGCGGGCCAAAGATTGCGCAGTAGAGCGCGAGCTGGTTTGGATTATGCGACCAGCCACGAAAGCGGTCCCAGTACCAGGGATCGACGCCAGCTCGGGGGATCCAGCCCCAGCCCTGTCCCAGCTGAATGGCAAGGGCCATATTCGCGATGCCCACAACCCACCAGCCAGTACGACGCAGACGGCGATCAGCCTCGGGTTCTGCAGCGGCAAGGCACGTGACGCTGACCAACAGCAGGTAGGCCATCGTATCGTGCATCAGGCCCGTCAGGTACAGAATTGTGGTCAGATAGCCGACAACGGTGCCGACCCCGAGAGCAAGCGCCATGATCGTCCAGTAGCTTGCAAGGAGTGTCAGCGCCGGCCTGGTCTCCAGGCGACCGCCGGCCAGCACGCGCGCAATCGAGAGCATGATCCAAAGCACAAGGAGTAGTTCGCCAATCCCCAAGGGCGATCCAGGAATGTCGAGTTGCACCGCATAGGTCATTGCGAGGCCGCAGGCCAGGATCGCGTCCCGGATCATCGGCGCACATCCAATCTGCTTCTCGCAGCACCCTCTCCAAACAAGATCGGAGACGCCGGTCGGGCGAGATCGCTGTGGGATTTGGCGCCAAGGATATTTTTGTACAGATCGCAATATTGGGCCACCACCCGCGGCAGCGCGAACTGCTCCCGGACAAGTTCGACAGAACGACCGCCCATGACTTTTCCGCGACTGCGGTCGGACAGGATGTCAACTATTCGAGATGCAAGGCCATCGGCGTCGTGCGGTTGGACAAGGTAGCCGTTCCATCCATCCTCGACCACTTCATTGCAGCCGGGCATCTTTGAGGCGACGATGGGCAATCCCGCCAGCCCTGCCTCGAGCAGGACGCGCGGGATTCCTTCTCGATATTGTGTGGGGAAGGCGAACACGTCGGCCATACCAAGAAGGGCTGGAACATCGCGTCGTGGGCCAAGCGCGATGACATGAGGAGCGTGTCGATCGATTTCCAACTTGTCGACTGCAAATGGACCTTCGGACTCCCAAGGGCCGACAAGCACGAAACGAGCATTAGGCCTTTTAGAAAGGACGCGGGGGACTGCTTGAAGCAGTACCGGGATGCCCTTCTGGCGGGTCAACCGGCCAACAAAAATTACGATCTCTGCTGACTGGAGCCCGAGTTCCTGGCGCATTTTCGTTGCCGGCGGAGCAAGATGCCTCGCCATGGCGAACGCATCGACGTCGATGCCAGAACTGCGGATGACTCTTCCGCTGCCGGGTTCAATCAATCGAAAGCGCTTGAAGAAAGCCTCATCGTCCCGATTCTGAAACACCGTCGCTGCCGTCCAGAAGGAGGCAAGCCATTGCAATCCGCAAAAGATTGGACGCAACGCCAGAGCCCGCGGTTCCAGCGAGGAGAATGTCCAGCCCAGGCCGTTGATCGTGCGCACGACCGGCACCGTTCCGCGCACCGAAAACGGTGCCAGCAGGTTGGGCTTGGTGTCGAAACTTTGGACGATGTCAGGCCGGAGTTCCGCAACCAATTTCCGAATCGCTCTTACGGCGGTCCACTCGCCACTGCCGCTGGCAAATCGGTCGAAACCGTAGCGGCGATGCGGAATGCCATGCCGCAAAAACGCAGCCTCATCGCCGGTCGAAACTGCAGTGACCCGGAAGCCGCTTTCGCGCAGCGACATTAGGAACGGAATTCTCAGGGCGTGATCTTCGCCTCCCACACAAACGAGATGCGGATTCATCCCGAAGCTCCCGTCCGTGCGCCGTGTTTCGGCCGCGTGAAGTAACTGCCTTTCGCATCTGCTTTCATGGTTTTGCTTCGTTACTTCTGTGCGCGTGAAAGGGTACGGTAGGAGGAGGCTTGCCTACTGTCCTCGTCTGTTTGAATGAGGTAAACCGCATTGGGATCACGGCCTTACGCATATCGCGAAGCACCTCGACAGCATCTTGTGGGTACGCGGATGAATTGCGCCTCGAACTCTAGGGAGTTGTGCCAAGCCGGACTCGCCACTGATAAGACAACCGAAGAAAGCGCTTCCGACAGTCGTGCGCTGTACGGCTGCTCTACGCTGGGATTCCTAAGCTCCCTGTCCGGGTCCGCGTGCTACCAGGCATGATGATCAGCCCCTCAGCCACAACCCCTGACGCGACTTGCCTCCTTGCGACCAGCGGATAAGCCGATTCGACCCCCTCCGATGTCGGAAACCTGATCTGCCGACCGATATCCGGCGACGAGCGCGCAGACGCCTACAACTTGTCCACAACTAATTGGTTGCGGCAATGAGACTGTGGAGGGGCTTGGCTCTCAGATTAAACGTTTGTCTGATCTCTAAATTGGCAGATGAACAGTCGAATAGAAATTTATTTCACAATTGCATTCCGCAACACGCAAGCTATTTTTTTAGACCATGAAACTACCGATCTCCAATTAAATCAGATAATCTGGATAGATATACGGACGTAAAGCGATGATATTCTTGATATCTATTGAATATCTCTATTTAGATTTCTCCTTCCGTGCGAGCGTTCCTATTGGCGATCAACCATTCTATCAGAGCCTGCAGGTATGTGATTTGGCGCTAATATACACCCTCTAGTAGGCAAGCCCCGGGGCGCTATCGAATGAGACAAAGGAATATTGGATGGCAACTCTGCACTACGCATCGGGTGGATCCGCCACCGAAATCGCAACCGCCGGCTTCAATCTGGCT